>JAZGHS010000076.1:0-9721 GCA_036481315.1 Candidatus Zixiibacteriota bacterium | reverse complement strand
AATCCTCCAGGGTGGAGCAAGTCTCCAGCGCGATTCGCATCAGAGCGCCGTCGGTTATACCCTGGTTATACAATGTATCCTCGAGGTTGTATGAGTCGGCGTTGGCTATGGCGAATCCGGATGCGTTGACCCCCATATATACCTTGCTGGTATCCGCTCGATAGACGTTACCGATAAAGGGGATTGTCGTTATATCGTCGCGCTGATACGATTCGTAATATATAAATCTCTGATCGGCGTTGGAAACGTCACGGTTTTTCCAAAGTAACGGACGCCCGTCATTTGTAATATCCGGAGTGAATACGCCGATAGTACATTCGCCGATATTATCCGTTCTATCGGTATCGGCTCCGCCCGGTTCAGCCAGGCATAATGAAACAACGATGAACAGGGCTAACATTTTAATTTGATTTTTTAATTTTCCCATACACATAATTTATTTTCGTCCGGTTCTTTAGGGGAGACCGAACCTATTTCATTAGAAGAGCCTTGGTGGATACGGATCGGCCGGAATTTTCAGCTCTTATTAAGTAGATTCCCGATGTTACCGGGGAATTTTCCGAATCGGTACCATCCCAGATCAAAAAATCATTTTCGCGGTCGGAGATATCGAATTGCTTTATCATGCGCCCCATAATATCGAATATGACGATTTTAACAGGTTCCCGCCTGTCGAAATTGTTCAGATGTATGGTCGTCTGGGTATTAAACGGATTGGGGTAATTTTCTATATCCCTAAGCGAGTAATTTTCTGGTGGGAAATCGTCGCGCCTGCCCAACGGTATCGCCTCGAAAGCATCGTAAATAACCTCGGCGATCGCGTTCTGAGCATGGGCAAATTCCGAGGGGGGGGGGACATCATCATACCATTGATCGACAAAGTGGTTAGCAAGTCGAAAAGCCTCTCTTTCCAGGGGAAGAGTGTAATTGTAAATTCCCTCGCCGTCGGGTCCGAGAAGGTAATGACTGTTAAGGTATAATGGATCTTTACTCATGGGATACAGGTTGGACATGTGCTGTTGAACGATCGAATACATGGGAATCGTTGTCCCTATATTCATAACGGCAGGCACTTCCCGGGAACCGACCCAGAGCGGATAGGCTACCGTTAAAACCGGCGGTCCGATTGAGCAGAAAACGGTTGACAGCCTGGGATCTTCATCCGGCCTGTTGCCACGAATAACCATACAGGATCGGGAGTTATTTCGATTAATCGTGATATTACGAGTGAGAATAAAGCCGGGCGGTCTGTTATTCTGACGGCCTAAATACGGAAGCGGATAGGGATTATCGATAGGATTAGCCAGATCCCTTGAAAGCTCACGAAATACAAATTCTGCGTCGAGCGGAATTTCATTATTTCTTTCGCGGACGAGAACATTAGCTCTTTTTAAACGTTCCGCGCCGACACGATCATTATCTCCACCGGATAGACCATATGTGGCCCTGAGAATGATACCGTCGGGGGTTTGTACCGGATCGTTGGCGTCGAATTTTACATAATCGAAATTCGAGCATTCGTACAGGGCCGTATTTCCATCGGAATCGAAGACCCCTATATTCCAGCAGTCTCTTCTTCCCTTTTCCGCGGTTAATTCAAGCAGATCCTCGAATTGCTCGATCGTTCGGCATCGTTCGAGAGCCATACGTAGAAGAATACCGTCGTCGACACCATCGGGCAAACTATCCCCCAGATTGTACGAATTGGAGTTTATAATACCGAAGCCGACTTCATTTAGCCCCATATACACCCTTGTGGTATCCTCTGAATAGCAGTTACCGATATAAGCGTATAGCCGGTCGCTTTCCCGCGATGGCTCGTAATAGCAGAATTTCTGTATATCTCTGGTTACATCCCTGTTTTTCCAAAGCAATGGACGGCCGTCGGCAGTAGCCCGGCCCGAGAAAACCCCGATTGTGCATTCCCCCGAATTCCGGACATGTTTTCCGGAATACAGGTCCTTTTCGCCTATCGTAATCAGGGCCAGGATTAAGAATCCCAAAAATGTCATTTTCATTCTCATACCGCTTGAAAAAAGATACCATAATTCTCCTATAAAGCAAGTTCAAATGTCTACCATTATCGAGTACCGAAATCGGGTAAAATGACAAAAACCACCAGTTATCCCCTTTTTAGATGCCAGATTTACCTAAAATCTAAAGAGGTGGGAGATAATATCCGATTACATTTATGTAAGATACCGATTTATATTAATCTGCGCCGAATAAAAGAGGCCATTAGCGGAGGCGATTGAATGATTTGTAAAAATTGTGGTATGGATAATATCGCAGAAGACACGATTTTCTGCGGCGGCTGCCAGCAGCCATTAGCAGACGGGAGCGCTGTCCCTTCGGCAGGGAGTGATTCGGGATATCCGTATCCCGAAAACGACTCGACTCCTTCCTCAGAATACGATGATGATAAGCTGGATCTTTCGGACCCGATAGATTTCATAATGAACAGCGGTCAGGACGCTCCCTGTTTGGAAAAATCGGAAGAAGAACCCCCGCGCCAGGAAACCTCGCTTGGGGAGCCTGACGCAAACAGCGATGACGATTTCGATTTGTTTAAAATTGAAACAGATATGGGATCATCGTCGGATTTTGACGCTCCGGTCCAGCCTGAACCCAAAAAACCTGATTTTTCGAGTCCATCGACACCGGTATACGACGAACAACCGACCGTGGGAATAAAAACCGCTGCCCCGATAACCAGGGAGGTCAACGAAGTATCGGCGACCAAAAAAATTAAGCTTGAAAATAAAACGAACAAATTAGTCCCTTCGGTTAGCATGAGCCAACCCGGTACCAAAAAAATACCGGCGATCGATATGCCCCGGGTTGCTCGATCCAAGGGGATAATCCTGCTTTCCGGTGAAAATCTCGTTCTAACGGGGGGCACCAAGGTTTTCCCCGGCGACGAGGTTCGGATCGGAGAGCGCTTATTCGAGGTTCGTCCCAAGCTTAATAACAGGACGAAAACCATAGGGATAATCGCCGCGGCGGCAGTGATATTTGCTTTGTTTGTTGCTTATTTTGGAGGCTTCATTCCCCTGGGCAACGGCCAGCTTATCGGAATTGTGATGGGAAGCTCCGGCAACCGACATCTCCCGAACAGGGTTGTGAGACTGGTGGAAAACAATAAGTCGGTAACAACCGACCAAGCCGGTTTTTTCATGTTCGACGGGCTCGCTTCGGGATTGTATACCATTCAGCTATTAGAGGACGGCCAACCGGTATCCGAGGAACGGATCGCCGTAATCGATAACGAGATCACGACTTTCACCCTGTTCGAGTCGAAACCGATATCATATAAACCAAATAAATCTCAACCTGCAGTCAAAGTGGAGAAAGCGAGCGCGCCGGTTAAAAGAGAGATCGATCACGGTATTTTAAAGCTATCGGTAAGCCCCGGGGACAGCAAGGCATATCTTGATGATAAGAGTATGGGAAAAGGATCTAATAACTACAATGTCAAACCGGGGAAGTATATACTCTCGGTTAAAAAAAAAGGGTATAAGACAAAATCACGCAATATAACGGTCAAAGCCGGTAAGACCCGATCCTACGATTTCGCCTTATCAAAGGTGAGCAAGGGAAAGAAAAAGACCGATGGCGAGCTGGCGTATCAAAACGAGGTTTCCGGCAATTACCACGAGGCTTTAAGATACTACGATAAAGTACTGGCCAAAAACTCGAAAGACCTCTGGGCTATTCAGGGCAAGGCAAGATGTTTCCATGCGCAGGGTTTCTCCGATAAAGCGGTTACCTACTACTCGCAGGCGGCGGCGGTAGCGGCCAAAAAGGGAGATACGGCCGCTCAGATCGAAGCTTTAACAGCCATCATCGAGATTCGTCCCAATACTGTGACAGCTTACACGGCCCGCGGCGATCTTTTTTTCGAACAAAATGATTATACGGAGGCGGCTAACGATTACGAGACGGTGGTCAAGCTCGATCGTCGCAATTTAGGCGCGCTATATAAGCTGGGTAATTCTTATTATTACGACCACGATTACGATAACGCTATCGACGCGTTCGTGGCGGCCGAGGAACTTAATTTCGCCGATCCCCAGGCGCAGGTTTACCAGGCCAAGACATACCTAATGATGGGCGATAAAAAGAACATGAAAAAGGCGTACCAACGATGCAAGGAGCTTTCCACATACGCCTCCCGCCTGGAATTCAAAAACGATACCGATTGGCAGAAGGTCCTCGACGCGCTCGGGGTGGATGAATAATTAGCCTTCGAACATTACTACCCCGCCCCAAAATACAGCTACTAACCTATAAAGTCCTGACAAGTAACCATATCGCTATTATCTAAGCTTGCCAATAGAAACACAATTATATAAATTGATCGGCACGCATCAATTTGATTTTGCTTCTTTTGGGTTTTGAAAAAAAAGGCAGGGTTATAACCTCGCTCATAATAATACAGGGAATTGCGGATGGACAAAGAGGAATTACTACAGATAATTGATAAAGCTGCCAAGGACGGCCTAACAGAACTTGATCTTAGCAATAAAGAAATAATCGAACTACCGCCAGAGATAGGAAGATTGACCACATTACGAAGCCTGAATCTTAACTATAATCAGTTGACTTTATTACCGGCTGAGACAGGAAATCTAACCGAACTTAAATCGCTCCGTCTCAGCCGAAATCAATTAACGGAATGGCCCCCCGAGATCGGAAACTTGACGGGACTGCAATCGCTTAATCTCGGCTATAATGGAATTAGCGAGCTGCCGCCAGAAATTGGAAATTTAACCGGGCTACGATCTCTTGATCTCCGCCAAAATTATCTAACCAAATTGCCAACCGAAATCTCAAGCTTGACCGAACTCCAATGGCTCAATCTCCGGGAAAATAAACTAACTGAATGGCCCACGGAAATCAGAAACTATACCGAACTGCAATCGCTCAATCTCTCCCTAAATCAACTTGTAAAATTGCCGCCCGAGATTGGAAACTTGATCTTACTGAAATCGCTCCGTCTCACCCATAATCATTTTACCAAATTGCCACCCGAGATAGGAAACTTGCTCGCGTTAAAATCGCTCCGTCTCACCCAAAATAAATTAACCGAATTGCCGCCCGAGATTGGAAATTTGACTGAATTGAAATCGCTTCATCTCGGATATAATAGACTTACCGAACTGCCGCCCGAGATCTGGAACTTGACCAAATTAGAAACGCTTTATCTCTATGGTAATCATATATCCGAATTGCCGCCTGAGATCCGAATCCTAAAAAAAATATCGAACCTGAATCTCAAGGGTAATGCGCTCTCTATTCCCCCCGAAATTCTGGGAAAAACTAATAAACCGGCTACGATAATTAATTATTATTTTAAGCATGTTGGCGTCGAAAAACGACCATTAAATGAAGCCAAAATGATTCTTGTCGGCCAAGGGAGCGTTGGCAAAACTTCTCTTGTAAAAAGGCTGATTCGAGACGAATTTGATCCGGATGAAAATAAGACAGAAGGAATCTCTATCGACAAGTGGTGGATATCAGTTGACGGCGACGAAATTAGATTAAATGTTTGGGATTTCGGCGGCCAGGAGATAATGCACGCCACTCACCAGTTTTTCCTTACCAAACGAAGCATATACCTTCTTGTCCTGGACGCCAGAATAGGAGAGGATGAGAATCGGGTCGAATACTGGTTGAAAATTATCCAAAGCTTTGGCGGCGATTCGCCCATTATCGTAGTAGGGAATAAGATCGATCAACAGCCGCTGGATATCGACCGACGAGGATTACAGGCGAAATACCCGCAGATCAAAGCTTTCGTCGAGACCTGTTGCGAAAGCGGTAAAGGTATCGAGGAGCTAAAAAAAGTAATTGCCAAAGAAGTCGGGCAGATTGATCATATCCATGACGAGCTTGCGGTTACATGGTTTGCCGTGAAAACTCATTTAGAGGAAATGACGGACGATTTCATATCTTTCAAAGATTATTTAGAAATCTGCAAAAAAGAAAATATCACCGATGAGATTAGCCCCAAGACGCTCGCCGGATTTATGCACGATTTAGGTATAGTGTTAAATTTTCACGATGATCCCCGTTTATACGACACAAATATCTTGAATCCCGAATGGGTAACTAATGGGGTTTATAAAATTCTAAATTCTCACGCTCTTTTTGAATCCAAGGGAGTATTGGAACGGGCACAACTAAACGAGATATTAGATATCGAAATATACCCTGAAGATAAGCATCTTTTCATTATAGATATGATGAGAAAATTCGAGCTTTGTTTCGATTTCGAGGGAACAAAGGACGAAAAATTCCTAATCCCGGATCTGCTTTCGAAAGAAGAGGCATACACCGGCGAATGGAAAGATCCTCTGGCCTTTCAATTTCATTATAATGTACTTCCCGGGAGCATAATATCTCGCTTCATAGTTAGGATGCATCCTTATATTCATAAAAATACATGCTGGAGGAACGGCGTTCTTTTAGAACATGAGAAAAACATAGCACTAGTGAAGGCAGATACAGAGGAAAAAACGATTTATATCCGGGTAAAGGGACATGAGGATAAGCGAAGGTTATTTCTGGCGATTATCAGAGCCGAATTCGATCTAATTCACAAGACCATACCACGAATAGATGCAAAGGAAAAAGTACCTTTGCCCGATGAACCCGATATTGTAATAGACTACGAACATCTGCTAAATCTCGAATCTATGGGTGAATCGAGTTTTGTCCCCCCCGGTCTAAAAGAAAGGATTTCAGTACAACAACTTCTCAATGGTATTGAAGATGAACAGACACGGCGCGAACGACGCGAGAAGAAGGAAGGTCATAGAATGGATGATGATTATCAGCGTAAGGAGGCGATATCACCTTCTGTGGAATCACCTGGAAAAATCACTCCTATCACATTTATTCGAGAGGCGATAAAGGCCGTACCTGCTACCAAATACGCGTTGGGGATCGGGGGTATAGTCTCTGTGATTTCGGTCGTTGGCAGTTTTGGTCTTGATTTAAAAGTTGCGGGTTTCGGAGCTATCGTAATGCTTGTTCTAATGGCTATCCTTGTTATTTTCGCTCGAATGACCGGGCTCGTTAGAGATTCTCTAAAAATTCCTGCATTAATATTCACCTGGTTTACTTTAATACTATTCATGGCAACGTCAACTTTCTTATGTACGTCTATTTTCTTCAAATGGCCTGTTAATTTAGCTCATTGGCTAACAGGAGGCGGTGGAACCGGCTAATACGGGTTTTATTTCTGTTTGATCAATCCATAATTACTTATATTGCATCCCTATGCAAGACAATATCGTAGAAAATCCGCCCTCTTCCCTGCCGAAAATCCAGCTTATCTTTCTGCTGATCGTCCTGTTGGGCTACCCGGCATTGAGTATCGTTATGGGGACTATCGGCGAGAACGATCCGGCGGAGATAACGTCGAAAGTAGCGCAGGTTTATCTGCCCACACTTTTCATACAAATGATCCTGCTGGTTTCGTTGTGGTACGTGCTGTATCGAAGCCGGACCCGGTTTTCAGAGATCGGTTTCGCGCGGGAGGCTATCAACTGGTCGAATGTCGGATCGGCGATAATATTTTTCATAGGGGCGTGGGGATTGATGGTCCTTATCAAAAGTTCAATTATAAGATCGGGTTATATCCCCGAAACCGATTTTTTACGCCTTATGCCTGCCACAGCAATCGAGGGCGGGCTATGGGCTTTGCTCTCGGCGGGAGCGGCGTTCTCCGAAGAGTTGATATTCAGAGGATTTGTAATAACTCGTCTGAAACGTATCACCGGGAAGTTCTGGATAGGGGCGGTTTTGGGCTCGCTCGCGTTCTCCATGGGGCATCTTTACCAGGGGATGGCCGGAGTGCTACTTACGTTTATATACGGGATGTTGTTCGCCGGTTTATTCGCCGCGCGTCGAAGCGTATTCCCCTGCGTTGTCGCGCATTTTTTACAGGATATAATCGTACTCGGGGTTTTGTTTGTGCCGCCGGGAAATCATTGAGCTGGCAGACAAACTACCGGCATACAATCTATGATTATAAGACTGAAATATTCTATTACTTAACTGTGATATATCCCGGCTGGTAACGGCATCGAACCTGTTTTGCCGACGGTTGCCAGAAGAGGTAATTATAGTTAATTTTTTGATCGGGAAGATACGCTTTGGGACCTGAAAACAACTCCACCTGGCCAGACCGGCTATCGGAGTCGACCGTAAACCAGAGGGTAGCGACCTTTCCCTCGCCCGGCGGCAAGGATTTGCCGTGAGTACCTATCAGCACAAAATATACTGTCCTGCCGACCGGTTCGATTTTGAAATCGTTCATCGTGAAATCGTTGCAGCGGCTTTCGCGGAAGGTCACCGAATCACAACGCAGATCTATATCGTCGGAGCGATAATATATGGGAATCTGCATACCGGCTAGGGTGTCAAGGTTGTTAACATAGACTCCCACGGAAAACGACGATCCTTTATCCACTGTGACGTTTTCTGTGCCGCAGATATTTTCGCCTTTTCTCACTTTGGCGGCGGCGGTCGACAATCCGGTAAGGATCGCCAGAATAATCGCCAGTTGTCTCAAAAAACCTCCCGATATAAGGGCAATCGAGCCCAGGGGATACTATTTTGCTATCCCCGTTTAAGTTCGGGCAGAAATCGTCGGTCTTTAGAATAAACAATCGTATCGGCCGCGTCAAGGTTATCCGTTAGCTCGGAATCACCTCAAGGCGGCCATGAAGATCGTCTCCGGATTCCCGTCCTCTTTACTATAAGGATTATATCGCGTGATCATTTTTAAGTTCCGACGGAAAAATCACATTTTTAAAAAGAAAAAGCCGGCGGTATTCCGGCCGGCTTCTCGATAAAATTCGCAAGTCTTATTTTACGGTTATATTTCCCGGTTTGAATTCACAATCGACATCAATGGTTAATTCCTCCCCCGCGCCCATAACCCAGAAATGATAGCCATAATCGATCCATTCGTGGGGATAATAAGCGTGCGGGCCGCTATCTATGGTTACTTTACCGGGTTTTATATCGCTATTTGCCGTAAACCAGAGTTTGGCAATGGGGCCTTTTCCCGAGTTGAGCAACGATTTGGTCGGATCTATTTGAATCATGGACATATAGACAAAAAAGGCGACCTTGCCCACCGGCTCTATCTTGAAAAAAGTCATTGATTCGCCGGCCAGACGGGTATCGACGAAAGAGACCGAATCGCAAACCAGATCGACGTCTTCGGAACGATAATATACGGGGAGTTGAAGCGCCACTAGGGAATCGGAGTTATCCAGAATGATTGGTACCGCAAAGGAGGTTCCCTTTTTAACCTCGATATCTTCGGTGTAACAGATATTCTTGCCGCTATCACCAGCTGAGGCGATACCCGACAAAGCCACAATCAGAATCAAAACCAGCGATTTTCTCAATTTTCCTCCTTTTACGGATTTCATTTTTATTATTAACGAATTTATTCTTCGGCCGCTGATCGCTCACATCTATCGATGTTCGATATGAACGATTCGGATCTCGACATCCCACCCAATATACTGGTTTAATATTCGGTGGTCAAGTGGCTGGCTTAACATCTTAATAGAGAATTCCTAATCGCAGTCGCCCGCCAAGGGTTCGGTTCCCCCCTTGAGATAGTCTATCAAATACGAGACATCGAGATCATCGACTACGCAACTACCATCGACATCGGCGGCGAATCGGGTCG
>JAZGHS010000075.1:0-6091 GCA_036481315.1 Candidatus Zixiibacteriota bacterium | reverse complement strand
TGGGCGGTGATAGCCATATTGCGAAGCTCGATTACCTCGACCCGAACCGGGTTCTTGCGGTAAAAATCGATAATATCATGACTCATGATTTGACATCGCACAGCGGCCTTTCGCAGACGATTATCGGAACGGACTATTCCGACATAATCCCACATGAGCCTGGTCAACGTATGCCTGTCGTGCGAGATAATCACCCATTCGTCGGTATCGAATACCCCGGACTCGTCCCAGGGGGGGATCTCCGGGGGATATTCGATTTTGTCATAAACCTTCCCAAGATCCTCGGCCGCGAATTTGGCGAATGCCACCGCCTCCAGAAGCGAATTGGAGGCCAGCCTGTTGGCGCCATGCATGCCGGTCATGGCCACCTCCCCGCAAGCGTAAAGATTCTGGATATCAGTTCGGCCGTAATCATCGGTGATAACCCCACCGCAAAAATAGTGCGCCGACGGCACCACCGGTATCGGTTCTCTGGAGATGTCTATTCCTATACTCTCGCACTTATTGAATATGGTGGGGAATCTGCGCTCCAAAAATGCCTTGCCCAGATGGGTAACGTCGAGATAAACACATTCGTCGCCGGTACGCTTCAACTCGGAGTCGATAGCCCGGGCGACAATATCACGGGGAGCCAGCTCGCCTTTTTCATGATATCGCTTCATAAATTGGTCACCTGATTTCAGTACCAGCCGTCCCCCTTCGCCTCTCACCGCTTCGGATATCAGAAACGACGGTTCCTCCGGAGAAAAAAGCGCTGTTGGATGAAATTGCACGAACTCCAGGTTGCCGATCCTCGCCCCCGCCAGATAGGCCATTGCGATACCGTCGGCGGTGGCGATATCGGGGTTGGTTGTATGATGATAAATTCGCCCGCCGCCTCCGGATGCCAGTATCGTGATTTTCGCCCGAAATGTCTCGACCTTCTTTTTCTCCACATTGAGTACATACGCGCCATAACAGACGGGCGCTTCCTCGGCGGAATCATTGTTACCGAGATGATGCTGGGTAATCAGGTCGATAACGTTGAAATGCTCGAACAGATCGATATTCTGGTTTTGTCGTGTAGCTTTTACAAGCGCTTGTTCGATAGCTCGTCCGGTGAAATCCGCGGCGTGAACAACCCTTTTTCGAGAATGACCGCCCTCGCTACCGAGATCGAAGCCATTTTCGCCTGCGGGTTTTGAAAATTCGACACCGATTCTTCCGAGTTCTTTTATGCACTCGGGGCCGATCTTAACCACTTTTTCGACAATGCCATCATCGCACAGCCCCGATCCGGCTTTTATGGTATCCTCGATATGACGCTCGAAACTATCGGCTTTGGACATTACCGAGGCGATCCCGCCCTGGGCCAGGTTGGTGGCGGCGTCCCAACGCTCTTTCTTGGTCACCACAGCGACTTTGCCGAACCGGGAGGCAAGATGGGCGAAATAAAGCCCACCGATACCCGAACCTATAACCAATATGTCGTAATCTTTGCTCATACTCCAATCAATCCGAAAAATTCGTCCTCGTCTTCCAATTTAATTTCGATATCAAGGTAATATAATGGATAGGAATAATTCCATATTTTTTCAAGTTTGACCAAATCTTTTAAGGTCGTGACGATAAAATCGGCGCCGGATCTCTCGAATCGATCGGTAATTGCTCTGACGTCATCGGGTTTATAATGATGGTGATCCCGGAACTGTATAAAATCTACTGATTGATAACCCGCCTGCCCAAGACTTCGTTTAAAAGAATCCGGATTCCCAAGGCCGCAGAACGCCAGGCACTTCGAACCGCCGATTTCGACAGTTTCGCCATTCGACGATTTAATCCCGGCGACTTTTTTCGTGGCGGTGAATACCGGTTTATCCGACGGCAGCATATCGCGAACGTTATTAATACTATCCGGCGAGTCTATTATAATGATGATATCCGCCCTGCGCAGGGCGCTTTTCGGCTCCCTCAGCCGTCCCGACGGTAACATCATGCCGTTGCCAAACGGATTTCTACCGTCCAGACAGACAATATCGATATCGCGTTTTAGTTTCCTATGCTGAAATCCGTCATCGATTATTATCGGATTATGACCGTCATTTGCTGCCTTTACGGCCGCCGATGATTTATCCGAGTTTACATACACCCTCAAACCGGGAACCGATCTGGTCAAGACAAGCGGTTCGTCCCCGCAATCTTCCCAGGCAACATCGCTTTTTGACGATATTACAATTTCGTCCTTGTTGACTCTTCGGTAACCGCGAGCCACAACTGCTGCGTTTTTACCGTACGATAGTAATCGCGACGCGATTAATGCGGTAACTGATGTTTTTCCCGATCCGCCAACGGTCATACCGCCCACCGAAATTACTCTCGCCGGGACCGATACCCCGCTTTTAAAATTCCAATATAAATTCCAGATAGCTATCGTTATTCGATAGATAATCGTAAATGGATATAAGAGCACAACGATCAATTCAGCTCACCCATCAGATACTTCGCCGTTTTCTCCGACGCTCCGGTCATGGAAAGCACAGCCTTTTTGCATATTTCGCCTTTTACCTTGAGAGCCTCGCGATTCATACCCGCTTCTTTTAAAATATTTATTATATCTTCCCTGTTTCTAACCTCGGTCGCCCCACCCGATTCCAGCAACACTTTCGACGCTTCCCTGGCGTTTTCCATGTGCGGTCCGAATATCACCGGTTTGCCTAACGAGGCTGGTTCGAGAGGATCGTGACCGCCGATCGGCACTAATGATCCACCCACAAACGTAAGATCGGCGAGGTTGTAAAAGTCGCGCAATTCTCCCATCGTATTTAAAATCAGAACCGAATCGAGGTTCACCGTATCTCCAGGCGTTTTCGAACGCAGGCGGTATCGAATCCCACGATTACTAAAAACTTCCGTCATATCTTCGATCTCCTTCATATGCCTGGGCGCGATTATATACCCAATATCCGAACCCGATCTCCTGGTTTCGACTATAACGTCGGCCAGAATATCATCCTCCCCCTTTCTAACCGATCCGGCCACTAATACCAATCGACCTTTCTTCTCGATTGAAAGTCTGCGACTGTTTGAATACCCGTTGTCGAAAATCTGATCGTATTTCAAATTACCGATCACCGTTACATTTTCAGCTCCCAGGCTTTGAAACCTGTCGGCGTCGGCCGACGATTGCGCGAGTATTATAGAAAAATTCTTAAGCACCGGAGCGAAAAATGATTTTATCAATTTATATTTACCAAATGATTTCTCCCGCATCCTGGCGTTGATTAAAAACAGTTCCAAACCTACTTTTTTTGACACGCTAAGCATCAGAGGCCATATCTCGGTTTCTACAATTATTAGCTTTTCCGGTCTCAGTCTTTTAATTACCCTCTCAATTGACGATTTTATTTCAAGAGGCTGCAAAAATATATGCGCCTGATCGCCGAAAAGTTCCTCTGCCCTTCGTTTTCCGGTTATGGTTGAGGTGGAGATAGCAATTTCGATTCTTTTATCTCTCTTGCGAATTTCCGGTAAAATCGACTGGATGATTTTTTGCTCTCCCACCGACGCCGCGTGAAACCAGAAAAGCCTTCCCGACAATTCCCTGCCCGTGACAAAACCGAATCTCTCCCTGATTCCATGTTTTCCAAAAAACGCCTTAACAAATAGAAACGGAGATCCAATTATTATAACCAGAGCAACAAATATCCTATATATAAAAAGCAAATCAACCTATCCCTTTTATAACGTCTCCGGCTTCCCGCGCGATCCGCCTGATTTCGTCTTTACCGACATTTTGCGGGACCGAGATATGTTTGCCTATAACAACTTCGACTGTAGAGAATGGTTTGGGTATGATAAAACGATCCCAGGATTTCAGACGCCAGGCGCTCGATGATTTAAATGTGATCGGAACCAACGGTAAACCGCTATTAGACGCTAAGATAATGGCCCCGGCTTTCACCATCTCGGCCGGTCCTTTCGGACCGTCGACAGTCAAAGACAGATCAACACCGCCATTGCTTTTTATCATATCCAGTAAAGCTTGCGCGCCGCCCCGGCTGGCCGAACCGCGAAACACCCGGTAGCCCATTCGCTTGACTATTCTCGCGGTTATTTCACCGTCAAAAGAGCTCGAAATCATTATTCCAGCGTTCCTGAAGCGATGTGTATAGGAGAGTCCTAATATTCTCGAATGCCAGAACACGTAAAGGACTTTCCCGGAAATAGCTCTCGCGGCCTCGAGATTTTCCTCGCCGGTCCAACGGACTTTCCAGGTCATCCCGTATAGAAGGAATAGAATCGGGCCCAGGATTGACGCTAATAATAACGATATCCTCTGACCGAACGAAAATTCATTATCCATATATGGAATTTATTCTAAATAAGGGTCGATGTCAATCACGTCGAGGACTCAATCATACTTATGACCGTTTCAGCGACCTTTTTCGAGGCTCCGTCGTCACCTAGCATCCCCTTAATAGCTGATAACCTTTGATTCATACCGTTTCTGTAGCTTTCGTCGGAGAAAAAGCGCTTTATTTCAGCGGCGACCGACTCATTACGGCAATCGCCCTGAATAAATTCCGGTACGATCTTTTCACCGGCAACCACGTTAACAAGCCCGACATGGGGAATTTTTATAAGAGATCGGGCTATAAGGTAAGTCAAAAGTGATGTTTTATAAAGCACAAATAACGGCCTCCCGAGAATGGCGCATTCCAGGGTAGCGGTGCCGGAGGCGACCAGATTGAGATCAGCGTGTTCCATCAGATCATAAGTCATACCCCGCGTGTAGATAAGATCATCCCCGCCTATGTTCTTATAGTAGGAATCATCAAGGCCGGGCGCGCATCCGACCATCCCCCTTAACTTCAATCCGCTGGACCTCGTTTCGCCGACTGCGTCCCTCATCACCGGCAGGATCTTCTCTATTTCCTGTTTACGGGAGCCTGGAAATAATCCGATAAACCGATCATCTGACTTTAGGTTGATCTTCGCCGTTAATTCGTCGCGATCCCGGTTTGTTTTAACAATTTCCAATAACGGATGGCCGTGCCAGCGGACAGGAACTCCGCCCTTTTCGTAAATCTCCCTTTCGAACTCGAATATGACCACCATCAGATCGACCAGCTTTTTTATCTTCGCGACCCTCTTCTTGCCCCACGCCCAGACTTGAGGGCTGACATAATACATAATTGGGATATTCATCGCTTTGAGCTTCGCGGCCAATCTGAGATTGAATCCGGGGTAATCGATCAGAATCGCCAGCGACGGTTTACGAGTTTCCAACTGCTTGAGAATATCTTTCTCAACTTGCTTTATAAAAGGGATGTGTTTGACAACCTCCCAGTACCCCAGAAACGAAAGCTGATTGATATGATATAAGATATCGACCCCGGAAATATCCATCCTATCGCCGCCGAGACCGAAAAGATCGTAATCGGGGCGAAGCAATTTCATCTCAGCGGCCAGTGATCCGCCGACATTATCTCCGGAAGCCTCTCCCGCGATTATGAGTATGGGCGTTTTCAAAGCTTATTCAGAAATTCTTTACAACGATTCTCGATCTCGGTGGCCAGACGTAATACATTCAAGCCGTCCCGGCCGGATACAACAGGCGAATGCTTGCCTTTTACGGCGTTAATAAACGACGATATCTCGTATTGAAGATTATCGCCTGAAGGTATTTCTATATTATTTCTGACTACCGCTCTGCCATCGGGAAGATTGAACCGTCCGAAAACAGGAGCGTTCTTGAACGACTCATCATCGCTCGCGGCAACCACGTATTGCTCCGCCTCGCGAGAGGCCATATCTATCGACGTGTATCCCGATTTTTGGAAAACACGAAGTTTCCGCATTTCCTTTATCGAAATCCTGCTGGCCGTTATATTGGCCACACACCCTCCCGGAAACGACAGCCTGGCGTTGGCGATATCGACCGTATCGGTAATCACAGCCACTCCGGCCGCGTCAATTCTATCGGGATAAGAGCCGGTTAACGCAAGGATAAGATCCAGATCGTGAACCATCAGATCGAAAATAACGGCAACATCATCTCCTCGTCCTTTAAACGGCGCCAGCCTGTGAGTTTCGACAAACTTGGGATCGG
>JAZGHS010000074.1:0-3160 GCA_036481315.1 Candidatus Zixiibacteriota bacterium | reverse complement strand
GTACACACCGTATTGTTGACGATAACTCTGCTGCGCGGAATATATTTGTTGCAGCAATTCAATGCACCTCTCTCGAATCCGCCATGGGGAAATATAGCTTTCTCGTGGATAAAATAGGCTCACCCGGCGCGGATCAGGATTTGGGCTTAAATAAACTTCACAAGCGAACATTTCGCTGCCAGGATCGACAACATTCCAGATTAGCTCGAAATCGATCCCGATATCGGTCGCGCCGTTGGCCGGGGATTGATATTTGATCTCGCTTTCTGGATGATTTCTAATCGAATAGCGCCAGACATTACTGTCAGTGAAATTTTCCTTCGTATGGCGATTGGTGATTTTTCTGTCGGTGCAGGATATCAAATAAGCCAACGACACAAGAAAGACCATAATGGCGATAATTTTGAAAGGCCTCATATTATCCTCCTGGATGGGTTCGCGGAAACCACGAATATTGTTTCCGGCCAAAATCCCGGTTATCATAAATTATATCGGCCTATAACCAGCCGATATAATTTGACAGAATAGCCTTTAGGCATATTTCTGGCATCGACGAAATTATCAATAAAATCTAACAAAGTTATCTAAATTAGAGACAAAAGATGTGCTGCCATAAACCAACTTCAGCAAAAAAAAAGTTGACAGGGCCGTATCGGAACCGATACTATATATTGACGTATATATAGATATCGATGGGAGGAACCATGACTGAAGAAGTCTGCGAATATTTAAGTGTCGACGAGGAAAAAGTAGCCCGGATACGCAAAAGGATCGGCCTTGAGAATATCGGTGAGAAGATGGCCGAGATATTCAAAGTCCTTTCCGATCCGACCCGACTCAAGATTATACAAGCGCTTGAACTGGAGGAGCTATGTGTTTGCGATATAGCGAGTTTGATTAAACTTACTCAACCATCGATTTCGCATCATTTAAAGGCTCTCAGGCAAAGTGGGATGGTTAAATACCGCAAATCAGGTAAGATGGCTCTCTACTCTATCAAAGATAATCGGATTACGGCTCTGTTGGCTGTGGCCAGAGATACCGCAAGGAGATAACTGACCTATTGAGCTCCTGTCATATCAATAGCCATCTATTTATTGACAGGAGTAGTGAACACTTAAAGTAATGATTCAGGGGGTGTCGGGTTGGACGGGAAAAATTCCAGGTGCGTCTTAAAAATATCGGGGATGGATTGCCCCGACTGCGCCTTGGCCATAGAAAAGGATATCGCGGCTCAGCCCGGAATCAAATTGGCGAAAGTCGATTTTGTCGGAAATCTTCTAACTGTGGATGGGGATGGAATCGAGCTATCCGAGATTCGAAAGCGAGTGAGATCGCTCGGATATGAAGCCACGTCGTCCGAGGAATCCGGCCTGAAAAGGACTTCGCTGTTGATCCCCGATATGGATTGTCCCGATGAGGAGAGAATCATCAGGAAGGCGCTTAATTCGGTGAAGACTGTCTCGGCTCTGGAATTCGATCTAGTGGGACGTCGGGTCATAGTTTCGCACGCTACGACAGCCTCTACCCTGCTGGATGCGATACAGGGGGAGGGATTCGAGGCACGGGTAATGAAATCGGGGAGAATGTCGATGGAATCCCCTATTTCGACCTGGAAGATCTGGAGTGTGGCGATATCGGCGATATTAGTGGTTATTGGAGGCATAATCCACCTTTCAGACGGCCCGGAATACCTTTATAAGGGGATTATTCTGGCCGGAACAATTGTCGGAGGCTGGAAAATTGGCCAAAAGGGGTTTGTCGCCGCGCGTCGCTTGAGACTCGACATGAATTTCTTGATGTCAGCAGCGGTTATAGGGGCGATAATCATAAACCAATGGGTTGAAGCCGGCACGGTTATCGTGCTTTTCGCGATCGCCGGGCTTCTGGAGTCTTTCAGTCTCGATAGGTCGCGCAAGGCGATTAAGAGCCTCATGGACCTATCCCCTCAGACCGCCAGGGTGATTCGAGACGGACAGGAGATCGAAATCCCCGTGGAAGAGGTGAATATAGGCGAAAAAACGATAGTCAAGCCGGGAGAGAGGATCCCGGTGGACGGTAACGTGTTATCGGGAAGTTCAGCGGTCAATCAGGCGGCTATTACGGGCGAAACGATGCCGGTTACTGTTGCGGCCGGAGAAACAGTATACGCCGGAACTATCAACGGCGAAGGGGCGCTCGAGATAGAAACATCGCATATTGCCGGAGATACGACTATAGACAGGATTATCAAGCTGGTTGAAGAGGCTCGAACATCCAGAGCCCCGACCCAGGGCTTTGTGGAGAGATTCTCGCGTGTTTACACCCCGGCGGTTGTGGGAATATCTGTAATTGTGGCTGTTATTCCCCCACTTTTGATCGGTCTATCATGGAGCGAATGGATTTATAGAGCGTTGGCGTTGCTGGTTATAGCCTGCCCGTGCGCATTGGTGATATCGACTCCGGTGACGATCGTATCGGCGTTGACGGCGGCGGCTCACAACGGAGTTTTGATTAAAGGGGGCGCTTATCTTGAGAATTTACACAGGATTAAAGCAATCGCGTTTGACAAGACCGGTACGATCACCCGCGGCGTTCCGGGGGTAAGAGAGGTATCCCCTGTTAACAATATCGAGAAAGAGGAACTTTTAAGGCTAGCGGCCTCATTAGAAAAAAGAAGCGAACATCCGATAGCCTCGGCGATAGTCGAACATGCCACTCTTTTGGGAATCGATATTTTGCCGGTTGACGATTTTCAGTCTATACCGGGTAAGGGGGCTACGGGAACGGTTTCCGGAGTGAAATATTTCATCGGTAAGGATCTGCTGTTCGAGGAGATGGGGATTCGCGATGAAGTTGTCGAAAAACTGCTTGATAGGGTGGAAAACGAATCGCAAACGGCTGTTCTGGTGGGAACCGAAAAACAAGTTCTGGGAATTATCGCCATCAGCGACGAGATCAGGCCTGATTCGGCGACCACAATTGCCGAATTGAGAAAATTCGGGATCGAAAAGATTATAATGTTGACCGGGGATAATCATCGTACGGCCGAAGCTGTCGGGAAAGCGGCCGGGATCGAGGATATCCGAGGGGAGTTACTGCCGGAACAAAAAGTAGAAGCTATTAAAGGCGCCAGATCCGAAACAGGATCGGTTGTCATGGTTGGGGACGGTATCAATGA
>JAZGHS010000073.1:0-14842 GCA_036481315.1 Candidatus Zixiibacteriota bacterium | reverse complement strand
GCCCTTTTGGGGCCGTACGATTTTCTCGATATCTACGAAGCCCCCGACGCGGAGACCGCGGCCAAGGTCTCGATGATCAGCTCGGCCAATGGCGCGCTGTCGGCCGAAAGCTGGAGCGCGATACCGTACATGAGGTTCCTGGAGTTAACGATGGAGATTTAGCGGAGAAGTTGGTCGGATTCTGAGCGAGTTTGCGAGCGAAAAACCCGACAATAAGCAGAATCGTCAGGTCAGGCGACCTGACGACACAATTAATAACCTGCTGAGGGATATAATTATTCGTCATGGAATATTAAGCGTTGCAATGATATAATCTCCCATGCCCTACTACACCGAAAAACTCTCCGCCCTGCGATTGAAACGGGTCTATGATATCGCGACACCGCGGGTACGGCAATACCTCGACGCTGAACTCGATTATGCCCTAAGCAAAATTAAATCGGGCGATACGGTTCTCGATCTTGGTTGTGGTTACGGACGGATTATCCCGCAGCTGGTGGAGAAAGCCGGGACGGTGATCGGTATCGACTCGTCGATGGAAAGCCTGCGCCTGGGTCGCGAGATACTGGCCGATAGCCACAATCACCATCTTCTCTGTATAGACGCCGCCTCCCTTGGCTTCCGAGACAACGTTTTCGATGTAGTCATTTGTATCCAAAATGGCATCTCCGCATTTCATGTTAATCAAACACTTCTGATCAGGGAGAGCGTTCGTGTCGTCAAGCCGGGCGGAACCGTCCTGTTTTCGTCATACTCTGATAAGTTTTGGGCCGATAGGCTCGAATGGTTCGAATTGCAGGCAAAAGAGGGATTATTAGGCGAAATCGATTACGAGAAGACCGGAGACGGTATAATTGTCTGCCGCGACGGTTTCGCGGCCACAACCGTGAGCGAAGATCGATTCCTTGATTTGACCGCGGGGCTGAACGCTGACGTTAATATCGTCGAAATCGACAACTCCAGTCTTTTCTGCGAGATAAACCCAAGATAATACCGATATTAACTATCAAAATCGCGATTGTTGGCTTAAATATGGTTGCCTTTTGGAATAAAACCCCTTTAATATTGGGAAAAGAAGCGAAACTACGAACAATTGATGTTCGAGGGAGTCAAAACCTGGTAGTTCGTGAATAAGCTTTTTCACCTAAAGCTAAACTTTTCGTCGCAATAGAGGGAATTGGTTACCTGAAAGCAGGCCAAAATTCAATTTGGCCATAGAATCCGGAGGTTCGCATGGCCGCGGTAAAGGACGGCGACGCTGTTAAAGTTCACTATACAGGCAAATTCGAAGATGGCACCGTGTTCGATTCATCCAAAGAAGGCGAGCCGCTCAATGTAACTATAGGAAGCGGTAATGTTATTCCCGGTTTCGAAAAAGGTATTATCGGAATGGAAAACGGCGCGACCAAGACCATCACCCTGCCGCCCGAGGAAGCGTACGGCCCGGTTCGCGACGATCTTGTAATTGATGTCAAAAAAAGCGAGATACCCGAAAATATCAAACCTGAGGTGGGGCTGAATCTTCAGATGAAACAGGCCAATGGAAACATTGTCCAACTGGTTGTCAGTAATATGACCGATGAGATTGTTACTCTCGACGCCAATCATCCTTTAGCCGGGAAAACGCTAGTATTCGAGATCAAATTGGTCGAGGTCGGTTAGCCCAATCGATCTATATTAAATTAGAATTTATCTGGAAGTATAAAGGTGATGTCGGAATTTACTTCCAACATTTACTGTCATAAACGTCAGAAATAACTCCTGACTCCACGCACTATCATTGCCGGGATTCTAACCCGCCGTGCGGAATTTAAAATGGTACCTCGTAGTGTGCTGTGGGTTTTTCACAGCGTATGCAAAGAGTAGTCAGGTATGGAGCCCCGACGGTACGCGGACAGTTATTCTATTAAACTTATTGTAGATTAACAACTTAAACTAATTTTAGGCAAAATCCGTTAAAATCTTGTGAAAAAAATGAAACCTTATTATATAACGTCCGTAATGTAACGCATGTTGGATAACAGATGTTTGACAAGGAGAAAATATGCCACCGAAAACGGTATTTACAAAAAATGATGTGATAGAAGCCGCCTTTGAAATCGTGCAAAGACAAGGCATGCAGGCGCTTACGGCTCGCAAAGTGGCTCTCGAACTGAAATCGTCAACAGCCCCGGTCTATAGCAATTTCGAATCTATAAAGGGGTTAGAGCGTGAAGTGATCAAAAAAGCCAAGGATTTACTTTTGGACTATACCAAAAGACCGTATACCGAAAGGGTGTTTCTGAATATGGGAACAGGATGTGCCATATTCGCCAGGGAGCATCGTAAGCTTTTCAGCGCTATATTTTTAGAAAGAGATGATTTTAGAGATATTATCGATGAATTTTTAGAATCATTAAGAAAGGAAATGGTAAAAGACAAACGATTTACGGCCATGTCACCTGACCGCAGAGACGCGCTTCTTTTAAAGATGTGGATATTCACTCACGGACTGTCCACGCTAATCTGTGTGGGGCTTTCAAAAGACGAAAGCAACGAGTACATAATTAATACTCTTTTGGCCGTCGGCACCGCCGTGATCGGTGCCGCTATGGCTCAATCCTAAAATAAATAATCTAAATCTTGCAAAGGAGAAAAAGATGAAATTCAAAACGACTCTCTTCGTTCTCATGTTGATCTGCTTGATTTTCGCGGTCAACATAAACGCCATTGCGCAGGATGTTCCTCTGGGGACAATCAAGGGCCAGGTGATCGATAACGAAACGAAAACTCCTCTTCCCGGAGTGACCGTTCTTATCGCTAACCAATCAAGGGGAGCTAAGGCCGATTTCGACGGGAATTTCGTAATCAAGAGCCTACCGGTTGGCAGTTATACGTTGAAATTCAGTTGTATCGGCTACGACCCGTCATCAAAAACCGATGTGATTGTAAAGCCGAAGAGGATTACATTCGTACAGGCCGCACTTAACGTATCGCCTCTTCAGATGGACGATGTCGTTGTCACCAACGGTTATTTCGCGCAGGTTGAAGATCATCCCACAAGCGCTATAAGTTTCTCGTCAGAGGAGATCCGCAGGGCGCCGGGTTCCGCCGGCGATGTCAGCCGTATCATAATGGGTCTTCCCAGTATCGCCAAGGTAAACGATCAGGTGAACAGCCTTATTGTTCGCGGCGGAAGCCCCATGGAAAACGCTTTCTATATCGATAATATCGAGATACCGAATATCAATCATTATCCTACCCAGGGATCGTCGGGCGGGCCGATCGGACTTTTGAATGTCGATTTTATTCAGGACGTCGAATTCTCGTCGGGCGGTTTCTCCAGCGCCTACGGCGACAGATTATCATCGGTGATGGAGCTATCGGTCAGGGAGGGCAACCGTGATGAGTTCGATGGACAACTGGATATGGCTTTCGCCGGGTTCGGAATTACCGGCGAGGGTCCTATTGCCAACGGAAAAGGTTCATGGCTTCTTTCGGTCAGGCGGAGCTTCCTCGATCTGCTCGTGGATGCTATCGGCACAGGTGTCGCTCCGGAATACAGCGATTACCAGGGAAAGCTCGTTTACGATCCGTCACCTAGCGACAAACTGACCTTATTGGGTGTTATGGGAATCGATTATATCGGATTCGATAAAGATCAAGCGATAGAGGACGGAAATATCACGTACGGTAAATCCGATATCATAGAGGGAGTGTCGGGAGTAAACTGGCGTCATCTCTGGAACGCTAAAGGGTATTCCAATACGTCGGTTTCATATATCGCGACCAAAAGCATAGCGGATTACTACGAAGCCAGAACCGATTTAAATCTGATGGATTACAATTCCCTCGAGTATACCGCGCAGCTGCGCAATGTGAACTTTTATCGCTTTAATCCGGCCAACCAACTCGAGTTCGGCGTTGACGGGAAAATTGTCGGCACCGATTACGACAATTTTATTTCCGAATATACCGACGTCCTGGGTAATACTACTCCCGCAATCAGGATCGACGATCAGATCTCGTCGCAGAAAATAGGAACGTTTGTAAATTACACATGGAAACCGTTCGATAAGCTCGCTTTGACCCCCGGTGTAAGATTCGATTATTTTGCTTACAATGAGAATAGCCATGTCTCCCCCAGGTTTTCCTTTTCGTATAAGATCACCGATAAAACCTCGTTCAACGGATCGACCGGGATATTCTACCAGAATCTGCCTTTGATAATCCTCTCCCAGCGTGACGAAAATAAGGACCTGAAAGATCCCGTTGCCTATCATTACATTTTGGGAATCAATCATCTTCTGACCGAGAACACCAAATTGACTCTCGAGGTTTACGACAAAGAATACGAAAATTTCCCGCTTGATCCGACAACGCCGTCGTTATTCGTCTTAGATGAACTGTCCTACCGTTACGGATTCTTTTTCGACCACCCTACCCTTGTCGATAACGGTAAGGCCTATTCACGCGGAGTTGAATTGACAATCCAGAAAAAGATGGCTGAAAAATTTTACGGTCTGCTCAGCGGTTCATATTTCAGATCCCGCTATCAGGATCTCAACGGCGTCTGGAGGGACAGGGTATTCGATAACCGTTACACGTTTAGCGCGGAGGGCGGTTACAAGCCGAACAATAAATGGGAATTCAGTATGCGCTGGATCTACGCTGGCGGCGCTCCGTATACGCCCTTTAATATCGCGGCCTCTAAGACTATATACAGAGGAGTCTTCGACGGCGACAAAATAAATGAAGCCCGTTATCCGGATTATCATTCGCTGAATGTCCGTTTCGACAGGAGATTCAATTTCAAAGGATCCAACTTGATATTTTACTTCAGCGTCTGGAACGCCTATAATCAGGAAAACGTAGGCGGGTACTACTGGAACGGAATTGACAACAAACAGGATGTCACCAACCAGTGGGGATTATTACCGATATTCGGACTGGAGTACGATTTCTAAGGAAAATAGCTGAAGGATATGGATACCAACCAAATCTGGAATGTTACAAAAAGCGTAGTTCTTGTAGCCGGGGCGATATATATCGCCCTGGCTATTTTACTGACTCTGTTTCAATCGAGGATGATATACTTTCCCACAAGCAGTATAGATATGACCCCTCGCTATATCGGACTCGATTATGATGAGGTTGATTTTACCGCCGATGACGGTACCAAACTCAACGGTTGGTTTATCCCCAACGAAAATCATATCGGCGTATTATTGTTCTGCCACGGCAACGCCGGTAACATCTCACATCGGTTGGAGACGATTCGTATATTCCACGATCTCGGCTTATCGGTATTTATATTCGATTATCGCGGCTACGGTAAAAGCGACGGGGAACCGTCGGAAAAAGGGACTTACCTCGATATCGAAGCGGCCTGGGCTTATTTGACCGAAACGAAAATGATAGAACCGTCGGAGATTATCGTGTTCGGACGATCCTTGGGCGGATCGATCGCGGCATATATCTCCAAAGAACAAAATCCCGGGGCGTTGATACTGGAATCGGCCATGACCTCCGTCCCGGATGTCGCCGCGAAGATCTATCCATTTTTGCCGGTGAGATTGATGGCGCGGTTTAAATACGATACGATCAATTATATACGTGAAATCTCCTGCCCCGTCTTGATCATCCATTCTCCCGACGATGAGATCATTCCGTATGAGAACGGTCGACTATTATTTAAAGCCGCCAACGAACCGAAGCGATTTATGGAATTATCAGGCGGGCATAACGAGGGGTTTATGCTGGCGGGGGAAAGGTACAGTGATGGGATAAGAGATTTTATAGTTGATATTCAGATAAGTGATTAGTAGGGATAAATCATAATCAAACATCTTTATTTTCATCCAGTTCTTTCAATCTCTTTCTAGCAAAATTGGTATGATGTTCATCCTTAAATTCGACCCAAATCTCAAGCGCTTTCTCGTAATTAGCATAGGCCTCCTTGAATTCCCCCAGCTCCTGGGCCACTAGACCCAGTTGATAGTAGTTTACCGCCTGGCCATAACGGTCATTGAACTCGATATATATCTCAAGTGCCTTCTGGTAATTCGCCCGGGTCTCATCGAACTCCCGCAATTCAAGGGCTACCGCGCCCAATCCGTGGTAGGTTGAGGCCTGTGAATATCTATCTTTGAACTCGATATATATCTCAAGTGCCTTCTGGTAAATGCTCCGGGCTTCATCGAACTCCCGCAATTCAAGGGCTACCGCGCCCAATCCGTGGTAGGTTGAGGCCTGTAAATATCTATCTTTGAACTCGATCTTTATCTCCAGCGCCTTCTGATAATTGCTCCGGGCTTCATCGAACTCCCGCAATTCATAGGCTACCACGCCCAATCCGTGGTAGGAGGATGCCTGTGAATATCTATCTTTGAACTCAATCTTTATCTCCAGAGCCTTCAGATAATTGCTCCGGGCTTCATCTAACTTTTGCATATCCTTGGCTACTCCACCTAACTGGTGATATATTTTGGCTTGGTTATAGCTATCTTTAAATGCAATACAAATCTCCAGAGCCTTCTGATAATTGCTCCTCGCCTCCTCGAACTCCCGCAAATCCTCGGCCACCATACCCAGCTGGTGGTAGGTAGGAGCCTGTGAATACCTATCTTCGAACTCGATCTTTATCTCCAAAGCCCTCCGATAATTGCTCCTCGCCTCCTCGAACTCCCGCAACTCTTGGGCTATAATGCCCAACTGGTGGTAGGTGGATGCCTGTGAATACCTATCTTTGATCTCGATCTTTATCTCCAACGCCTTCTGATAATTGCTCCGGGCTTCATCGAACTCCCGCAATTCATAGGCTACCGTGCCCAACTGGTGGTAGATCGAAGCTGATAATTTCCTCTTTGTTTTATAGTCAAAAACCTCAAGTCTATTCTGTATTGCCAAAGCTTCTTTGTATGCTTCTCTTGCCTTTTTGGGCTGTTTTATGGAAAGAAGCAATGCGCCAATATTATCAACCACACCTGCTAATTCCGCCCCAGTCCGACCTTTGAGAATATCATTGGAGTAGTTTTTAAATTTAGCTAATACCATTTCCCCCAATAACAAGCCCTTTTTATGATCTTGTACTGCATCAATATAACTGCTTAGACAAAAAAACGGATAAAGTATGCTCTTTTGATATCTAAGACATATTTCCAAACACGAATATAAATTCTCATACTCCAATTCGGCGATCGGTTGAGCCAATTGTTTTTTCTTTGCTTCCTTAGATTCAAAAAGTTGGTTGATCGTATAGCTGATACCGTTGTAATGATTCATGAAGGCTAGTTCGAGATACTCTCTACCGGTATCGTCGAGCGTTTCTCTCATTTTAAGATTCATAAAATAAGGGAATACCGGTTGCAATGTCATTAAAGACATTCCAGAAGGGTGCGGATTCATTAACCCCCATTTTACAGCTTCCTTTATAACCGCTTCCCATTGATCAAATGGATAATCTTTGAATGTCTCAAATTTCTCGAGTTCTTCGATATATTGCCCAAGGAAAGCAATATTGATTACACCGGAAAATGGCGCAAGGCAAATGAACAGCTTTTGGGCCTCATCGGAGAGGTTGCTAAACGAGTATTCCACGCATCTCACGATACTTTTGGTCTTGTCCTCCACGTCCGGGGAATCGATGTCGACATCGGCCATCTTCAACGCTTCGATAATTTTCGCGGAGTCCTCCTTCTTCAGATTGGGTAGTATAACCTCCAGGGCGAGAGGATGGCCGGCCAGCAAAACCATCAATCTTTTGAAATCGTCATAGGCGGTCGGAACCGGAATACTGTTTTTATCCAGTATCCTTTTAGCCAGATCCGTACGGGCTTCGTTATCGAGGCCCCAAAGAATGTAGATATTATCTTTGAACGTATTATCGGCGATCCAATCCTCGTCGCCTCTGGAACCGAAAACTATATAAGAATTACCATCCCGAAGTTCACCGAGGAATCCCTTAAGGGTATCCTGTTCGTCCGGTGGTAATGTATTCGGAATGGCCAGTTGCTGACCGGTTATCGATTCGCAGTTATCCAGTATCAGGCAGTAATTCCCGGCCCGCAGTTCATCAACTATACTCCCCTTCTGCGCTATCAGCTTTTTCGTTTGGAATATGGCGAACTCTCTTTTGTCGTAAATCTTCCCGGCTATCTCCCGCAAGATTTGCTCGAGGGAATATGCGGTTTTATCATACCCAAAATAAAACGATCCTTTGACAAAATCCGTTTTCTCCCACCATTCCGCCAGATGATCGAGCAAAGTAGATTTACCCGTACCTCCCATACCGCGAATTAAAAGCATATTATGTTTTAATAGACGTTTTTCGATGGCCAGAAAATCGAGATCGCGACCCACAAAGCCGTATGTAGGTTCTTTTGCCTTATACCGCCGTTCTTTTCGCTCATAATACTCTTCTTCTTCTTCCGGAGTAAAGGGTCTCAATTTGAAATCCACGGGCCGATTCTGATAAACTATGGGAAGCAGCCAATCTTCAAGCTCGATGGTCTGGCCAAAATATACTTTTCGTCTCTTATCCTTATATAGATGATGCCTTCCCCACGTTATTGCCTCAGTAAATTTTTGATTATTTAATAATGATTTGTAGAAATTCTCCATAAAAAGCCGAGCGGCGTCGATAGTTACGCTGTAACTATTGGCAACAACCGATTTCATACCCGCCGCCATCAAACCGGCCGCGAAACTGGTATGATATGGCTGACCTATCTGTTTGGCAGTTTGACAGGCATCCAACATGCATACGGGAATCTGTTTGCTAATAAGTAACTTCGTTATTTCCTCAGTGTCCACAGGATCAGGTTTTCCTTTATGATCACTTTCAAAGAAAACGAACGCCTTTTTCCCATTATATTTCTTAACAGGTCTGTATCCCTTATCGTGTTCATCTATAATTCGTCCCTCTTCCCACGCTTTCTCCAGTTGTTCATAGGCGGCAAGACTACCATGCATATCGAAATGGATTATATGATAGTGTTTGGAGCCGACTTCGGCGAGATGATCTGTCAACGCTGAATATGTCCCTGGTCGAAGTAAGTGAGCGTTTACTTTCAGTTTAGCTGTTTCTATCATCTCCACCAGCGGTTTTGAGATAATGCGATAGCCGATATCGTCCGCCTCGTCGGGGCGTGCTGTAACGATCAATAGGTTTATAAACGGTGATTCGTTGACCTCCGCTTCGATTTCCGATGGGTCCTGATTTTTTCTGAATATATTGGTCCGCTCTGCAACAAATGGGTTTGGCAAATCGGGGTTTTTGAGGGCTTCCCAGTGAATAGCGTGAAATTTAGGGGAATCACCAACAATTTCTATGGCCAGATTATCAAGCCCGGATTTAATTGCATCATGAAGTTCTGAGTTAGCCTTATGATCGTGATCGAAGACCTGGCCGAAAAGATTTCCCCCGTAAATATAAATCTCTTTGGCGATTTTCTTAGCTATCTCGGTATCGGTGAAAGGGAATTGGAGATGGTGTTCGAAATACCACTCGAAACGCTCATTCTGATTTTCCTCAGCGGGATCTTTCAATTCGAATTTATGTTCCGGGCCGTGGTTAAAGGCCACCGATGCCTTAAAACCGTTTTTATTACTGCCTAATTCTCGGATTGTTATAGTATTGAGATTTTTCTCAGTCATATCAATCATCGCCTAGCTTTTTAATTATAAGTGTCCGACGGCCGTCGGGAGTTCGGCTTTCTATTATCTCCACAGAGGCTTTTAGTCTTTTCTTGCCGAAAAGCTTCTTTATCATGGCGATTATCATGGTGGCCGTTAGGCTGGAGGCAACACCAATTAAATATACTCCTACCTGCCCTTCAAGCCCAAAACTCTTTGTATGTATCTTTTTTGTTTCCGCTGTGGCGGCTTGCGCGCACTCGTCATCCGTATTCCAGAGGTTTACGAATTGTTCATCATCCATAATATCGGGGTCTATTGCTACTAGAAATGACATGTTTATCTCTCCAGAAGTTAGTTGTTCCCATATTTAAAACTTCTATAAAAATCGTTGAAGATGTCATACTCAAAGATGCGGGAGAAAAGGTAATAATATTAACCATATAAATCCAGAAAAATCGTAGTTTTACCTCTTGGAGGCGATATTTTAATGCGAAAAACCAATCTCCGAGTTTTAATTCACCATTTGACAAGATCAACTCTATATATCATAATTTGTTGGTTCATTTTTACGAGCTCTGACAATCGTAGTCGATGTTTCAAAGTGAGGAATAATGGATAGCAGAAGATTATTACAAACTCTGATTATTTTATTGATCGCCTTGATTGTAGTTTGGTCTTTTTTCTCAACACACGACAGCCCATTCGAGGATATCGAAACTGTTCTAATCAACGGAAAAATAATCACGGTGGATGAAAAAACACCCGAAGTCCAGGCCCTGGCCATAAAAAACGGCAGGATTATCGCCGTGGGCAGCGACGAGGAAATCAAGCGGCTGATCGATTCCGATACCGAACTGATCGATCTTGAGGGCAACCTCGCTATCCCCGGATTTATCGATTCGCATATGCATTTTATCGGGTTGGGCGAATCGTTGATGGAACTTCCGTTGGCAAAAGCGAAGAATTACGACGATATAGTCGAAATGGTCAAAGAGGCCGCGCAAAAAGCGAAACCGGGTGAATGGATTCTGGGCCACGGCTGGCATCAGGAAAAATGGAATAAGATACCGTCGCCGAATATCGACGGTCTCCCTTTTCACGACGGTATAAGCTCCGAATCGCCCGATAACCCGGTACTGCTCTCCCACGCAAGCGGACATCTGGTTATGGCCAACGCCCGCGCGATGGAGCTTGCTGGGATCACCAAAGACACTCCCGATCCCGAAGGCGGAGAAATTATTCGGGACGGTAACGGCAATCCGATCGGTGTATTCAGAGAAAATGCCGAGGATGCATTGTACGCGATCCTCAATAATGCTCTGGCAAAACGAACTCCCCAACAGGCGGAGGCCGACAGGATCAAGGCGATCGAGATGGCTACGGCGGAGTGTTTGTCCAAAGGTATAACTTCTGTTCACGATGCCGGAGTGTCGTTCGAAAAGATCGATCTGTATAAGAAACTTGCCGAAACTGGTAAACTCGGTATCCGTATCTGGGCGATGATCGGGGAGAATAACGATAACCTGAAAGCGCGGGGAACCGAATACAAGCTTAAGGATATCGGCAATCATCATCTTACGGTAGGCGGGATCAAGCGTCTTATCGACGGCGCTCTCGGCTCGCACGGCGCATGGTTGTTCGAACCTTACGATGATCTTCGGTCAAGCACGGGGTTGAACACCGAATCGATCGAGGATCTTAAGGAAACGGCGCAATTCGCGTTGGATAACGGGTTTCAACTTTGTACTCACGCTATCGGCGATCGGGGGATAAGAGAAATCCTCGATATATATAAAGAGATTTTCGCAAGCCCGTTCGGCAGGAAAAATTCACGTTGGCGTATCGAGCATGCACAGCATATCCATCCCGACGATATAAGCAGGTTCGCCGTGATGGAGATAATCGCCGCCATGCAAGGGGTGCATGCCACCTCCGACGGTCCCTGGGTACCAAAGAGGCTGGGGGAGAAACGCAGCAAAGAGAGCGCTTATGTTTGGAGGAAGCTGATCGATGCCGGGGTTAAGATTGCCAACGGCACCGACGCGCCGGTCGAGGATGTCGATCCGCTGGCTTGCTTCTATGCCTCGGTAACCCGCCGTCTTCCCGACGGCACTCAATTCTATCCCGAGCAATGCATGACCCGCGAGGAGGCGTTGCGATCGTATACGCTAAACGGAGCATACGCCGCGCATGAGGAGGATATAAAAGGATCATTAACACCCGGCAAACTGGCCGACATAACGGTTTTATCTAAAGACATAATGACCATCCCCGCCGAGGAGATTCTGGATACCGAGGTGCTTTATACCATTGTTGGCGGGAAGGTGAAATTTCAGCGTTAAAGCTGATCATTTTCACTTGACGGCTTCTAAATTAGTCTTATATTGCGAGTCTGTTTAGTTCAACATTTGGTTTTGATTCGAGGATAGAATGAAAAGAACGTTTCAACCGTCGAACCGTAAGAGAAAGAACGATCACGGGTTCCGCAAGAGGATGTCGACCAAGGCGGGCCGCGCGATACTTAAACGCCGTCGTGCCAAAGGCAGGTCGAGGCTTTCGGTTTCCGACGAGTAATCTGTATTGACAGTCTCTGCCTTACGATCCGACCGAAAATTCGGGCAAAAATCGAGATTACGGGGACGATCTAACTTTCTAAACGTCCTGCGAGGGCAAAAATCGGGACGATTTAGCGGGGAGTTTTGCAGGATCACGACAGCCGATTCAATCTCCGGCGAAACCGAATTCGGGATATCTATCACCCGGAAAACCGGCGGAGCCGTACGACGGAACCGGCTTAAAAGGATAATCAGGGAGTTTTTAAGAAACAATAAACAACTCTGGCCGTCAGGTAAGATGATAATTATCAAAATTAACTCCCCGGTTGAGGACGAGGCGGCGCTTGTTTACGAGATCGAGAAGTTATTAGGCAAAATTCAATGAACAAATTCATGGGAAAAATTTTATCATTTTCGGTAAAGGTATACCAGCTTACTCTGGGGACGGTTCTGGGCGGCCGATGCCGCTATTACCCGTCATGCTCCGAATATTCCCGTCAATCTCTAACAAAACATGGAGCGTTTAAAGGATTAGGCAAGACTGTCTGGCGTATTTTACGATGTAACCCGTGGAACCCCGGAGGCTACGACCCCGCCTGATTTATTATGGATAAACGATCGATAATAGGTTTCGTACTCATAATGGTCATACTGATCATATGGTCGAATTTCTTCCTGGTGCCCCCGGAACCTCCGGAGCAGGTGGCGGATTCTACCATGACGGAGCAGGTTGCCGATATCATGCCGGAGAGGTTTGATGAGCCCGAAACCAAGCCGACATCGATAGCCCCGACCGATACCAGCATATCAATCTCGGATGAGCCGGAGAAGGTTATTACAGTCGAAACCGAAAAGGCGATCTATACCCTATCTTCACGCGGCGGGACCGTAACCCAAATCATATTAAAGGATTATTTAAAATACGACAGTCTTCAGGTCTCTCTGATCAGTATTCCGGAGGATCCCGAATGGGCCTCTTACGGAGGGCTCACCCTCGGTTATGCCGATAATATGCCGGAATTCAATAATATCAATTTCAAAGTCGATGGTGGAGATCGGTACTTCTCAGAAGCCGAACCGACGGGCAGTGTTAATTTTACATACCTTAGCGTCGACGGCGCTGAGATTGTTAAAACCTATAATTTTGATTACAGTTCCTTCATTTTCGATCTCGGAATAGACATTAAGATGCCCCATAAACTCGTTATGGGGCAGGGCGTGACTATTGGCTGGTTCGCCCCGATGGACCCGACCGAGATCAATATCGATGACGACAAGCGCAAGCTCGGCGGATTTTTCAGTATGGGCGGCGATTTCGATTATTTCGACGATTTCGACGATGGGAAGTTGAGAAATATCGTCACCGGGCCGACCGATTGGGTTGCCACCCGCACCAAATATTTCACCGTCGCCTTGATGGCTAAAACCTCGCCCGCGCAGGAAGTCATTGTGGTCGGCGATCAAACCAGCATTGTCGATATCAAAGGCGAAACAAAACAATGGAACCGTTTCGGTACAGGCATGACTTATACTAGTCCGCCGGAGGTATTATCGCTCGATTTCTCGGTTTACACCGGCCCGCTCGATTATTATGCACTAAAGAATATCGACGGCGACCTCTCGCCGCTGGTCGAGATGGGATGGAAACCATTCAAGCCGTTCTCTATCGCTATCCTTTGGGTATTCACCTGGTTATATTCGTTTATTCCGAACTACGGTTTCGTGATAATAATCTTTTCGATTTTAATGAAGCTGGTCTTCTGGCCTCTATCTATTAAAAGCGCCAAATCGATGCACAGCATGAAAAAACTTCAACCATTGCTTCAGGAGCTAAAGGCCAAATACAAAGACGAACCGTCCAAGCTTCAGCAGGAGACGATGAAGCTTTATAAAGAGCGGGGCGTGAATCCGTTCGGCGCATGTTTGCCTATGTTGGTTCAGCTTCCGATATTCTGGGCGCTCTATTCTGTTTTAGGTAATACTATCGCCCTTCGAGGCGCCGATTTTATATTCTGGCTTAACGATCTCTCGCGTCCCGATCCTTCGGGGCAATGGATACCGTTCGGTATCGGTATCCTGCCGATTATCATGGGTGTTTCCATGTTCATTCAGCAGAAGATCACCATCACTGATCCCAAGCAGAAGATGATGGTTTATTTCATGCCGCTTATATTCACATTCCTTTTCTCTAAGTGGGCATCGGGGCTGGTGCTCTACTGGACAATGTTTAACATCATGGGGATTTTCGAGCAGTTGTTTGTGAAGCATAAAACGGATAACGAAAAGACGGCCTGATATAATTAGATAGAGATTAGTATTTTCAAAGGCCGCCGCGGGCGGCCTTTTTTTTACAGGTCAGCCATCTTTTGCGGAAACTGGGCCGTACGACGAATATCATCCCCCTTGTCGCCACAATCATTATGACCTATATTCCGCTATATGGCTACCGCATCGCGAAACGATATCATTGTCGCCGGGGCAACCCCTCCCGGGCGATCGGCTTTGGCAATGGTCCGGGTGTCGGGGCCGGGATGTGTCAAGCTGGTCGGGAAGATGATACCGTCGCTAAGCAACCTCACGCTTGAGTCTGCGCGGCGTTTGTATCATGATTTCGTTCTGGATGACGATGGCAGCCCCATAGACGAGATTACCGCCATCCCCTATTTCGC
>JAZGHS010000072.1:0-13759 GCA_036481315.1 Candidatus Zixiibacteriota bacterium | reverse complement strand
CCGGAACTATAGACATTACCAGCAAGCGCTGGGGCCCACACCATGGTCCGCAGGCTAATATCTTATCCGGAAACGCTACTTACGAATTTGCCGGAGAGACTTATGATACTGATCATCCTCACTTTACCTCGCCCGGATCCGACGGCTGTGTAACATGCCATATGGCATCGCCGTACGGAGCGCAGGCTGGCGGTCATACCATGAGCCTGACTTATGATTACCATGGTTCGGAAAGAGCCAATACGGCCGGATGCGAATCGGATCTTTGTCATGCTTCCATGGACGATTTAAATCCCAACGGTTTCCAGGACTCAATCATAGTGCGAATCGAAGCTCTCAGGACACTTCTGATTAACGATGGCGTTATCGACCCGGCTGATCCGGACTATGCTTTGATTCCCGACGTTGGTCCTCTGACCCTGACTCTGGTTCAGGCCGGTGCGCTTTACAATTTCCAGACATTCAGAGAGGATCGTTCCAACGGAATTCATAATCCAAGTCTCGCTCTTGACGCTCTTGACGCTTCCATCGCCGCAATGGGCGGAAGGTAGTAATCTGCTTTAGTTTGTAAACTTAATCCCGCCTCGTTCGAGGCGGGATTTTTTTATTAGAATAGCTTTGCAAAGTGTGAGACTCTCCAAAAAACATTCTTTGAGGCCGGAGATGGAATCTAGTGTCGAAATCACCACAGCCGGAATATTAGTCAAATAAAAAAAGCGCCGACGTTTATCGACGCTTTTAGTAATTCGATATTCTTGATCTTATTGCGGATGAATATTTTCGGCATGATCGGCGGCCCATTCCAGATCACGGTTTGAATGGCAGGAAGATAAGCAGGTAAAATTCAGTCCGTTGAAACCGTTGGAATATGTGTTGCTGCCATCGACATAGAACTGTGTTTCGGTGGTATCTATATTGATTGCGAAAATATGCGAGCGGATATCACCCTTTAAATAAATCCCGCTGCCGCTCGAAACCGCCGATTTAACGCTCTCAGGCATATGGCAAAGTACGCAATCGTCGGTCCCGGGATGAGAGACAGTTGTACTATGACAGTCGACGCAATCGGCGATAATCGCGTTGACGGCGTCGTATTTGGCGCTTTTGTGAGGATCGTGGCATCCCACACAAAGCTGATTAGCATGACCGGCGCTCAACATCTCATCGTATTGTTCATGGTGTCTTATCAAGCCGCCGGACGCCAGAATCCGATGATCTTCGGAACGATAATGGCACTCTCCGCATAATTCGGAGCTATGATCAACTTGCATATCGATATCAGCTGGGTATGAAGCATGCTGTCCGCCCGGGCCGTGACATCGTTCGCAGGTAATACCGTCCTCGGCCCAAGTACCTACCATACCGGGCAAGTTCCCCTGATGATCCGTATCAGATTCTACGTAGCCGGTTGTATGACATCGTCCACAATCGAACGGTTTGGTACCAGGATCTTCCCCCGAGTGATACGCAGCCCATTCTTCGGTTTCGAGATTCCATTGTACGGCATCACCGGTGATTATATAACCGTTATTATCAATAAAACGCGCTTTCCAGCCAAATCCGCCGATGACATAAGAGATATCATTCCACGTATAGCCTTCGGGAGGGCCAGCCAGGGGAGGTACGAAATCAGGATAGACGGGAGTGGCTCCATCAACTTTGTTCAGTTTATACTTATGGCCGCTCTGGATAAAATCGGCGTAGATGGTCGCGTGGCATGTCTGGCAGGCGTCGGCTCCCACGTAGGAAACCGGTTCGGGTGTAATCACGGTCGTATCTTTTTCCTTCGAGCAACCCGAAAACGTAGCTAATGCCGCTACCACGACCAGAGATAATATTCGCCTGCGCATATTTCGCTCCTTTCGCTCTTAAGATGCTTTTCGACGGAGACAGATTCTCCAGCTTCTTAAGAAATTATCTTTCTCATCGGGCTTGGTTTTTCACCTATTATTATATTTCGCCATTTTTCCTACCATTCTTTATAAATAAAGTCAAGATAAAAGGTTAATTAATGGTCGGGGGATCAATACGGCTGTCCAGCAGACTTGCTTTTCCTTGTATCGGCTGGTTTTTGCGGCCAAATTTCTCAGGATCTCAATTACAAAAAATATCAATGAACTTAAATGAATATTTTAGGGTTTTTGTTCGTAGAAGGGTTGGAGGGAAAATAATCGATCTTGACGCTTGACGGTATGCTTTAACCGGTATAAAATTGAGTGTTTAATATCTTACAGGAGGAATTTTTGAGGGGATACTTAATTTACTTTTCGACATTACTGGTGCCGGATCCCGGAAAAGGGAGTCTATGGGACGATATTATAGGGATGACCGCTTTTTCCAAAGGGATTATGATCATTCTGCTTTTCATGTCTGTCGTTTCCTGGACAATCATGATTTGGAATTATTTCAAAACCCGGAAAATCCATTTTCAAACCGACAGGTTCTTGCGCAAGTTCAGAGGCCGGAAGAGCCTCGAGGATTTTCAGGAAGCCGCGTTCAAGGGAACGACTCCGTTTTACGGATTGCTATCGAGCGCTTATGATGAGATCAGGGGGCTGGCCGAGCGACGGAAATTCTCATCCAACCCGACTTCCAGAGCGCGAATCGATGACAGCGAATTGGACATGGTGGAGGATGCAATAGACAGGGCCGGTGCCGATGAAATTGTGAAACAGGATAAGGGGATTCTTTTCCTTGCCACCACTGCCAATGCCGCTCCGTTTCTGGGATTGCTTGGTACCGTTATTGGTATCTACTCGGCCTTTAAGGATATAGGAGCCCGTGGCACGGCTACCCTCGGAGTTGTCGCGCCGGCAATAGCCGAGGCCTTGATAGCAACCGCGGCCGGCCTGGCCGTGGCAATTCCAGCTTTGGTCGGATATAATTATTTTGTGAGCAGAAACAGGCTCATGGCCGATCGAATAGAAAATTTCAAGTCTGAGCTGTTCGCGGCTTTCAAAAAGGAGTTGGAGATAGTTGAGGAAGCATAGGGAATATCGCCCCATGGCGGATATCAATGTGACCAACCTGGTGGACGTGGTTCTGGTCTTACTGATAGTTTTCATGATATCCGCTCCCATGATGCAGGCCGGCGTGGAGATCGATCTGCCCAAGGCCTCGGAGTCACCCAGAGACGTTTCCGCGGGGATAGTGATATCCATCGATAAAAACCAGCAAATATTTATCGATCAATACAAGGTAAAAAGCGAGGATTTCGTATCGCGCCTTAAAAATATCAGGGAAGTTAAAAAATTCCGCCCCATATTTATCCGGGCCGATAGGAGCATTCCTTACGGCACGGTTATCGAATTGATGGATAAAATTAAGAAAATGGGTATCGAGAATGTGGGGCTGGTCACAGAACCGGAGACAAGGTTATGAGATGGGCGATTGTGACATCGTTAATCGTCCACGGATTTTTTATAAGCCTTGTCTTTAAGAATTCCGACGGTAAGGCAACGACTTATCCGAGAGTAATACCGGTGCGCCTGGCAAGTATGCCGGTAACCAAGGGGGTAAAAAAGCCCGCTGCCACCGAAAGCAAGTCGAGAAAGACCAAGAAAACCGAGAAAATAGAAACGCAGCAGGATAAAACTCGCTTGGCCGAGGTAAACCGCAGGAAAAGGCCTAAGAAAAAACAACAATCGCCGAAACCGGCGGTGGAGGAAAACGAACCCGTTGAGGAGCAAATTGTAGATCAAAACAAGGGCCTGCCGGAGGGTGTGGAGCTTGGTTCGGAATTCGGGTCGGCTCGTCTCGACGCTGCCGGGTTCGATTCGCCGTATTACCTTAATGTTATTTTCAGCAAAATCCGCAACAGGTGGGATAACCCGTACGAAGGTCTGGATTCGGTCGGATGCGTAATTTATTTCGTGGTCAACCGGCGCGGCAAAATCTCCGATTCGGCTATTGAGAAATCATCAGGGTACGCCGCTTACGACCAGGCGGCGCTGCGGGCAGTGCTGGCGGCTAAACCGCCTCCGCTGCCCAATCAGTTTAATTCCGAAGAACTCGGGATTCACCTCGAATTCAAATATATTCCTTATAATTAGTGATTCCATCCGGTAATAGATTGACACGCTTAATAGGTTGGGATATATTCGCCCCCGTTATGAGAAAAGAAAATCTCCTTTTAATAGTTTTTATGATCGGGCTATTTTCGTTTTCCAATGTCCTGGGGCAAAAACGTTCTGAGGTCGGAGGAACGATTATCGCCGGGCCATCGATCGAGCTGTTAAGTATCGCCGTAGAGGATTTCAGAATGCCCTCGGGATTTTCCACGATTGAAGACAGTTTATTGATATGGGATTTGAAACAGGTGATGACCGACGATTTGATATTTTCGCTTTATTTCAATGTCGTTCAGGTCGATTCTGCATTCATGACCGATTTTGCCAGAGGCGCAATGGCCCTGGACGATTGGATTTACCTTGGCGCCCAGCTTCTGGTTTCGGGTAGAATTGAACGGGAACTCGACGGTTTGATTTTTACAGTGGACGTTACCGATATCTATCGCAATAAAAACGTCTATAACAGGGATTTTATCGGCCCCGCCGAGCGATACAGATATCTGGCTCACCAGGCCGCCGCGGATCTGCTTTATAACCTCACCGGCGAGGAGGGAAGCTATTTTTCGAAATTTGTATATTCCTCCGATGCTACCGGAAAAAAGGAAATACATATCTGTGATTTCGACGGATTTGCCCCTGTTCAGATTACGAATAATAAATCGATCAATGTACTGCCATCGTGGAGCCATGATGGAGAAAGGATCTATTTTACAAGTTATCAAAACGGTAATCCCGATCTCTTTACCTATGTCTTCGCTCAGGAAAAACCGTATGTCGTTTCCAGCAGACAGGGATTGAACTCGGCGGGGTCGGCAAGCCCCGACGGAAAGTATATAGCGTGTACATTGACAATAGCGGGCAATTCCGAAGTCTATATTTTAGATCAAACCGGCAGGATAATCAGACGCCTGACATTTACCTCCATGATCGATTCATCGCCGGCATGGTCACCCTCGTCTCGAGAAATAGCGTTCACCTCAGACAGGACCGGAACGCCCCAGATTTATATTACGGATATCGAGGGTCTCAATACTCGCAGGTTAACTTATCATGGCAATTACAACGATCAGCCGTCATGGTCTCCCAGGGGCGATCTTATCACTTATGCTTCCCGGGAACCGGAGGGTTTTCAGATTTACACGATAGACATTACCGGGCAATACGCCAGGAAACTGACAGAGATCGGGGCCAACGAATCGCCGTCGTGGTCTCCCGACGGATTGCATATTGTTTATTCACATATAACAGGAGGCCGTTATCAGCTTCATGTTATGGATTACGATGGAGGAAACAAAAAAAGGATCGTTCTACCGGGAAATTGTAAGACGCCGGAATGGTCGAAAAACCTCAGGTAAAAACAACCAGACATTGGTCTCTATTGAGATTTAATACGATTATTTGTAAAATCGTTATTACAAATTGTTGAAATTTGCTCCGGCAGGTAGTATAATGCTCAAGATATCGGGAAATCTAACTTGACAAAGATAAGAATTTTTCGGAAAATAGTTAAAAATAAATCAGGGGCCTTCAAGGAGGTAAGAGTGAAATTTAAAAGTTTTGTCCTGTTATTATTGTTAGCGGTTTTTGCGCTGACATTGTTCGGATGTCCAAAGCCGCCGCCACCGCCGCCGGAACCACCGCCGGTAGAGGAGCCGCCGCCACCGCCGCCACCGCCGCCACCGCCACCGCCACCTCCGCCACCGCCCCTTGAGTTGGCAACGGTTTACTTCGATTTCGATAAGTACGATCTTACCGCGGAGACCCGTGAGGTCCTGGGCGCTAACGCGTCTGCCCTTGCCGAGCGTTCCGAAGCGGTTATCAAGATCGAGGGACATTGCGACGAGAGAGGTACCGACGAGTACAACATGGCTCTGGGCGAGAAAAGAGCCCGGGCCGCTCGCGATTACCTGGTCAACTATGGTATTGACGCGTCGAGGATATCGATCATATCCTACGGCGAGGCGAGCCCGGCCGATTCAGGTCATAACGAAGAAGCCTGGACCCAGAACCGTCGAGGCGTTTTCGTGGTCATCTCCGAATAACAATAGTAGAATCGATTTATAAAGTCGGATCTTTCGAGATCCGGCTTTATTTTTTTGGGAACGAGTACGCTTCCACCGCATAAAACATAGCGTGATTGTTTAAACTGGCGATGGCCTGTTTCATCGGGCCGATAATTCAGGAGGGGATATGAAATATCCATTGGGGATCGTAACCGCGCTTTTGACGCTTGGTGTGGTTCTCTCGGGATGCGGGACTGGTAGTGAAACCAGGATTTCACCTAAAACCATGCCCGATCCGACACCGTTACAAACCCTTGATATCAGACAGGGAAACTATGACGATATCGAACACGTATCGTCCTACGAAGAGGAGGAGTCTCTAAAGCTAATTACAGTTCATTTTGAATATGACAAATTTGATTTAAGCCTGAAAGCGATGGAGACCCTGACCTCTAACGCCGAAGCGCTGGTACGTCACCCTGACGCCGTTATCCGGATAGAGGGGCATTGTGACGATCGGGGAACCGAAGAGTACAATATGGCTTTAGGGGAGAAAAGGGCGCGAATGGTTAAAAAGTACCTTTTGGATTACGGGATCGATCCGGCAAACCTCTCCATAATTTCGTATGGCGAACTAATACCGGCCGATCAGGGGCATAGTGAATCTGCCTGGAAAAAAAACAGACGCGCCGATTTTGTGGTCAGATCTGAATAAAATCGATCAGCGAAGTTTATTATCCGGCCGGAAATCGGGCTTGACATTTTCGGCCGGATGACGTATTTCCTTGCGGAAGGATCAAAGGGAGCGGTTTCAATGAGAAGATTTGGGATAATATTTGTGGTTTCGGCGGCGTTGCTGATCGGTTGCGCTACACGCAGACAGGTACAGGAACTAAAGATTGAAGTCGATTCAATCTCGGCCGACCTGAAAGGGATAAGAGCCGATAACGCTCGTCTCGATTCGCTGTTCAGAACGAATGTGTATCAATCCCGCAAGCTTAACGCCGATTTTGCCACTTACGTGACCCGCCTCGACGAGCGTATGCAGATGGTGGAGGCACGTCTCGAGGATGCGGTAACCCTTATCAACAGGGCTTCGGGCGCAATCGAATCCAGATCGCCTGTTCGGCAATCCCAGGTTGTATCTCAGAATTCAACCGACGTTGATTCGACAAAAGCAGCAGGTAAGGTCGATTGCCAGAAGGTCTACAGCGCCGCATATTTTGACGCGGTCAAGCAGAATTACGATTTCTCTATTAAGGGGTTTCAGAATTACCTTACGGAATGTCCGCGAACCGCTCTTGCCGATAATGCCCAGTACTGGATCGGCGAGTGCTATTATCTTGAGAAAAAGTACGAACTCGCGCAAAAGGCCTTTAAGAAGATGATCGACAATTATCCATCGTCCGAGCAGATGGCCCCGGCCAAACTGAAGATGGGTAAATCGATGTATAACCAAAGATTAAAGACCAAAGCCAAGAGTGTTTTCCAGGATATTGTGAAAAACTATCCCGGTACCGAAGAGGCGCAGGAAGCGTCGCAGATGCTGGAGAGATACCGGTAACCCCCGTTATTCTTTAATACTCGATATAACCGCGGAAACATCAGCAGAAAGCTTTTGGTAATGTTCCGCCTCGTCCGGTTTTCCGTAACGGCGGCAGTATCGTTCCCTGGCTTGAAACGCTCTTCTATAATATGCGAGTAACTGTCCTACCCTCGCGTCTTTGTGAATGAAACGATTACCCCAGTATGATCTATCAAATTCGTAAAGCGGGGAATTAAGAAAATCGGCGGAATTATATACTCTAAATAGGATGCCGTCAGGAACAAGCCGAAGCAATTTTATGAATTTGGGATCCCCGACGACATTGGTATAGACCGGCCTTAAGGCTGATTCATTATCTATGATAGCCTTAAGCATTTGGTAATACGCCCTGTCTATGACATTAGGGTCGAACGGTTTATCTCTCTCGAACGGTTTCACCTGGCGAAGAAACTCGTCGATTTGCCCCTTTGAGCGACTATAAATCTCGGTATGATAGCGCTTAATGAACTCGATATACCATGACCGTCGCATAAGTTCCTTATCAAAAATTACAATTTCGGGATGATATTGTTCCTCATAATAAAGATACAACCATGGAGCGTAAAAATCCCAGTTCTCTACCAGCGCGAGCGCGCCTGGTTCCATTGACTTCACAAGATCAACCGCGCCCTGCCGGGCGAATGTTCTATTCCCCCTATTCGATTGAAAGAAATTTCCAACGAAATTCAATAATGGCAAGGCTATCAATAGCGCCGCCAGTACGATTCTTACGAGTCTTCGGGATTCGAACGATTCTAACACCCGGCTTATTACGAAAAACAACCCTCTGGCCATAAATAACGATATCGCTATAATCATCGGGAGGTAATATGAATCGATATCGGCGATTTGATAATTAGCCACATAGATGAGGTTGAAAAATATGATCAAACTCAAGAACAGGCTGATTGTTTTTTGTTTTGCGATCATTATATACAAACCAAAAAAACCGGCGATAAGTCCGAACCATCCGAATTGGGTCAATATAAGTTTTCCGGAGTAAATCAATCTTTCGCCCATAATTTCAAGATTACTATCGCTGAACATCCAGATCCTGTATTGCCAGCCGGTGATATGCTTATAAAGAAAATAAGAGTCGTCTACACCGCCCCAGTTTAAAAACGGAGAGAAACTCGCTCGAATGGGGAGAAGAAGGTATAATATCAGGGGAAAACTCGAGAATGCTGCCAACCAGATAAGTATCTTTGCGCTTAGCTGACGTTTCCAAAGACGTATGCCCAGGATGATAATAAAACCGGGTAAGAGATATAGAGCCGAAAGATGGTTGGTTAGCGATAAACCGAATATGTATCCCGCAAGTAGAAGCCATCGCCCGGCGTCTTTTCCGGTTCTGAGATACTTTAAGAAGAATAAGATCAAGACGGATATTAAAAGCAGATTTAAGGAATAGACCTCATTGGTAGTACCCTGCGCCCACCAGACAGGAGATAGAGCGGCGATGATAGAGGCGCTGCAAGCGACGAGGTTTGTCCACCTATTTTTTCTTTTAGGGAATGACGTTAATCCCGTCATCGTTATTGCCAGGAACCCCGCAGCTGACGCAGTCAATAGAAGTGACAGCAGGTTCACCCTGAAGATAAGATCTCCCCGGAAGATCATAGTCGCCAGGCGGCCCAAAAGAGTATATAGCGGGTATCCGGTAGGATGGGCTATGCCGAGATACTTGCAGGCCAGGGCAAGTTCGCCGGAATCTATAAATTCCACCGTGGGACATAGGGTGAAAGCGTAAACAGCGCCGGTTATGCCAAAAACAACAAAGAAAGAGATTAACTTTGAATTGATCATGTGAACAGCCCGTCCCATGAATCACCGTTTCGGAATATGACTTAGCTGGCTATCGAGAGTTGAACCTACCTGTTAAAAAGGAAGATCGTCATCGTCGACAGGCGTTTGCGGCTCGGGAGGCGCGGACGGTTGCGACGGTTCCTGTTCCGACCTCGGCCTTCCGCCCAGAAGCTGCATCTGCTGCGCGACGATTTCCGTGCGGTATCGTTTTACACCTTCCTTGTCGTCATAATTTCGGGTTTGAATTCTACCCTCTATATAGACCGGGTTTCCTTTCCGGAGATACTCATTGGCGATTTCGGCCAGCCTTGTCCAGCAAACGATATTGTGCCATTCAGTTCGTTCCTGCCGTTCGCCGTCCTTGTTCTTAAACTTTTCCGTGGTAGCGATACTGAAACTGGCGACAGCCGTTCCTCCCGAGGTGTATCGAAGTTCCGGGTCGGCCCCGAGATTCCCGATAAGTATAGCTTTATTTACCGATGCCATTTATTCCTCCCCTTTGGTTTTTTCGAATTATAACCTCTTACCGGGCCGATGTCAATCCGAGATTTCGCTTGCCAGAAGTTGTTGTTTTTGATAGGTTTTCATGCTGAATAATATGATTCGCGCGCTGTGATCAGGTTGAATTTTGGAATCGAAGGGCGATATTAGCAGCGAAATTGCCGGGGAGAGGGTGTAATTGAAAATGCCGGAAGGTATTGCGTTGGACGCCGGGACCGTATCAGCAGGCCTGACAAGATTTATTCGAGAAGAGCTTGCCAAAACCGGGTTTGGGAGACTCATTTTGGGAATCTCGGGCGGTTTGGATTCGGCGGTGGTGGCTTATCTTGCCGTTAACGCTATCGGAAAAGAAAATGTGGTTGGGCTGATAATGCCATATAAGACGTCAAATCCGGAAAATATGGCCGACGCCGAGATATTAATCGAGAGCCTGGGAATAAAAAAGCGTATTGTTGATATTAGTGATCCTGTGAATTCCTACTTCGAACGATTTCCCGATGCCGATAATATTCGTCGCGGCAACAAGATGGCCAGGGAAAGGATGAGCGTATTGTACGATTTCTCGGCGATGGAAAAAGCGCTGGTCATAGGAACATCAAATAGATCTGAGATTTTATTGGGATATGGCACTATTTTCGGCGACCTCGCCTGCGCTATTAACCCGCTGGGCGATCTTTATAAATCGCAGGTACGCGCGCTTGCGAAACATCTCGGGGTACCCGATAGAATAATTGCCAAAATCCCATCGGCCGATCTCCACAAGGGGCAATCCGACGAAGGGGAATTCGGTTTCAGCTATGAGGAGGTCGACAGGCTTTTACATTTGATGATTGACAAAAAACACACCCCGTCGCAGTGCGCGGAGAAAGGATTCTCCGAGGAAATGATTCGAAAAGTAAATAATATGATTGAGAAAAATAGGTTTAAAGGTTCTCCTCCGGTTATCGCCAGGCTGGGCGGAATCTTAAAGAAATCTGGTTCAGGCGTCCCAGGGGACGCGAGCTGATGACCGACGCGAAAAACAACTTCGGTATCCTATACATAGTGGCCACCCCGATAGGCAATCTTTCGGATATCTCCGCTCGCGCTATCGATACGCTGTCAGGGGTCGATATGATTCTTTCGGAGGATACCCGGGTTACCGGAAAATTGTTGTCCCGTTTTGAGATAAAAACCAGGCAGATAAGTTATCACGATTATAGCGAGAAAAAGAAAGCCCCGTCGATAATCGGGGACCTGAAAATCGGAAAAAACCTGGCTCTGGTTAGCGATGCAGGTACTCCTTTAATATCAGATCCGGGATATACATTGGTAAACATGGCTATACGGGAGGGGATCGAGATTATACCGATCCCCGGACCATCGTCGATACTAACCGCCCTGTCGATATCCGGTTTTCCGTCAGATCGGTTTTGTTTCGAGGGTTATGCTCCCAGAACCGAGGGAAAATTGAAGCGATTTTTCGAGTCGCTTAAAGACGAAAGCCGTACGGTCGTCTTTTTTGAGACACCCCATCGTATAAAGAAGAGTTTGAAGATTATGCTCGATGTGTTGGGAAACCTGGAGATATTCGTAGGACGCGAGCTGACCAAGAAATTCGAGGAAAAACTTCGCGGTAATATCGAGGAAATAAGGACAAGGATAGAGGACAGAACGATCAAGGGCGAGATTGTTGTAATCATCAAGGCGCATGACTAAGACAAAAATACTCAACAGGTTCCGGCCTCTCGATATCGCTTTTCTATCGTATATCGCGATACAGATATTATTGATATCGCTGTTTACTATAAACAAGCCGGGATGGTATTTTTTCTATATGTTCTATTTCGCCGCGGCTGGGATCGGGCTTATCTTCACGCTATTCCCATTACCCGACGCGGGTATGTTCTGGAGAGGCTTGAGGATAACTTATCCTCTTTTTCTATTCCTAATCTTATACTCGGCGATCGGGCCGCTGATATTTATGATATTCGACCAGCCCTTCGATGGACACATAGTGGCCTTGGAAAAAGCGGTTTTTGGTGTCGACCCGGCTTTCGCTGTACAGCCTTATATGGAAGTCTGGATAAATGAGATTATGAGTTTCGGGTATATTTCTTTCTTTGTTGTTTTTCCGCTAACCGCCGTAATACTGTTAGTTAAAAGAAAATGGATGTCTCTTGAAGTTCTAACCCTGTCAAGCTCTCTGGTTTTTTATGTCAACTGCTTGTTGTTTATTTGTTATCCGACAGTTGGGCCGAGCTATTATTTGAGCGATTATTACTATCTTCCCCTGGTAGGGCCAATCCTCACTCCACTTGCCGCGAATTTAATTCGTCTTCTCGACAGCTATTATATCGACATTGTTGGCCGCGCGATGCCGTCTCTTTTTTGCGCGATTTCACTGGTGGCGGTTTACATATTAGCGTCGGAGGCGAAAAAACTCAGATTTATCGTGATCCCGTTATTCCTTTTATTCTGCGTAGCTTCCGTTTATGGACGCTATCATTACGTAAGCGGTATTATCGTGGGGCTGGCGATCGGCTGGCTGGGACTCCTGATATCGAGAAAATGGCAGGCGACGTTCAAAGTTGGCGAAAATGTCTCTATTTGCGCGAAATCGGAGAGCGAGCTAAAAACAGTCGGAACTAAAGAGTAAACGGGTGTATTAGCTCGATTTCGAATACTCGAGAGTGAATTATTTTGCGCTATTTTAAGTTGTAAATATCAAATTTAAACCCCGTTTCGCTGAAAAGTGAAATTGACCTTTAAGAAAATGATTGATATTGCGTGAATTATAGCTTAAACTATGACCGAATCACGGGTTTGACAGGGCTGTTTTTTCTTGACAGACGATCTGTTTGATGTATTTTCGGCATTCGGTGAGATGTGAATGAGAATTTTGAGTAGTTATTTTATCGATGGGTTCTACTCGCTGGTAAATCCAATCGGGGATTTTCTCGAAAGAGCCAAAATCCACCCCCATGCGGTAACGATTTTCGGATTTATCTTATCCGTTCTGACGGCTATCTTGTTCTGGAAGGGATTTTGGTTTTTCGGAGGGGTGGCTCTGATTTTATCGGGCGCCTGCGACGCTCTCGATGGCAGACTGGCCAGGCGGACCAACCGTGTCAGCGAATTCGGGGCATTTCTCGATTCAACCATGGATAGATATTCCGAGGTTGTCGTATTCATGGGTCTGGCGGCGTTTTTCCATTCAGCATTCATGGGCGCGGTGATAATTCTGGCTATGTCGGGTTCTCTTCTTACATCCTATGTCCGGGCAAGGGCAGAGGGAATGGGGTTGGAGTGCAAAAGAGGCTTGATGCAGAGGCCTGAGAGGATTACATTTATCGCGGCCGGCGCGATATTCAGTTCGATCTTCGATCTGGTTTTTTCAACCAGTCAACCGTTAATGAAGCTGGCAATTTTGGGAATCGCGGTTTTTAGCAATTATACCGTGATCCAGAGAATGATTATAGTTCGAAATCAAAACAGAAAATAGAAAAGGAGTGACGATGGGGAAAGTTAGAGTCGGGATTATAGGAGTCGGCAACTGCGCTTCGTCTTTCGTCCAGGGTGTCGAGTATTATAAGAACGCGAAGAAGGGCGATTTTATTCCTGGTCTTATGCATGTCGATCTCGGCGGTTATCATATTTCCGACATAGAGTTTTCCGCGGCTATCGATATAGATAAAAACAAAGTTGGGAAGGATCTCTCATCGGCGATATTTACCAAACCGAATAATACGTATAAGTTCTCAAAGGTACCAAAGCACGGAGTGAAAGTGGTTCGGGGCATGACCCATGACGGT
>JAZGHS010000071.1:0-21451 GCA_036481315.1 Candidatus Zixiibacteriota bacterium | reverse complement strand
ATGGGGATTCGGAATCGTTCGGGCGATTCCGAATCACAGATGAATTAGATTAAGTACATGGAAGGATTTTGATGTCGGAGATGGTGAATAGCTGGGTGCTTCTCGAATTGAACGGGCAACAGTACGGTATTAGAACCGAATTCATTCAGGAAATGGTCCTGTATGGCAGTACCTCCAAATTGCCGGATCATCCCGATTATGTCCGGGGTGTTGTAAATCTTCGGGGGACGGTAATTCCTATTATTGATATGCGGAAACAACTGGGCATGATAGGCTACATGGAGGAGAGGGATAACCTGATTGACATATTCAATAAGAGGGAGCAGGATCATATCGTATGGTTGAACGAATTGAAAAGCTCAATAGAGGAAAACCGCGAGTTTACGCTGACAACCGATCCACATGCCTGCGAATTCGGAAAATGGTATGATAATTACCGTACTGAAAATCAGTCATTGAAATCTCTGTTGAGCAAAATGGACGCTCCACACCGGGGCATTCACGACATTGACATTGAAATTAAGGATTCTATCGAGAATGGTGATACCAGAAGCGCCGTGGCTATTGTCCAGAATGCCTGGAACACCGAACTTTCGGAACTGAGATCGCTATTTCAAGAGACCAGAGAAATGTTGATGGAATCTACCAGGGAAATAATAATTGTTACCAGGCTCGACGATTTCAATATCGGCTTCGCGGTAGATAAGGTGGAGGATGTGCTCGATATAAACCCTGAGGACATAGAGGAATCTCCGAAAGTAAAAAACGGGGAATCCAGCTATTTCATATGCGGACTGGCCAAAGTTAACGAAGATATCAAGATACTGTTAAATATGGAATCTTTGGTTAAGGGCTCCTGATTATCGTCGATTTCCAGGTCCAGGGCTCGACTCGAACAGTTCGGTTCCATGATGACGGTTTTTTGGCTGTTTCTCGACGAAGGTTATCTGGATCAGACTTTTTAGATATTACATCCGCGATAATAAGTCTCCTCTATCTAATCGCCAGGTTAGGATTCTCAACATGATATTTTATTTTTCAGATTTGTTCGTTGATACTCAGGCCGCTCTAGTGGATTCGCCTAAAAATCGATTTAACTTACCAGGACGCATGACAAACCTGCTTCGTTTTGGCAAAGATATTATTGGTTTATTAAGTGTCGACACCGCCGTCCATTTTCGTTGCGGTGATCGTGTTTCAGAGGTAAACCGTCAATTAAATAATAATATGGGATTGACGATATTATAGTGAGGATATTGCGTAACAACCTGAAACTCAGAGGGATAATGAGTCTCGAAGCGGCGTTGCGGGTGGAAATCAACAGGTTTAAAACAGGAGAAATTCGGATCTGATTAGTTCTCAATAAAAATACGGGACAAGACCGAATTATAAGCGTTATGAATGATATGCCGACAATTAAAGAATCTCCCTTGAATCTAATAAAATTATCCAGTAGCGAATATAAACTTATAAGCGGCCTTGTTTATGATAAATTCGGAATAAACCTGGGCGAGCAGAAAAGATCTCTTATAGTCGGAAGGCTGAATAAAGTTTTAAAGCAGTATGGCCTTAAAAGTTTCAAGGAATACCATGATTACGTTCTTCGTGATTCGACCGGAGAGGCTCTGACGACATTAATCGATCGTATATCGACAAATCATACTTTCTTTTACAGGGAAAACGATCATTTCGAGTATTTTTCGAAGACGGTGATCCCCGGGGTTATCTCAAATCTTAAACGGAAAAATCGTCGGGATATCAGGATTTGGTGTGCCGGATGCTCCTCGGGGGAGGAATCGTATACTATCGCCATGCTGTTGCTGGAGCATCTGGGTAACGAACTTAAGTTATGGGATGTCGGCGTCCTGGCAACCGATATATCGACATTGGCTCTGGAGAAAGCTATCAACGGCGTTTATTATGATGAAAATGTCTCAAAATTGCCAAAGGGCTTAAAAAATAAATATCTTAAACTTCGGCCTGACGGCACTTGGGCGGTAAGCGACCGTGTGAAATCGCTCGTCTTGCACAGGAAGCTGAATTTGATGGGCGACCGTTATCCTTTTAAGAAGAAATTCCAGTCTATTTTCTGCAGAAACGTAATGATATATTTCGACAAGCCCACCCGTAAAGATCTCGTTAAGCGATTTAATAATTATATGGAAGATCCGGGGTATTTGTTTATAGGGCATTCCGAAACGCTGGGCCGTGAAAATTCGGATTTTACTTACATACAACCGGCCCTTTATAGAAAGTCTTAAAGAGGATTTTGATAATATGTCGGGAAAAATCAAGGTACTTGTCGTTGACGATTCAGCTTTAGTGAGGCAGATACTCACGCAGGGTCTTTCACTTGATCCCAATATTGAGGTTGTCGGGCACGCGGCGGATCCCTTTATCGCGACCAATAAGATAAACACTCTGAAACCGGACGTCCTGACTCTGGACGTGGAAATGCCTCGGATGGATGGAGTGGAGTTTCTCAAAAGACTAATGCCGCAACATCCGATGCCGGTGGTGATGGTCAGCGCTCTCACTCAGAAAGGCAAAGCTATAACGTTAGAGGCCCTTGACGCAGGCGCGGTGGATTTCGTGACCAAGCCGAGCACCGATGTTGCCCGGGGATTAAACGATATGCTCGTGGATCTCAGGGAGAAAGTAAAAACCGCGTCAAGAGCAAACGTGGCCGGTCGTCTGAAAGACGCTCCAAAGAAACCCAAGCCTTCGAAAAAAACCTCGAGGGCTCTCGCTGAATCTACCGATAAGGTAGTGGCCATCGGAGCCTCAACGGGCGGCACAGAAGCTATCAAGAACGTGATTACCCAGTTTCCACCGAATATGCCGGGGGTTGTTATTGTTCAGCATATGCCCGCCGGTTTTACCAAGATGTTTGCCGATCGATTGAATGAGCAATGCTCAATGATCGTAAAAGAGGCGGAAAAGGGAGACAAGGTAATGACCGGTCGTATCCTTATCGCGCCGGGAGATTTTCATATGGTCGTTCGCAGATCCGGCGGTGTTTATATTGTGGATATTAAAAATGGAGATAAAGTCTGCGGCCATAGACCGTCTGTCAATGTTCTTTTCAATTCTGTGGCTGAACAGGTAGGGTCTAATGCCGTAGGGTTAATATTGACGGGGATGGGTTCTGACGGCGCCGACGCTATGGTCAGGATGCGAAACGAAGGAGCCAGAACATTAGCTCAGGATGAATCGACATCAGTGGTTTTCGGCATGCCCAGGGAGGCATATGATCGCGGCGGAGCGGAACGGTTGCTTCCCATCGGTTCTATTCCCCGGGCAGTCATCAATATGTTTACGGAGAAAAAATAGTGGCTACAATTTACGTGGGCGTAGGCGAATATGCCGTTTCCAAAAATCCCGATGACGTTGTCAAGACATTGGCTCTCGGGTCTTGTGTAGGAGTGATTATGCTGGCTCCCGAATCAAAGGCGGTAGGATTGCTTCATGTGGCGCTACCCGATTCAAGTATAAGTAAAAAAAGGGTGGCTGAACGTCCCGGGATGTTCGCCGATACGGGAATACCGCTATTAATAAAAGAAATGAAAAAGCTGGGTTATAACGGAAACGGGAAATTGATTGTCAAACTTGCCGGTGGCGCGGCTATTATGGATCCCAATAACACATTTAATATCGGTAAGCGGAATTTATTGGCGGTTAAGAAAATACTCTGGCAATACAAACTCGGTTCTCGCAATGAGCATATCGGCGATTCGATAAGCCGCACGGTTACTGTGAACGTAGATACCGGAAAGGTGATGTTATCATCGCCGGGGAGGGGTGAATGGGAACTTTAACCACAGATGATTCTATTGCCCGTAGAATTAAAGAGATGCCCATGTTATCGGCGGTTGCCTCCAGATTGCTCGAGTTAACCGGCGATCAGGACCATTCGATAAATGACGTCGGGCGAATAGTCGAGAGCGACGCCTTTTTAACATCGCGAGTTTTAAGGGTGGCGAATTCCGCTGCTTTTTCACCGATTGATCCGATCCAGACGGTTAACAAGGCGGTTTCCTATCTCGGAGAGAAAATGTTAATCGGAATTGCCATCGGCTCAGGATCAGCGAAAGTATTCAAGACTCCGCTCGACGGTTACGAGAGCAAGGCCGGCGAATTGTGGGATCATTCTTTGAGGACAGCCATAGCATCACGTGAATTGGCCGAATTCGCGGCGAAAAACCTATCACCGAATATCGCTTTTACGGCCGGTTTGCTTCACGATATAGGAAAATCGGTTATTTCGGAATTTCTTGAAGGGAACACAAAAGACCTGACAAGTCTGTGCGATAAAGGAGTTGCCGAGGATTTCCTGGCGGCTGAGAGAAGTATGGCCGGAACGGATCATTGCGAAGTCGGATTTCAGCTCGGGAACCACTGGAGGCTTCCCGCAACTCTATGTGCCGCAATCAAATATCATCATCATCCATGGAAGTCGGAGGAAGAATACAAGCCATTGGTGTATGCTGTTCATTTAGGTGACATTGTTGCAATGTTGGGCGGTGTGGGCACCGGAGCCGATTCATTTGCTTATAGAATCGATATAAATTACGATAATTATATTAAAGTCGGTAAAGAGGATCTTAGTTATTTGCTTTTAAAAGTTGAAGAGGAATTCTCCAAAACCAGAAATTTCGTTTTTGGGAGCGAGGAGATTTGAAAATGTATCAGACCATAATAGTCGCCGACGATTCTGTAACGGCTCGCATGATTATCAAACGCTGTTTGGAGATCGCCGGATTATCGGAAGCGACGTTCCTTGACGCCAGAGACGGAACCGAAGCATTGGAGCTGGCTAAAAACAATCAGGTGGACTTATTGGTAACGGATCTGAACATGCCTAAGATGGACGGCCGCTCGTTGCTGATGCATGTGAAGGCCAGCCCCAGGCTTTCAGAACTTCCGGTTCTGGTGATAAGTAGCGTAAGTAACCCGGCTAAGGTTGAAGAACTGCTCGGTTTGGGAGCTTCGGCTATCCTGGGAAAACCGGTATCTCCGGCTGATCTCGCTGAGGTTCTGGAGAAGCTTTCTAACGATTGAGATAGGGGACTAAGATGAGTAAAAACGAAAACCCGTTAAAAACTGCGCTGGTTCTGGCTGTATCCAGGACGTTGGAGAATATGGCTTTTGAGCAGGTAGAGTTGATCGAAGGGGATATAGAAACATATCTTGCCGAGAGAAAAAGTAAAATGGAAGATATGCTTAAATCTATTGATAATACCTTAGACGGGCCTGCTGAGGAATGCTATGCCGGGGATGAGGGGTCGATGAAGGAAAATGAAGATTCGTCGGAGGAAAGCGAGCATAATGCCGATAGCGCACCGGAACAGACTTCCGGCGAGGAGGAGCTCTGGGCAAGTATTCCGCTCCTAAAACCGCTCAGGGGAGAGATGGTAATAGTTTTCCCGTCGGAATATGCCGCGCAATTAACAGAGTCTATTTACGGCGCCCTTGATAGCGACAGTATCAAAGAAATTACGGTTAATGACGCCATTGCAGAGATTATAAATATAATCGCCGGATGTTTTGCTCAGGAGTTGCTTCCCGACGACAAACGATTCGAATTGGGTTTACCCAATACTGGTTGGGGTGAGATGCCCGCGATTGAAAACGAAGCGATAAGCCTTTCATTCGATCTGGGTGGGCACATTTTATCCTCGATTGTGGGAGGCGAGGATTTTTGTATGTGTAAAAATAGTCAACAATTACAGGAGAAGGTCTCATGAAAATACTAGTGGTCGATGATTCGGCGATTATGCGTCGCATTATTAGCAACAATTTAAAATCGGCCGGCCATTCAGATATTGTCGAAGCCGGTAACGGCGCGGAAGCTATGGAAAAATTAGGCGGCATAGAACTAATCTTGACGGATTGGAATATGCCCGTTATGGATGGACTGACTTTCGTTAAGGAAGTGCGCAAGGATACCAGCTACTCGAAAGTTCCAATTATCATGGTGACAACCGAAGGCGCGAAAACAGAAGTTATGGAGGCTTTGAAAAACGGGGTTAATAACTATATCGTTAAACCGTTCACTCCCGAGACTCTGATGGAAAAGTTAAACGCGACATTAGGAAAATAGATTAATTATGTACAGGAGGAAATAATGGATGTCAAATATATCAGCCCCTTTGTGGAATCGGTTTACCATACGATGCAAACCATGCTGGGGGAAGCTCCGAAGCGCAAAGAAGTTGTAATGAAAAACGATAATCACGCGCATGGAGATATTTCAGGCATAGTCGGGTTCGCGTCCGATAAAATTTACGGTTCTGTCGCGTTGACTTTTCCAACTGAAACTGCAGTCAAATGTTATAATATGATGGTCGGCGACAATGTGGATATTATAACCGACGATGTCAGAGATACCGTGGGAGAATTAACCAATATAATCGCTGGCGGCGCGAAAAAAATATACGCCGATCAGGAACTTAGTTTCGATATATCCATACCGACTATAGTGCTCGGGAAGAATCACGTTCTTTCTCATAAAGTCGGTACTCCGGTCGTTATCGTGCCTTTCGTAATAGGCGAGCATCCATTCGTTGTGGAAATAAGCGTCAAATTTGAGAAAAACGCCGCATTTAAAAGTAAAACTCCCAAAACTGAAGCTGCGAGTGCACAGGGTTGATATTCGGCCTGTATAAAGGGTAAGTTTTCCGAAAAAAACCGCTTATTTAATCCGATAAAGCGGTTTTTTCGATTTGTTACTCCTGTAAAAATATACGCTATGACGAATTAACTTGTAAAGCCTATGTTTCAAGGGCTTATTTCCAATACGAAAAATCAGATCGTTTTATAGTTCGTCTCGGAAAGACATAAACTTTATTCCCCGAGTATTTTTTACCGGGATATATTTGCTCGGTCGGCTCAGACAGGTCACAGTTGATTTTAACGCTTACGATTCTCGGTCTGGGGATAATCATGATCATCAGATCCGGATAGTCCTAATCCCATAAGCTTAAAAACAACTCTTTTTTAGGATAGCATCAATATTGAATCGTTAGTCGGTTGATTCGTTTTTATATTGCAACAATTTCTCGTAATATTTATCTTCCTCCGGATTTAGATGGATAACTTCTTCCATGAGCGATATAGCTTCGTTAATATTGCCGCGGGCGTAGACAATTTCGGCGAGGGTATTTCGTGTTTTCGCCCCGAATTCTTCTCCCATAGCTAGTTTAACCGCTTTCCGCGCGTAATATTCGGCCTCCTCGAGATTTATTAACCTCTCGACGCACCATTTGGAGAAATTGTAGTATTTTTCCGGTTTATTTGGCCAATCTCTTCCAAGGCTGTTTCGCTTGATTTCTATCGCCATGGACGTATCCCGGTCGGCGTAGAGAGCATATTCGGCTTGAAGATCGGTAAGATTTTTGGCATCTTTCGGGTTTCTGCTATTCGAGGCGGCTTCGACCCCGGCCCGCAGGTATTTTGAAATCTTATCGGTCTGTCCTTTTTTTCTTACGAGCCGGGCCAAAGACCGGGCCGTTCCGATAATATTGGTATTGTTTTTTATTTTGGAATTCAAGACAGCGTCGGCGGTAGGGAAAACACTCTCGAACTCAGCCAGATCGATCCAGATGGCGTTAGCTGTACTTTTGAATATATCGTAGGAATATTCGCGGTTGCCCAACTCTTCCGCTTTTCTAAAGTATGACGCGGCATCGAGGAACTCTCTGGTTTCAGTGCAATATCGGGCCATAAAAGTGGCGTCTTTTAAAGTCGGATTCGTTTTAAATCTCGATATTCGCGCCTTTATCGTTGTTAAATCGGATTTTGCTTTTTTCAAAGATCGATCAAACCTATCCGATCCGGTGTATCCGATCCACTGGGAAAAGACCTCACCTTCACCGTTGGCCAGGATAAAAACCGGGAATGTAGCTCCTATTTTATAGACTTTTCCCAGGTCCTCCCCCGTCTCTCCGTCGATATCGATGGGGAAAAGAACCACGGTCTGGAGCGCGTTTATCAGCTTCTGATCGGTTTCCGCTTCACGAGCGGATTGTTCGCAGTACTCTCAGCCCTCTTTGAAAAATTTTATTAAGATCAGCTTATCCGTTCGGGCCGAAACGGATTTGGCTTCTTCCAAAGTATAAACCTCATCAGCCTTTACGATACCCCCGATTAGTAGAAGCGCAATTATCGCGGTCGAAACGATTTTTTTCATCTGATCTCCTTTTGTCGTCAATCCATGATCGAATGTAGTATTATACGCGCTATAGATGCGATAGAACAATAATTTGTCAAACTATTTATATCTGGAGATAAGAAAGGGAGGGATTATATCCCCCCCCGAATAAAAGAACATATTTTACTTCCGTATTAAGATTGTTCGAGCTTCGTTTCCGCGTCGGGCCAGGGCGGCAATATCTTCGTCAGAACGAATAATATTCCAAGGGGCAATAACAGCAGGAATCCGGCCATTAAAAGGCCCTCCAATCCGAAAAGCTCGATTTTATAAACCGTCAATCCGCGCAGGCTCTTGGAGAATAACTGTCCCCCGATGACCACGTTCCACCTGGTGGAGAATATCCCGACCTGTACCAATACGGCGGCGATAAAATAGACAATTCTTCTCATCTCGTTGGGCACCTGACCGAATCTCGCCCAGACCAGAGAAACCAGCGGTATAATGCCTCCCATGATTATTTGCGAGACGATAAGGCTCAAAAACAATCTGCTGGAGATCATCTGCGAGAGAATATTGATCGATTCCTCTGACTCATAAAGACGTTGAATGAAATCCAGAAGCTCCAGGGAGAAATCAACAATCATGGCGTAGATTAGGAATTCCACGAGCTTATTGAGACATTGCATGTCGAGTTTCTTCCATCGGAACATGGTGGTAATCATATAAAATACTAAAATCAACGCAATCCCGGATACGATTGCCGAAAAAAGGAAGACTATGGGCATCAAAACGCTGCTCCACCATGGATTGGCCTTAATCGAACCGAAAATAAAGCCGACATAACCATGCAGCAAAAAGGCCGACGGTATACCGATAATCGTGATAAACTTACCGACCTTATCATCGAAAAGAAGCGATTTTTTCGAAATATCCATAGCCCCTAATAGGAGAATCTTGTAGATATATTTCATAATTCCCGTTTTTTCCCGGGACCAGATTACCATGTCTTTGCGGTAATCAAACCATATTTCCAAAAGCAGTACCACCATCAGATACCAGGCGTAGACAAACCCGAACATGGCCATGGCCGATTGAGTATGAGGCGTGAGAAACATTTCAAATGATCGCTCCGGATGACCCAAATGAGCCAAAAGAGGCAGAGGAGCGACGAACAGGTAGGCCAGCGCCGATAATAACGATAATCTGTATACCGGCTTAAGTTCCTTGACGTTAAATACTCTTTCGAGAGACGCCAGGATAAAGGCGCCGGCGACAAGGCCGGTCAGATAGGGATATAATACTATCAATAATTCCCAGTGTAGCTCGAATTCATTGGGATAAATGTACCCGGTTACATCCTGAAGCGGCCCGGCTACGGTTGTGATAATTGATTCCACGGGTTACCTCACCTCTCCGTCGGCGCCGGCATAATAGACTTTCGGCTTGGTGTTCAGCGATGCTTTTAACACCACTATATCGTTGAACCGGATAAATCTCCGTAGAGGACTACTTCGCAGCCCGACTTCCCCGAAAACGCGGGCTTGCGTCGGGCAAACCTCCACGCAGGCGGGAATTAGTCCTTTTGTGATTCTATGATAGCAGAAGGTGCATTTATCGGCCACTTTCTTTTCGGGATGCAGGTATCGGGCTCCGTAGGGACAGGCTTGAATACAGTATCGACATCCCACACAATACTCTTCGTCCACCAAAACGACACCATCGCGGCTGGTAAAGGTCGCTCCCACCGGGCAAACCTGGACGCATGGGGCATTAGAGCAATGATTGCACAGTTTGGGAACGAAGAAACTTCGTAAAATCTCGACATCATTGTCCAAATCCGGAAAACCGTCGATCCCCCCGTTGGGACTGTCCACCAAGGCCTCCCCGTTAGGTTCTATCACATATCTTTCCACCCAGGTACGGAAAAAGTGGGGTTCGCTGGGGACTTCGTTTTCTTGTTTACAGGCGGAGGCGCATCGGCCGCAACCTATACATTTATGAATATCGATTCCCATGGCATAATTATGCTTGGTGGGGTCGTAAGCGCCAGATTCCAGAGCCAGAAGTGATTTACCCGGAGAGAGAGGGAAGAAGAAAAAACCTGTAAGCGGAAGGGCTTTAGAACAGGATAATATAAACTCACGTCGGCTTGTCTTAGTTGTCACTTTCTTGTTCATTTAGCCTCCGGATAATGCGGGTAATGACAATCCCAACATAGATAACGATCTCCGTGTGTTTCGAGATCGACTCTGGGGATCTCTTTGGGCGCGCGGACGTCTTTAGCGTGACACTCTCCGCAGAATTCTCTTTTGGCCGGCTTTTCAGCATAAGCGAATCTCGGTGTCACCGTATGTTGATCGGGAACTTTATGACACCGCTCGCAAGTCAGGGTCGAATGATGAGAAACCCTTTTTTCCGAGGAGATTTCCCGGTGGCACGCGCTGCATTCTTCCGGCTTATGCGGAAGAAGAGGGTTGTGCGGATCGTGACAAGTCATGCAGGGTTTGCCGGGGTTGTGCAAGGTGGTAACTATCTGTGGGAAACCAGTTGGGCGCGACGGATTATAGCCATGGCATAAAGGACAGTAGCCACGTCCCCGGGGAGCGGTAGGAGTAAACTCATCGGGGGCGTCAACATGTTTGGCCGTCGGCCCGTGACAGGCCTCGCAGGATACCTTATCGTGATTTGAGTTTTCCTTCTGCTCGAAGATATCATCATGACACTCGAAACAGGCGTTGTAGCCGGCGTAATTGATCTGCCGAGACGCGTTATCGTCGACGGCATCCGCCCTGTAATGGCCATATTCTCCGAACGACTCGGGAATTAAGAGAACTCGGGCGCCGATAAATATAGCGATCAATATGATAAATACGATGGCCAAGCTGATTACCTGCTGCGGGATCGGTAGTTTATTCAAACAATTCCCTCCGAATTCGAACTAATAGTAAAAAAATCTTTGTTAATTTATCGGCAGTAGTTTCGATTGTCAATACCTTTTGTGAAATTTATTACAAATTTAGAATTAGGCGTTAATAAAACCCGAAAAAATAGCATAATCGATCCGGTTTACTTATGTTCAAGTTCTTTCATGGCTTAGCGTCGATAAGAGGGAATCGAAACGGCCATAACAAGTTGTAAATAGCGTTGGTAGTCTCTGAAATAGTTATGCTATATATTCTCCGGTCAATTAAAATAATTCACTTGTTCTGTTATTTCTCTTATAATGTTCGAGTAATATTCGGGTCAACGCCGATATTTTAACAGCGCGTTCGAAATTGCGATTTTTTGGGGAGGTAATTTTGAGATTTCTCGTCACCGGCGGGGCCGGATTTATCGGCTCGAATATAACGACCAGACTTGTTAAAAAAGGATTCGCGGTCCGGGTTCTGGATAATTTCGCCACAGGTAACCGTGCCAACCTCAAACATGTTAAAGACGATATAGAGCTTGTCGAGGGCGATATCAGGGATTTCTGGACTGTTGTTCGGGCTACCAAGGGGGTCGATTATATTCTTCACCAGGCGGCGTTACCGTCGGTGCCCCGTTCGATAGATAATCCATTGACCACCACCGAGGTTAATATTAACGGGACCTTGAATATCCTCGAGGCGGCTCGAATTAACGACGTTCAGCGAATAATCTACGCGTCATCGTCGTCTGTTTACGGCGATACTCCGGAGATGCCCAAGCAGGAGGATATGAGGCCGATGCCCAAATCGCCGTACGCTATCACAAAGCTCGCCGGCGAGGAGTACTGCATGAATTTCTTTCAGCTTTACGGTTTGCAGACAGTCGCTTTACGTTATTTCAATGTTTTCGGGCCGAGGCAAAATCCTCTTTCGCAGTATTCTGCAGTCATTCCCAAATTTATCACCATGTTAAAAAACGGCGAAAGCCCGACGATCTGGGGCGACGGCGAGACCTCGAGGGATTTTACGTTTATAGAAAACGTGGTCAGCGCAAATATCCTGGCCTGCGAGAAAAAGGAGGCTGTCGGGAAGGTGATTAATATAGCCTGCCAGGCCGCTTTCACGTTGAACGAAATGGTTGTCAAATTGAATGGCATAATGGGCCTCGATATCAAAACCACCTACGGGCCGGATAAGCTGGGCGATGTTAAGCATTCCCTCGCTGATATTAGCAAGGCAAAACAGGTTTTGGGATATAAACCCGTGATTGATTTCCAGAAGGGTTTGGAGAAAACGGTGGAGTGGTACGGTTAGATTACACTTCGAATTAATAATCGGGGAATTTTCCAGACATATCGATTTGTCATATTGGCTGATTATAGCTGGTAAAATGGCTTGAAAAGGGGAATACCATTATTTATACTACGCAAAAAGGAGACGAGATGAAAGGTATAGTGCTTGCGGGGGGGTTGGGAACGAGGCTTTCCCCGTTAACTAAAATTACCAATAAGCACCTTCTACCGGTTTATGACAAACCGATGATCTATTACCCAATTCAGACGCTTGTAAACGCCGGTATTAAAGAGATCATGATCGTAACGGGAGGAAACAACGCCGGTGATTTTTTAAAGCTTTTGGGTAACGGTTCGGAATTCGGGCTAAAACATCTCAATTTCACATACCAGGCTCGCGAGGGTGGGATCGCCGAAGCGGTTGGTTTATGCGAATATTTCGCCGAGGGAGATAAGGTTGTTATTATGCTTGGCGACAATATTATTGGTAGGAATATCAAAAAGGCTATCGCCGATTTTAAAAAACAGAAAGAAGGCGCCGGGATTTTTTTGAAAAAGGTTAAAAACCCCAGAGAATATGGTGTTGCCGAGATCAAAGGCGGCAAGGTCTTGAGAATAGTGGAAAAACCGAAAAGACCGAAAAGCGATCTGGCCGTCATCGGGGCTTACATGTATGACAACAAGGTATTCGAGATCGTAAGAACATTGAAACCGTCGAAAAGAGGCGAGCTGGAGATCACCGACGTCAATAACGCTTATATCGAGAATGGGTTAATGTCGTATGCTATGCTTCAAGGCGGCTGGGCCGACGCCGGCGAGTCGATCGAGGCTTACAACGATACGATTAATTTTGTCCGCAAGCACGGAGCGAATAAAAAGTAAGAATACCGAAAGGGTAGGATGAAACTGATAGAAGGGGTAGAGGCCAGAGCGGTAAAGGTTATACCGGATGAAAGAGGACGGTTAGGCGAGATTCTCCGTTCCGACAGCGATCTTTTTACAAAATTCGGGCAGGTGTATTTCACCACCGCATATCCGGGGGTCACCAAAGCCTGGCATTATCATAAAATACAGACTGATCATTTTTTCTGTATAAAAGGTATGTGCAAGTTAGTCCTTTATGATTCCCGGGAGGGCTCGAAAACGCAGGGCTTAATAAACGAGTTTTTCATCGGCGAGAACAATCCGATGCTGGTTATGATTCCACCAAAGGTATATCACGGGTTTAAGGGTATTTCCACCGAAGAAGCGGTTATGATCAACGTTCCCACCGAGCCGTATAACTACTCTAATCCCGATGAGTTCAGGCTGGATGCTCACTCGGATCAGATTCCGTATGATTGGGGGCGGAAGGATGGTTGACCGAGTATGAGGATTCTGGTCACCGGCGGGGCGGGGTTTATCGGTTCCAATTTCATTCACTTTTTGTTGAAAGAACGCCCGGACTGGCAGATTGTAAATTTCGATAAGCTTACCTATGCGGGCAATCTTGCCAATTTAGAGGATATCGAGGATAACACCGGCTATAATCTCATCAAAGGGGATATCTGCGACCCGACCGATGTCGCCAGAACGTTCGAATTCAAGTTCGATTACGTTGTCAATTTTGCCGCCGAATCTCATGTAGATCGCTCCTTATATGATCCCGGCATTTTTTTAAAGACGAATATCCTGGGGACCCAGGTTTTACTCGAACATTCGCTCAAAAGCGGGGTGAAACGATTTCTCCAGGTCTCTACCGACGAGGTCTATGGTTCGTTGGGTGACGATGGTTATTTTTCAGAAGATAATCCTATGGCCCCCAATTCTCCTTACGCTGCCAGTAAGGCGTCGGCCGATCTGATGTGCCGCGCATTTTATAAATCGTTCGGGATGCCCGTATTGGTCACCAGGGCGGGCAACAACTACGGACCGTATCAATTCCCCGAAAAGCTGATTCCCTTTTTCCTGACTAAAGCGCTCAACGATGAACCGGTGCCTCTATACGGCGACGGTCTTAACGTTCGCGACTGGCTTTACGTACAGGATCATTGCGAGGGTATCTTAACCGTCCTGGAAAAGGGAAAAGAGGGGGAATGCTATAATATAGGCGGGGGTAACGAGCGAACCAATATCGAGATCACCAAAAAGATACTCGAAATAATAGGTAAACCTGAAAGCTTGATAAAACTCGTCAAAGATCGCCCCGGGCACGATCGACGTTATGCTCTTGACTACGGTAAGATCAAGAACGAACTCGGCTGGGAACCGAGAATGGATTTTGCGAAAGGGCTTGCGGCCACGATTGACTGGTACCGGAGTAACGAGAAGTGGTGGCAGGATATCAAAAGCGGCGACTATTTGAAATTTTACGAGCTTCATTATAAGGAACGACGTTGAAAAAGTCGCTTGTGACCGGAGCCGCCGGTCTATTGGGGCAGAACCTTGTTTCCAAGCTTATAAGCGGTTTTACGGTGGAAGCCCTGGATATCGCCGAAAGACCATTCGAACCTCATCCCAATCTCTCTTATAGAAAAACCGACCTGACCGATTTCAATCCTGTGAAGGCGTTAATCGACAGATTCAATCCAGATTTCATATTTAATTGCGCCGCTTATACCGATGTCGATGGATGCGAGAAGCACAGAAAACTGGCATACGATCTCAATATTGGCGTCGTGAAAAATCTGCTTGAAACATCTTTCGGGAAAATCGTCCAGTTTTCCACCGACTACATTTTCAATGGTGAAAACGGCCCATATGCCGAAACCGATCAGGTCGATCCGATTGGGTATTACGGCGAGACAAAACTGGAATCGGAGAAACTGATCCGGGAATCGCCACGCAACTATCTGATCATCCGCACAAACGTACTGATCGGTTCCGGTAGAAATATCCGCCCTAATTTCATTACCTGGCTGATTGATAAGCTCAAAGCGGGAGAAAATCTTCGAATCGTCACCGACCAGTTCAACAACCCTATCCATGCGGCCAATCTCGCCGATGTCGCAATTGAAGGTGGTACCGGGGATATCGAAGGGGTATTGCATGTTGGGGGCGCGAGTTATCTTTCGCGATATGAAATTGCCATAAAAACGGCCGAATATTTCGGATTAGATACCGGATTGATCCGGCCGATAACCACATCGGAATTGGAGCAGACCGCGAAAAGACCGCTTAAGGGCGGGCTGAAAATAGACCGTGCAAAATCGAAACTGAAAACCAGGTTGTTGACTTTCGAGGACGCTCTAAGGTTGATGGATTGATCTCTTATAAAAATGCGATAGAGGATTGCTGTTTCGGGTAAACGCCGGAATAAACCTGTACAAAGTGGCCAGCGATAACTGTACCTTTTGGATATAAAACAAACGGCGCTGTAACCGTTTATAAATCATTTCTATTATTATAAACCTGTTGCAATTAACGTCCCTAAGCTATGGGATGGCGAAACTGCTATGCGCATTACAGATGTCCTGTTGGAATAGTATTAAACTATTCCTGATTTTTCCTTGGTTTATCATAGCAATTCCTGGTAAAAAAATCCGCGGAACTTACGTTCCGCGGATTTTCTTTTTTTTATTTCAATTACCTGATTATTTATTCAATCAGTCGCAGTGCCCCGGACCGATGTCACCATTGTTGTAGTCATCGAGCTTATCGTGCCACCGCAGAATCATTCTCTGAACGTTATTGCTCAGACCATCCCATTCGGTCCAATCGTGATCGGCTATGAACTCATCGGCGTTATTTATCGTATTGTTTACAGCCGAACCGCTGGCGCCATTGGCTATATTGAGCTTGGCTCCGAGCAACTGGGCATAGAGTTTGGTGATACCGTTTGAAGGATCGCCATAAACATCCTGACTCAGGATGTCAACAGCGATAGCGGCTGTAGTAACCTGAATGCTATTTGTCCCGCCCGCATCTCCAAGCCAGATCGGGAGCAATGCGGTTACCATATCCGGTTGTGGACCAAATCCGGCATGAGTTTTCCAGTAACCGATAGTCAAAGAACAACCGTCCTGCGGTATCAAATACAAACCACAATCCCAGGTCGGGTCGTATTCTCCCGGATCAAGGGTAGTGCATACGGTTTTGCCGGTGATCGGATCAGCATCACTGTCAATAGCGTCATCAGCGCCCTGGTCCTGCAGAGTTATATCGTAGCCTTCCGGCTTGATGAACTCAACGTAATAATCGCCGGGGATCAGGTTATCGAAGATGTAGAAACCGTCGCTATCTGTAACTGTAGTAGCAACGAAATTGTCCTGGCAATCGTAGAGGTTAACGGTCACATTTGGAAATCCCAGCTCTCCGCCGTCCTGAAGCCCATTCTGGTTGTCGTCAAACCAAACCGTATCGCCGATTGCGGCGAGCTCCACAATTAATTCGATGTTAAACTGGAATAAAGCCTGCTTATCGTAACCCGCGCGAGTAGCGATGTAGATCAGATCTTGATCTCCGAGGTTTGTAGTGGGTATATTTTCCACGATATTGGCATCACTTACGGTGCCGTTGACGCCGCGCTGGATAATAATGCATTCCGATGAACCGCCCAGGGAATAGCAGACCTTAAGCCTGGGATGCAAAGCGGGATTAGCGTTTTCGCTGCTGGCGAATCTTGTAGTATTTGACTCCGGTTGTTCAACAAGAACGCCATAATCGGGATAGACACCGTCCAACCAGTCTTGAACAAGCGAAGTTATTTCGCAGTGATACCATCCGGTTCCGAGAGCGATAAATGTGGCTGCCACGGCCGGATCGTAACTGGCTGCGAAGTTATTGAAGGTTACAGTTGCTTCATCCCATGGCGCGGTGACTCTATGAATGTTAACATGGTGATTGTCTGTACCCTGAAAGTCCGCTGCATAGAGAGAAAGGATTGCTGAATCCAATACCGCTCCGGCGGGTAAAGAAATCAGGGATAAGTCAGGCGGATTGAGATAGGGTAGTGCCGAATTATCAAGCGGATTTTGATTGTCACTACATCCCAACATAAACAGGGTAAGGATGCCGAAAATTACGATTGAATTTTTTAGATATTTCATTTATTCCTCCTCTTGGCGTGCTCCTAATATGAAAGTAAGCTTGTCTTCACATTTATGTTAGTGAATCCTCCTTCCTATAAATTGAATATATTTGCATACGGGATATTGTCGCAAAGCCCCAACTTCCTACTCTTCAACAGGTTAAACCTGTGTTTACATTCGTCATATACATTGTTTGCAAAACACATGCCCAAATTATCCAGGTCATTAACTACTATCATAAATGAAGGATCAGAATAATATAAGTAGATCCCCCCGACTTTTATTGCTTGTTTAGAATAAATCTTGGCAGTATAACTATAATGATGTCCAGGTTTAAACTTAAGATATCATTATCTTTTTTGATTATGGGGCTATTGATTGCTCTTGATAAACTCGAAATAGCAGGAAATACCTACTTATCAAGGGAAATTCAAAATGCGGGGCATTTTCCATTCTTTGGAATCTTATCACTGTTAATTCTCGGCTTATTATCGCAATTTCTTGGCAAAGTAATACTAAACCGTTTATGGTTTTACTTTCAAGCTTTTGCTCTGACTTTATTGATTGGCGCATTGCATGAATATTCACAGATTATCGGTCCTCGCGATGCCGATATCCGGGATCTTGTAAGAGATGCGGGAGGGGCGGTCACTTTTCTCGCATTATATATGATCTATGACAAAAAAATGATGACAAATTGGCGAAAGTGGAACCGTAAAATAAAACCGATAATTATCATCGGTGCCGTTTCTTTGATTGTATCAATGATAATACCATCCGCGCTTTGGGGAGGAGCGTATTTATATCGAAACCAAAACTTCCCTACTATTTGCGGTTTTGAATCCATGTGGGAGACCAAGTTTCTAAAGACTCAAGATGCGAGATTGGAAACAATTCTACCGCCGAATAAATGGAAAGATGTAACGGATAAAAATGTCGGAAAACTGACGTTCTTTGTTGCGGAATATCCCGGATTTGCTATCGAAGAACCGTATCCCGATTGGTCGCGCCATAAGCTCTTGAATTTTACAGTATTTTCCGAGTTGGATTCGTCGGTACAAATCAGCATGGGGATCGAGGATCTCCGCCACAATAACGATTTTAACGACAGATTTAATCGCACTTTTACAGTTGATCCCGGATTGAATAAGATTTCTATCCCGCTTTCTGAGATCAGAAAGGCTCCTGCTTCACGGGATATGGATATGAGTGACGTTCGCTCGATTTACCTGTTTGCATATAAACCTAATGAAGAATTTATGTTGTATTTTGATGATTTTCGGTTGGAATAGCGAGGATACCGTTTTAGTAAACTCTGAATCAACATTAAAAGGTCATAAAATGAAGCGTTGATCAAAGTGAGCGCAGATCGCCGCCCGAGTTTTCCCGAGAGGGCCTGCGCGGTTAAGCAGGAGTCTCGGCTTTAGATGATATTTTTCTCCATACGGGCATAATATAATTCTTAGTGAACATGATCCATCGCCCCTTGATATTTTTATTGCCCACGAATACGGTCACATGTTTCTTGATTTTGTCGCAAAAATTCCTTTTATACAACGCATCCGGACCCAGATCATACTCGCAAGTTTGGCCGCTTTTGAAAAGATCCTTGATAATCGCCAAATGTAAATTATTGCCGGGTGAGCAGGATTTGAAATCTTCGTCAAACTCGGCTCGAATACCGACGTACTTGCCATTGTGATGTAGAAAATAGACATAGCCGGCGAAACTACCATTGATTTTAAGATTAGGAATATAGATCCATCCCTGGCGAAGGCCGATTGGCGTAAAATTCGAGTACAATCGTCCTAACGGGGAATCCGGTACGAGGTGGTTTTCGACTGAAGCCTTCCAGCTTTTTTTCGAGATATTGAACATCTCCGGGAAAAATTCAACTCCTTCGGATTCTGCTCTAATATGGTTTACCTCAAAGGATCTAACGGTTTCCAGCCGTTCGAGCGAGTACCTCTTAAAATTGGTGCGCCATTTTCTCGAAAGAGATTTCCAATAATTATCCCACGACCCTTCGATAGGAAGATAAAGCGATTGGAATCCGGGCTCCATATTATAGCTGTAGTTATTCTTAGCAGATTTCAAAAAATCGATAAAGTATTCGGTAAAAAAGGTATTTTTTTCCATATTATCCGTGATCAGAATATCCCATTTTGAAAGTCCGAGAACTGCGGTAATAAGTTCGCCCATGGCTTGATTATCGAGGGCAATGAAATTGCATCGCGGGGAGACGCCCGAGGAAAGGAAACCGATACCCCGGGCTTTTACTTTTTTAAATTTGAGAGGCTTTCGATAAAGAGGCGCCGCTGCCACAAGCTGGCCGTCTCGCCAGATAGTGACTATGGTTAATGAATTCTTAACTTCGTAGGCTTTGATCCATTCGCTGAACCATTGATGTTTCATATATACGTGGTCGACATCAGTATGGCTGACAAGTTCATTCCAGGCTTGCTCAAGTTTTCGGAAATCATCAAAATTGTCAATCACGCGGAGCTGTGTCAAAATCCCTCCCTTATTGCTCCATCAGGATCATTGTGATTATTTTGCAATTAGAATAGCAGGTATTAATGGGTTGCACCATATTAAATCTTCATGTTGAACGCAATTATGAAAATAATAATCGACGCATTGCCAGCATTGCCCTCATCATTATGCTGGGTATTACGGCCAGAATCCGGTACGATATGGGTGGTGAGACGATATTACACAATTCAGATCGTGCCTCGGCTGTGCGCCCCAACGCGATTAATTCCCTTACCTTTAAAAGCTTTTGATTTCTAAGCAACCGGGCATAGGTCTGACTATGAGTTTTTTGGAAATTATCATCGGAGCCCCAGACTCGTCCCATAATGTCGATACGGGTCGTTATCCCGTCCAGCATGCTGGTATCGGTTAATCTTTCGCCGCTATGGCCATGTTGCCAAGCCGTTTCGAAATCGAGAAAAGCCGCCGGTCCTTTTCTGGCCAAATTACCATAACAAACCCAATCCTCACCCCACTTCAAATCTTCGGCAAAACGCAACGCTTCGCCCGCTTCCTCTCGCCGCACGATTAGGGTACCTGTAAAAACAAAGGGATTTCTGAGCATGGAGGGATATAAATCTCCAACATAAAACTTAAAATCCTTAATATCTAAAGGTAATGGGCATATGTCTGAATAATGCTCGCCCCGGCCCAAAACTTCATCCCAGGGACGCGGATCTTTATGCCAGTTACTCTGAAAATTGTGGGCTTCTCCACCCTCTTTAAATGTAACGGCAAAATCAGTGAAACATAAGAGGACATCGGGGCGAGTTTCCATGAAAGCCCTCTGTAAAGAGAGTTTGCCAGACATCCACTCGTCGTCCGAATCGAGAAAGGCCACCAGTGGATTGCGAGATTTACTAATTCCAAAATTGCGAGCCGCGCCAGCCCCTGAATTAGAGATCTTGAAGTACTTAATTTTCCTTTTATAAGATGAAATAATATTCTCCGTATCATCTGTTGAGCCGTCATCTACCACGATTATCTCGTCGCCAGTGATTATTTCCTTTAGAGCGCAATCTATAGCCCTCTTTATTAAATTAGCTCTATTGAAAGTCGGAATTATAATTGAAATTAAAAGTCTGTTCAATATTAAGCCCCCTTTGCCATAGACCGGATCCGTTTATAAAGAGACTTGACAGCCGGTAGGCGGCGGCCCCACCGCCGTATCTTTTTTGGCAAGACGCCATAGATCAATGGTATGGGGCAGCGAGGATAGATCCAGAAGTCATAATAATCTTTTTTAATCATTTTCCAGTTATCATGCCATGCCATATCCGTCAGACAGTTTATCTCGTCAGTATCCTTGGAGTCAAATGCCCGCTGGACGGCCCGTTCAAAAAGGATATTGCCTGGCGAACACCAGGCGAATTCCTCATCAAAACCTATTTTGTTTATGACCAGTACCCTGCCCATTTTTATGCTCAAATGTATAGCGATCGGTCGGTCGTCGGTATAAAGAATGTGCCATTCAAGCCATCCAAGCTTCGACAACCGACGCGCCAGTGCGGTATAAAACTCTTGCGACGATTTTAACGATATTATGGCGGT
>JAZGHS010000070.1:0-2858 GCA_036481315.1 Candidatus Zixiibacteriota bacterium | reverse complement strand
AATCTTACGGGTGCCGCGAAATGGATTGTCGCCGCGTTGTTTCTTGTTCCGCTGCTTTTAGTTATCTATAAACTTTCAAATTTCCCCGGAGCAGAAACGCTAAAAAATATACTCTCGCTCACCAGCATATCGGAAGGACTGTATCAACGTGTAGAATATATAATGATCGTCCCATTGGCCGCAGTCTTGGTGGTAATATTTCGGGTAATGTTGGGTATTCGTTTGCTCGGACCGTTTCGCTCTATTCTGTTGGCTGTAGCTTTTCGGATAACCGGCATTCCCGTTGGATTATTTTTTCTAATTATCGTAGTGGCGGTCATCGTCGCCATAAGCCCTCTTCTGAAAGCTATCCGCCTCCCCTATTTTGCTCGGGTCTCAACAGCCTTGAGTGCGGTAGCACTTATCATTATAATTACATTAGTAATGGGTCGGTGGATGAATGCTGATTCTCTACAGAGGGTTGCGTATTTTCCAATTGTAGTGTTGTGTCTTACAGGTGACGGATTCGCCAGAACGATTAGCCGGGAAGGGCTGCGGTCGGCAATCTGGCGGGGCAGTATGACCGCACTGACAGCCGTGCTTATTTCCGGTCTGGCAGGCAGTGTCACTCTTTCAAATCTGATGATTCGCTTTCCTGAATTTATGCTGCTGGAGATCTCATTGATTATAATTGTGTCTGAATATTTCGGTTTTCGATTGCTCTCTTCTATCAATCCGCTGCCAAAAAGGGAAAAAGGCGGAAATAACATATTACAATACGCATCGGTCTCATCTACCCGTAACTCAAAGCCACGAATAACTTCAACGGATCATAGCGATCGCGATTCGCATGTCGCGTTGGTGCAGGGAAGTTGCAATAGAAATCATTTGGATAATACAGGTAGAAAGTAGGATTTGAGAATCGTCATCATATAGAGGTACCTTTGAAGATCGCAATAGTCCGAAATAGAAATAATGACGGCGTTTTCGGTAATGTAGGGCAACCCTGTCCGGAACGTTACGGACGGCGTTCAGTCCAATTGGTAATGAATGCCCTTCGGACGGCAGGACACACGGTAAAGATATTTGAGGGCGATATCAATCTTCTTGCGAACCTTAAGGATTTCATTCCCCCCGATCCCGCTACGGGTCTTCCCTCTGGCATGGTGTTTAATATGTCCTACGGTATTCAAGGCGACTCGCGTTATACACATGTCCCTGCAATGCTGGAGATGGCCGGAATACCCTACACAGGTCCCGGGCCGTACGCTCATGTTGTGTCACTTGATAAGGTATTAACGAAATTGATCATGGAACGGCATCATATCCCGACACCGAAATTCTGCGTACTTGGAAGCCCCGAGCAGCAAGCGGGAGGATTGCGCTACCCGTTGATTGTCAAACCTCGTCATGAATCAACCAGCCTGGGTATCCAGGTCGTTTCTAATAAGGATGAGCTGAGACAAGCGGTTGAAGCGGTTCTGACGGAATATCAGCAGGATGCCCTGGTGGAAGAATATATAGATGGACGGGAAATTGCAATCGGTCTGCTTGATAATAATCCAATCGAATTGCTGCCAATTGTGGAATTGGAATATAGGGATAAAAATATTAAAATTCTCACCAAACCGGATAAGTTCCACAGATCAACGGAAGAGCCTAAAAAGATTTGCCCTGCTCAAATCGACGATAAGGTAGCCAATCATCTAAAAAAACTAGCGGTTTCGCTCTACCGATTGTGTCTATGTCGGGATTATGCTCGAGTGGACGTGCGATTAGATCGTGACGGTAATCCCTTTGTCCTGGAGATTAACTCCATGACAACTCTGGGCACAAAAGGAGGGTTTGTGTTGGCAGCCCGAAAAGCCGGATATACATTTAAGCAGCTCGTATGGCGAATCCTGGATATCGCGCACGAACGCTATTTCGATCGCCCAGCTCCCAGAGGAGTCGATGCACTTCCAATCCACAGTTCTAATCAACAGATTAAGCAAACTACGATACAAATACAATCGATATCCGATCGGGAAAATGGGGATTAGAAAGGGAAATTAGCCCGGGAGATTTTATATGAGCCGTCGTATACTTGTAATCGGCATTACTGCCTTGAGCATCTTTAGAGGATTATCCGGATTTGCCGGGTCATACTCCACAAACCTAACGAAGTCTTGTATATCTGTGGAAGATGCTGTCGCCATTGCTCTAAACGATCTGATCACCACAGATGATGGATTCCGGGTTGAAAACCCCAGGCATATTGCCGAATTCGATCTGAATGGGATATCGTTTAAACCGGTTCGAGGCGGACCTCTTTGGCATTGGCAACTCGCTTTTATAGGAGATTCGAGTAAGCATTTGTTCACCAATGAATTCAGCCGGGTTCGGCCAGCGACGAAAGGACCACGGCAGATCTGTTATAATCGGAACTGGATTCAGGAGGAGTATGTCTTACGCTCTAATAGCATCGAGCAGCGGTTCGTAATTCCTCATCCCCTGCCGCTTAAGGATTCCGACTTAATTATCTCCGGTAATGTCGATTGCAGAGGTAAGCTTATCAGCACAATAAAAGGGTGGGTGTGGGAAGTCGGCGATGGCGTGGTTAGCATGGGAAAAGTATCTGTTCTTGATGCTCGCGGAAGGCGACTCATCGCGAGCATGGAAGTGACCGGCAAAATGACGCAAATCATCGTGGATGGGCGAGATCTTGCAAACGCCGTATATCCGGTAACGATCGATCCCGAGATTACCACTGTTGATTTCCGTATCAGCGACATGGGGCCTGACGGCGATATCGATTTTGATGCTCAGGAGTCAGCTGTCGCCTTTAACAGCGATGAAAATGAATATTTAGTGGTCTGGGCGGCTGATGACAACGCATT
>JAZGHS010000069.1:0-5201 GCA_036481315.1 Candidatus Zixiibacteriota bacterium | reverse complement strand
AAAACCGCGTACCAGATTTCGTTTTTTTCCCCCGAAGAGAATAAATTGGCGAATTATTTAAAAGAAATTAACACAGATAAATTGACTCCGATAGAAGCATTGAATATATTAAATAAGCTTCAGAGGATGATCGGGGAAAGAGAATAAGAAAAAGCCCCTTTTTTTGACTTCAACGCGGATCTTTTTAATTTGTTCTTCTTTATCAAAATACCTTCGGTCGATCCGATCGAATAAAATCGGCAAAATATGGCAGCCGGGGAATGTGAGGAAATAGTGCGCATAACGCTAAAAAATCTTCTGTTCGTTATTATTTTCAATCTGGTAGTTGTATCCGTAGCAGCCGCTGAAGATTTGTATATTGTCGAAAAGGGCGATTTAAGCCTGAATTCCATTGCGAAATTAGAGAGCGTAAATGTATATGGATCGCTCAAAAGTGTATTTTTCGCAGGAGCGACACCGTCGGGCATTGCGGCTCTCCAACAAAATGGGATGTCCGCGGAGATGGTCGGTGTCAGGGATATAAATAGCGAGTATTTTATTTTCTGGGTTAGTAATGAGGATATCGGGAAGTTGGAAGATAATATCGAAATTATTTTCTTCAGAGACGGCGAGGCGATAGGCAGATCCGACGGTCCTGTCGAGGGTTCGGTAGCACATTTTCTGAAAGGACTTACAAGAGTTTCTTTCGTTCCCAAACCGGTTGTAGATCTCGGTGCCAATATCCCGCGAATCGAACCCCTGACAGATCCCGAAATAGAGGCTATCGTGGCCCAGGTTAGCGAAGCCCAGTATACAAATTACATACAAACATTACAGAATTTCGGTACTCGATATTCCTACACTACCGGTTGCCGTAACGCCGAGCTATGGGCGCAAAGTACCATGGACGGTTTCGGTTATTCGACGGAGCTGTTCCCGTTTGATTATAGTGGCAATACCTGGTATAACGTTATAGGACGTAAAACCGGGCTTGCTTATCCCGATTCCGTTTATATTATCATCGGGCATATCGACGCTACCTCCGGGAATCCTAACGTGTCGGCCCCCGGCGCCGAGGATAATGGTTCCGGCTCGGCATGTGTATTGGAAGCGGCTCGGGTATTGAGTTCTATCGATCTCAACTGTACTATAGAATTCGTTCTTGTTTCCGGTGAGGAACAAGGGCTTATTGGATCTGAAGTGTATGCCCAATATTGCTATAATAACAGCCGCAATATCGCAGGAGTTCTGAATTTTGACATGATATCGTATGCCGGCGAATATGGCTGGGATACGAATATATTCAGCGATCAGAATTTTCCGGCGGAAGTAGCTCTGGCCAACTTGCTAGCGGTTTCGACCGACGATTATACCACAGCGTATTCCGTGAGGGTCAATAGCAACGGACCGGAATATGGCAGCGATCATTACTATTTTTCATACTATGGATTTCCGGCCCCGTTTTCCATAGATGCCCAGCTCTGGAGCGCGCCCGATTGGTACCCTTGGTATCACTCCACAAGTGATGTCATCACTAACCTCGATCTCGATTTCGGTACTGAGGTCGTCAAAGGGGGCGTGGCTACCCTGGCCACGATTGCCGGGTTGTATTCTCCCCCTGTATTGGTATTTACTTATCCGGACGGACGTCCCGATCTGCTAAATCCAGGCGGCGGCACAACTTTCAGGGTCGAGGTCAGCGCCGGAACGGAAACTCCCCAGCCGGGAACCGGTATGTTTTACTATAATGATGGTTCCGGGTTCACGGGCATTCCTATGGAAGTAGTCTCGCCCAACGTCTACGACGCTGTTTTTCCTTCTATAAACTGCGGAGTTGTCGTTTCATATTATCTTGGCGCGGAATCGTCGATTGGTACCATCGTTACTGATCCGTTGACGGCCCCTGATTACACCTATTCCGCGTTGAGCGCCAGCAACCTGGTTACATTCTATAACGATGATTTTGATTCGAATGTCGGGTGGACCATGAACGGACTCTGGGGTATTGGCCAACCATTAGGCGGAGGAGGAGAGTACGGTAACCCGGATCCTTCCAACGATCATTCTCCCGATGGCCCCAACAGCGTATTAGGATATAATCTCAGCGGCGATTATGAAAACGACCTTCTTGAAAAATATGCTACCTCGCCAATTATTGATTGCTCGGAGTATTTCGGCGTAACCTTAAGATTCTTTCGTTGGTTGGGAGTGGAACAGCCTACATATGACCACGCCTATATCAGGGTTTCCGTCGATGGCGTGAACTGGACAAACGTGTTTTCAAACCCGGGGACGATAACCGATAATTCGTGGGTGGAGCAGGTTTACGACGTTTCCGAGTGGGCCGATGGACAGGCGAATTTCCGAATCAGGTTCGTAATGGGCGATACCGATTACGGCTGGCGTTATTGCGGCTGGAATATCGATGATATGACATTAACCGGGTATTATTGCGGCACGCAGCAAGAAGAAGTCCCCACACTCTCCGAATGGGGGATGTTGATTATGGGATTGCTGCTGCTGGTAGTTGGGACGATTGCTTTAGTGAGGAAAAAGTCCGTTCCGGCTCGAAAAGCGATTTAAAATCAAATTATTTTGGTTTGCGATAGGTGACGTAAAATAGCGTCTCCTTTCGTTAAATAAATTCATTGTTAAATTAAGATTAGATCGCGGAAGGAAAAAAACAATGAAATCACTCAGAGTTATTTGTTTCATCTTAATTGTGACCCTTATTTTATCCTTAAGCTTAATGGCGTCGGGAAATCCCGGGCAAACGCTCTATATGATTGAGAAATCGTATCTCATGGCCGATACTAATCCGTATTTTATCGGAGATGATTACGCTCTAGTGATAAAGGACGATGTCCCGTCGGGAGTCGCATACGCGGCGATTCTACCCGATCAGCCGGGCGATTATTACATTATGATGGTAAAATCCTCCGATGATTTAAAACCGCTTGAAGATTCCGTTCCGTATGTTGTAATAAGTAACGACGCGATATTCAGAACCGATTTCGAGGGAGCTAAACTTCTTCCGCTTTACGGTTGGGGGCTGACAAGAATAACAGTACCGATCCGTTACGGTGAGATGGTTCCCGCTCCGGGACCGCCGCTAATCACCGAATTCGACCCGGATATCGCCAATATGATATCGTCTATTACCGCGCAAACATGCGAAGATTTACTTCTGGATATTAGCGGTTTTCCCACCCGATATTCGTATACCGCCTATTGCAGGGACGCGGAACAATACGCCTATGATTATTATTCCGCCCTTGGATTAAGTGTTTCCTATTTCGATTTTAATTTGGGTGGCACCGATATGCGAAACGTAATTGGGGAAATGATAGGTACTACCAGGCCCGATTCGATAATCATCATTTGCGCCCATCTCGACTGTACCAGCGAGGATCCGGATAATAATTCTCCCGGCGCGGAGGATAACGGAACCGGATCGGTTGCGGTGATGGAAGCGGCGAGGATTTTGAGTCAGTATCAAACCGATCTTACAATTCGTTTTATCTCATTTACGGGGGAGGAGCAGGGATTAGTCGGATCGGATTACTACGCCCAGCATATGCTGGATATCGGAGAGGATCTTGCCGCCGTGATAAACCTCGATATGGTCGCGTACACAGGTCCTTTTCCCAGGGATATGCACTTTTTTTCCGATCCTCAATCGCATTGGCTCGGAGAAATTGCCGCCGAGGTTATGGGGACATATACGAGTTCAGATACTGTTACTCACTACCAGGGTACGCCGCGCTATGGATCGGATCATTACTCTTTCGCCATAAGAGGATATCCGGCTATTCAATTAATTGACGCCTATCCTCACGTCGGCGAGGATTGGCATCCCTATTATCATACTACGAACGATATAATAGACCATCTCGAAATGGACCTGATGGCCGAGGTCGCTCAAACCGGTACCGCGACGGCCGCTATTATAGCCAGGGTCGATTTCGGTACCCAGGAGATCCCCACTATTTCCGAGTGGGGGATGATGATTATGGGATTACTTTTGCTTGGAGTTGGTACGGCTACGGTGATCAGGCGGAGGAGAATTTCGATTGTAAATGAAGATTAATTAAAAATATAGTTATCCTCTAATACCGAAGGATCTTCGATTGCTGCGGTATTTTAATGCCGAAAACAGTTTTTAATTATACCTAATTCATCTCGCCTCTTGACAATATCTTTATAGTCTCCCTGGGCGATTCCGGGTTGGATATCTGTACCAGGGAAACGTAGAAAAGGCTGAAAAACCTGTTTTATATAGAGGTGTTTGTAATCTCTACATGACCGTTTGTCCCCTGATGGTCAGACCAACTCATAGACTGGCGTTGAATCCATCTTCTTATGTTACCACATATATAGTGAAATCACGGAATACCCGTCGCACATGTAAAACATCAGGTAGGGGAGTCCTCGGGACTTTCGTTATCATGGACCTACATATCGAAGGAAGGGCGATCCCGAGGGTGCTCTACACACAAAATAGGAGATTTGTGCGTTGCATCATAACCTGATTATCTTAAAATAACCTTAAATCGAGGAATATAGGATTTATTCCTATTATATTAGGTAATAGTAGCTAAGACTTTTAATTATAAGCCGTTATACGACTTCAATTGTGAAATAAATCTAAAATATTCTTTATTTTTCCTTGACTTTGACCGATGATAATATGAGAATTATCATAGATTGGAAAATGCTTGAATAAGTACGCATCGTGGGAAGGAATGATAATTCTAGTGACGAAGTTGGGAAAGTGAACAAGTGCGAAAAACCAGTAAAAGCAAGTGGGAGGAAAGATGGTACAAAAACTTTTTTTAATTATGATTGTGACATTAATCACAATCGTATTTCTGGCAGGTTGCGAGGGAGATCAAGGGCCGGCTGGAGAGAATGCTGCGACTGAATGCACGAATTGTCATAATGACGACACTCAGATCACAGCGATCTCGGCCCAATGGGCTAACTCAACCCACGCCACCGGCGGTAATTTCGAGCGTAACTCATCGTCATGCTCGAGATGTCATACGAGCGAGGGATTTGTTGCTTACCTGGAAACTGGCGAGGGTGGCACTCCTGAAAACCCGTCGGCAATCGGCTGTTTTACTTGTCATCAGCCGCATACCAATGGCAATTTCGATATGAGGATCGCGGACGCTGTGGTACTTGATGAGGGGCTTTCTACCTATGAAATGGGGGTTTCA
>JAZGHS010000068.1:0-2149 GCA_036481315.1 Candidatus Zixiibacteriota bacterium | reverse complement strand
CGTTTCCAGTTCGCGGCCGTCAATAAGCAGGTAATCAGCTTTGCGAATGAATTTTATATCCAACTCATCCGGTGACATAGCCGATGTTTCAGTCCTATCCAAAATCACCGTTCTTTTTCCTGTTTCCCTATCGACAATGATAAACGCTCGAGGCGTTCTCGACTCGGAGTCAAGAATCAGCCTTTTAGTATCGACACCGAATCGCTTAAGATCTTGCTTAATAGATAGACCGTCGTGATCGGAGCCGCATTTGCCCAAAAACGAGCTTTTTACGCCGAATTTGGCCAAGGCGCAAAGTGCGGTAGGTACCGGCCCGCCCCCCTGCCTTGAAAAAGAAATGGCGTCGATTTTCTCATCGAGACGCGGGTATTGCTCTACAGCGAATGAATAATCCAGAGCGCATAGCCCCAGGCCTATAATTATGGGTTTATTCGAACTCGATTTGGCCATTTGTCGCCTCAACCAGTTTGTTTTTGAAATTTGTCAATTTTGAGGCCCTTACATTAACCTTAAAAGTGATCTGTTCGCCGTAATGCGAATCCTCCGTTTCCGCGGAGAAGTTTTTTATTATAAGGTGAATAACGTTGACAAAATCAAAACCGATCTTGAAAGCTACTGACTTGACCGCGAATTTTTTTACAGCAGTACCGGATCTCAACAATGATTGCGCCGTTTGTCCGTATGCCCGCATGAGGCCTCCAGTTCCAAGCTTCACACCGCCGAAGTACCTCGTCACAACCACGCAAACGTTCGAGATTCTGGTTGAATCTATGGCTTTTAATATCGGCTGACCGGCTGTTCCCGATGGCTCGCCGTTATCGTTATAACGGTATTTCTGGTTTTTTCCGATTCCGACTTTCCAAGCCCAGCAATTATGAGTAGCGTCGTGAAACTCTTTTTTTATTTCATCGATAAATTTGGCCGCCTCTTCTATAGTTTCCGCAGGGGCGGCAGTACCGATAAACCTACTTCCCTTTATCTTATCTTCCAGCCGGTATCTTTTTTTAAGCTGTAAATACTGGTCCTCGTTAGGCTTACCGCTCATGCCCCGGCTCCCGTAAGAAATTGTTCGCCAAGCCTTATTATCCTGCTTTTGTAGACCATATTAAATAGTTCGGCCTTTTGAGGTTTTTCCTTAAGAAAGTTGTCGGCTATGGACAAATAAGAATCCAGGGCGTCAACCTTGGAGATCGCGCCATTTCTGATTAAATCGCATAAATTATCGATTTCCGATCGTGCGGCCAGGTAAAAATCGGTATATCCTCGTTTATCTTTTATTCTCAAATTTGTAACCTCACACAATATAGCTGATAATTTCATCGACCGAATCGGCCGTTTTTATAATCGTCCCGGGCCACTCACGAACTTTCTCGTAATCGAGATTATTTTCAGGATCACCATAAAATAAGGGTTTAGCCTGTTTTGACGCGAAACTGGCCGTGCGCAATTCGCCTCGGGTTTCCTCACCCACCTGCACCACTATTACCGCCTTCGCCAGAGCAGTTATCAGTCTGTTTCTGAGCACAAGCCCGCTTTTTCTGACTTTGTCATACGGCGGGTGTTCAGATATTAACAGTCCGGATTGAGTGATCAGATCGGCCAATGGTTTATTTTCCTCCGGGTAAATCTCCAGAAGACCGTTTCCCAGCACCGCGATATTCGCCCCCTTTTCTTTGAGGGCCCCGAGATGCGCCGCGCTGTCGATACCGATAGCGAGGCCGGATACGATTCCGTAACCCCTGACAGCAAACTCCTTGGCAATATCCACCGCAAGACGTATCCCTCCTTGGGTGGCCTTAGTCGTCCCTACCATGGCGATAAAATCGGTCGACCATACGGTTTTTTCGCCCCTATAATAGATTAGCGGCGGGGGATCATCGATAACGCGTATAGATTCAGGATAATCATCGTCGAGAATACAGCTGACATAAATTTCGTTTGCAGCGTAGTCGTGGATTTTGCCGATATACTCGTCGGTATTATTGAGCGAATTTAAAATACGCGCTATTTTCTCCGGGTTCATGCGGGGAAAACCCTCGATATCCGACTGTTCTATATTTAGAAACTCCTCCGGTGGTCCCAGACGCAACAAAAACTGCTGGAACATCCTGGGTCCTATTCCGCCTTCCTCGGTAATGGCCATAATAAT
>JAZGHS010000067.1:0-9326 GCA_036481315.1 Candidatus Zixiibacteriota bacterium | reverse complement strand
TCGTCCGCCCGCGATAACGCCGGGCAGGGCAACGAACAGATGCAGGCTATGCTTGGAGCGATGGGCGAGATCAACGAATCGTCAAGCCAGATCTCCAAGATCATCAAGGTCATCGACGAGATAGCGTTCCAGACCAACTTGCTGGCGTTAAACGCCGCGGTGGAAGCCGCAAGAGCCGGTGTACATGGTAAGGGATTCGCCGTTGTAGCCGAGGAAGTTCGCAACCTCGCTCAGAGAAGCGCCAAAGCCGCAAAGGAGACCACTGAGCTTATCGAGGGTTCGGTCAAGAAGGCCGAAAACGGAGGTAATATCGCCAACACCACCGCCAAGGCGTTAGAGGAGATCATGGGTGGTATCACCAAGGTCACCGATCTGGTGGGCGAGATCGCCAGTTCTTCGAATGAGCAGGCCCAGGGTATCGGCCAGATTAACGAAGCTCTGACTCAAATAGACCAGGTAACCCAGTCGAACACCGCTAACGCCGAGGAGAGCGCGTCGGCCGCCGAGGAACTCTCCGGTCAGGCGTCTCAACTTAAGCAGATGTTGTCAAAGTTCACTTTGACATCCAAAAGCGGCTCGAACCTGAAATACGAAACTTCATCTTCCAATAGATTACAGAATACAGCCGCAACCACCGGGGATTCCTGGGGAGAAGATGATAAGCCTAAAACAGCGGTGAAACCGGAAGCCGCCACATCTGTAGTATTAGAGGATAAAGAGTTCGGTAAATTTTAACTTCTTTCTGTCAGCATGTTAATACAAGATGGCGGTCTGCGATTGCGGGCCGCCATCGTTATTCTCAGGCGAGATTAAAACTGTGTAATACGTTATACCATTTCCTACTTATCAAAACAAAGTGCGCCTTGTAGGGATCGAACCTACGACCCGCTGATTAAGAGTCAGCTGCTCTGCCTAGCTGAGCTAAAGGCGCATGGAAAATCCACATGTCTTAAAATGAGGGTGGAAGGGATTGAACCTTCGACCACCTGCTTAAAAGGCAGATGCTCTACCACTGAGCTACACCCCCATGCCGTCAATGACAAGCCCTAATAATAACGCCCACCGGAATATAGTCAAGGAAAAAACAGGCCCGAATACGACAGGTTCCCTTGACTATTCCGGAATAATAATATTAGCTTGTGAATATGAAATTCATCTGCGATGATAACCTCGGCAAACTCGCCGCATACCTTCGAATCCTCGGATTTGATACTAAATTCGACGAGAATATCGATGATGCCGCCCTTCTGAGAATAGCCTCCGGAGAACAACGTTTGCTACTTACCAGAGACCGAAAACTCGCCTCAAAATCCCATCCCTACGGTATCCTGATCTTAACCGCCGATGATCCTCTCAGACAGCTTTCGACTATAATAGGCGTATTGAAACTGATAATTGAGGTCGACTCGCTTTTCGCCCGATGCTCCAGATGCAACGAAACCTGTAAAATTGTAGAGAAAAACAGGCTCTCGGAGAAAATCTTCCCCTACATTCTGAAGACACAATCCATTATTAAACGATGCCCATCCTGTGGCAGGTATTATTGGAAAGGCAGCCATTATAAAGCGATATTGAAAAAGCTGAAATCCGCTATCGACGATAAAGATATTTCCGGTAAATGGCCCGATACAGACCGCGGACGAACAAAGTAATCTAAAGTCTTTTTATGTCGACAAACAGCTTCAAATCAAAATCTTCTCCGGGGGGAAGACTCAAATTGATTACTGGCATTACCACAGATTGTTGATAATTTCGTTCGAATCCGCCCTCGGATAGACTGATCGTCTCCAACGGAAAACGCCACCAGTCGAGCATTCGATCCGATCTCAGTATAATGTCGTAGCCAAATGCCTCATCGCGCAATCCCAGCGTTTCCGAATCGGAGATCTCCCCTGCCGAAACCATATTAGAATTCTCAAGCTTTTTACCGTCGACATGATAATACCTGTCCGGCGAGTCGCCCGCAAGAAGCGCCCACGACGTCTCGATTCCGAAAATGGAATCCAGATGAGATTCCGAGCTGTTCTCGATCTTATAGATAACCTCGAATCCCGGGCTATCTGATTTTAAAGTAATGGCCTTTCTAATAAGAATTGATGCCCATACATTGTTTATCCAAACACGGCCGTCACGCTGTAAAACCAGATGCAACTTATCCTTATTCTCCAACAATTGGGCATCATATGGCTGATTTACAAAATTGCCGCGCTCATCATAGTCGTTTTTCGAGAATTTTTCAACGTCTATATCGGATTTTAAAAAATGGTCCAGGAAACTTACCCTCCTATGCCAGTCATATACGAGATACTTCTCCAAACCCTGCTCTTTTGCCTCGAAACGATCATGGATAGAGGCTTGAGACGAATACCCTTCCTCGCCGGCCGAAGATACCTTACTATGATACCCTTCCTTGCGACGGGTCATTGTATCCAGGAGGTTTATTGCCGACGGTTTGTAATCAAGTTCGAATATGGAACCGCCATAGGAAGGGGATACATATATGTTCAGATAACGATTTTTCAGTATCGCCTCCTCCTGACCGTCGAAATCGAAATCGAAAATTTCATACTCTAAAAAATCATCTTTTTTCACGCTCTCTAAAAGAGATTCCGCCTTTAAGAACCGGGAATAGGTGGCGTGCCGAAGATGATTCAGATAAAGTCCGCCGAATACACCGTGCCAATATGGGCAATTACACTGTCCCTGCCATTTGAGATCGATCGCTTCTTTCAGAACGTCGTCATCCAGAGCCTTCTCCTCGGTCGCGTCCCGGATAGCATAGGTAACATGCATCATTTTCTTATGCATATTATTCGCCTCCGGATATTTAGACATGAAATTACGCCAGAAACCACCCCGAACAAGATAACCGTCCCGATCCCAGGAACCCTCCTCTTTTAACCTTTTCTCGAGTTGTTCGTACTCCTCGAAACTGTCAGCGGGCAACGACCACTGCCCCATCTCGGCGTACGATGATGACGGTAGATATACCCTGCCGGCCGGGGGCGTCTCCTCTATCACCTCGGAGAAAAAGACCGGTTTAATCCACCCCACATTCTCGGTTAATTGATGAAAAAAACGTTCCAGCCAGCGTTCGTTGTAGCAGGTGTTATAAGTACCCGGCCAAAATCCGAATTTCTCGCCATCATCGGCGTACACGACTACTATATCCCCTTTTTCATCATATAGTTTTTTCAAAAACCGTATAGTCTCCTCCGGCGGCTTGAACGGAATACTATAGCGCAGAAACTTGCTTATGGGAAATACATATACGGGAAGACCCTCGTCCTCGGTAATATAATACCCCAATAATTCGTCATCCTTCAGACCGGCGCAGCGAAAATGTGTATCGTCCAAAACAGTGTAATTCATTCCCGCGGTAGCCATAATCGAAGGCAGGCTCGGTTCCCAAACCCGTTCGGCGGTCCACATGCCGCTTGGCGCTACGCCGAATTTTTCCTCGACATAGTTCGACATTTTGGTTATCTGCCCCACGGCATCCTCACCCGGTATGACACTCAATATCGGCTCGTAAAAACCTCCCCCCATAATCTCAATCTGACCCGAATCTATTTGCTTTTTGACCAGATCGAACCACTCCGGCTTATTTTCTTCCATCCATTGGTACAGGGGGCCAGTGGTGTGAAGACAGATTTTAATCGATGGGTGATTGGCGATAGTTTTAATAAAGGGAAGATAACAGCGTTCGTAGGCCGACAGGAAAACATGATCGAAATTTCCGACCGGTTGATGATTGTGTATTCCGAAAACCAGCCTTATCATCAGAATATCGAAAAGTGAATGTATTTTTTGGGATTGGCCTTTATATCGGTTACCAGCGTATCGAGATCGGATATCGATTTGAGAAGCTTCTCATACAATTGGTCGTCCTGCAAGGTCTTGCCGAGTGTTCCCTTTCCCCGCTCTAAATCGGCCACCAGCCGATTAATTGAACCCGACAACGTGTCCAGTCGTCCGGCGATTACCGCGAAATCGCTCGACGCTTCGCTCATGTTATCCACTATCCCCTGCATTTTTTGCTCGTTACTGTCGGCAAATTTCCTTAAGGTAGCCGAAGATGCCGCGAGATCATCGATAGCCTGAGACATCTTATCTTTGTTATTAAGCGTCATAGCACGCATCTCGGTGGAGACAACCTCGAGATTGTTTATGATGTTTTTTATCGATGTAGTAGCGGCCGGTGTTCCCACAGTCCCCTCGAGCACAGCAACCAAATGACGAATCTCGTCGATAGCCGCCCCCATCATACCCATAACCTCCGGTATACCGGTATCGTAAAAACCGTGCACCGGAAAAGAGAGATCGAGCGGCTCGGAGGAAACCCCTGGTTCGATATTTATGAATCTCTCGCCCATAAGACCGATATTCATTACCGTAAATTTGACGTCGGATTTCAATTTCACGTCTTTGGTCAGGTTAAAACTGACAAGAACGTTATTACCCGATATCTCAATCTCCTGGACTTCGCCCTTTTTTACACCCAGGACGCTTACGGGATCGCCGATCTCAAGGCTTCCGATATTGGGAAACAACACCGCGTAATCGAAACGCTCGACATTGAATTTATATTCCTTTACCCAGATAATTCCGAAAAAGAGAATAAGAGCCGCAACTATGACTGTTATACCTACTTTAATTTCCACCGAGATATTTTTCATTACAGACCCCTCCGATACTTCCTGTTGAATTTCATCGGCAGAAATATGTTACGATTCGAGCCTATAATCAACGTTTATCTGAAATCTGATTATGAAATTGTGAAAAATGGCCCGGACAGGCTATTCCATGTCCGCTTCAAGATATGCAAGTGTAGTTTTGCGACGAGCCAATTCCTCGGAAAGTCTCTGAATAAACCGCTGAGCGGTGTTTTCACCATAGGTTTTCAGCATGTGGTTCATGCTGATAACCTCGGATATGACTGTGATATTCTTGCCTGGCGATATCGGTATTACAATATATGGGATTTCCACGCCCAAAATCGACGTTTTGCGCTCGTCGATTCCCAGCCTGTCATATTCCTTACCCTGATCCCAGAGTTCGAGACGGACTTCCACCTCCACTCTTTTTTGAAGACGTATCGATCTTATTCCGAAAAGTTTCTCGATATCTATAATCCCTATCCCTCGAACCTCCATATGATGACCGAGTTTTTCAACTGGGGTCCCGACTATAACATCGGGCGCTTTTTTGGTGATTTTCACCACATCATCGCCAACCAGACGATGGCCCCTCTCTACAAGATCCAGGGCGCACTCCGATTTACCGATTCCGGAGCGGCCGGTATAAAGTAGCCCGACACCGTATACGTCCACCAGAGATCCATGGATAGTCGTCTGGGGAGCGAATTTATTATGGAGATAGGCGGAAAGCCGGCTTATCAGTTCTGTGGTGGAAAGGTTAGTTTGTAGAATGGCTATTTTGTTATTTCGCGCGTACTCCAGAAACTTATCGGGGGGAGTCATTCCTTTGGTCACGACAAATAAGGGCATAGGATAAGAAAAAAGCTGTTTTATGCGATCGTCAAGCTGACTGTCTTTTAAGCTGACCAGATAAGCGATTTCGGTCTCCCCCAAAACCTGAGTTCTCTTATTGGGGAAGCGTTCCAGAAATCCGGCCAGGGCCAGCCCGGGCCGGTGAATCTGGTCGCTAATCAACTCTCTATCGAACCCGACACCCTCGAGCAGGGGGAACAGTTCGAGAAAATCCCGCTTATCGGCGATTAGCTTTCCAACAGTCAAATCCGACATATTACCTATTCCATATCCTCGTTCTCAGCGGGCACCTCACGCTTTTTGGGCGGAGATTTTTTTGCCCCCTTCTTATCCTTTAACCGGTCTTTGTATTTCTTGATCTGAGTTTCCATCTTGGTAATTACCTGCTCCACCGCCACGTACATATCGAACGCTTTAGCTTTCGATATCAGTGTCGTGCCATAAACCTTAACCGATAATTCCGCGGTCTGACGTGATTTCTCTACCGACATCGTAAGACGACTATCGATTATATGGTCGAAATACTTTTCAAGCCTTTTTATTTCGCTCTCGACGAACTGTTTTAGATTGTCGGTTAAATCGAAATGCCTCGCCGTTGTCCTTATCTTCATCTGACACCTCTTCCGTTTAATTATAATCCGGCTCTTTATCGAAAAGATGCTCGGTGGAAATAAACCTTATAGTACCGGATTTTGATCTCATGACTATCGAATGCGTGTACGCGCCACTAGTAGTATACCTCACCCCTTTCAACATATCTCCCTCAGTGACGCCCGTCGCGGCCAACATTATATTTTCGCCCCTGGCCATATCCTCGGTCTTGAAAATCCTGTTCAGATCATCAACCCCCATCTTTTTAGCTCTCTGTTTCTCCTCTTCGTTACGAAACGCTAACCGTCCGTGAATTGCCCCGCCTATACATCGCATGGCCGCCGCGGCAAGCACTCCCTCCGGCGCGCCGCCGGTGCCAATTAGCACATCCACACCTGGTCCCGGCAGGGCGGTAGCCATTGCCGCCGAAACATCGCCGTCGAGAATCAATTTGATCCTGGCCCCTGTTTTCCGCACTCTTTCAATTAGCTTTTTGTGCCTTTCGCGCTCCAGTATTACAACCGTCAAATTCTCAACATCGTACCCCTTGATCTCGGCGATTCGACCCAGGTTTTCCTCTGGTGAAAGATTAAGATCGATGACATCCTTTGCCTCCGGCCCCACCGCGATTTTTTCCATATAGGTGTCTGGGGCGTGAAGGAAATTCCCCTCGTCAGCGGCCGCTAAAACACTCAATGCGTTGTTTCGTCCGTAGGCCACCGAATTTGTGCACTCTAAAGGATCAAGCGCGATATCAACCTTCATTTTGGACCCTTCCTTGCCGACTTTTTCCCCGATATAAAGCATCGGGGCCTCGTCGCGCTCACCCTCGCCGATAACCACAACTCCGTCAATATCAACCGATTGGAATACTCGTCGCATTGCCTTTACGGCCGCGTCGTCGGCCGCGTTAGCGTCACCCTTACCCATCCATCTCGCGCAAGCCAGGGCAGCGGCCTCAGTAATCCTCACAAACTCCATTGCCAGGTTCTTATCCAATTTTCACCTCGCTATTGTACTGTCGTCTCACCTATACGAATACAAAACCAGACGGACTCCGAAAATAAATTCAACGTGATTAGGTCTCATAAGATAGGAATCAATTTAGGAGTAAAATTAATTGCTGGCAAGAGATTTTATCCCGATAACCGGCCTGAAAAACCGGTAAGTATCTCCTGTCCCGATCGTCAGGAATCGCGGGAGAGCTGTTTTCTGAATCTGGCCGATTTAATATCGAGCTCTTCGCGATATTTCGTCACGGTGCGTCGGGCAAGCTTGATACCATCTTTTTTTAGGATGTTCGCTATCTCCTGATCCGACAACGGCATAGCCTTATTCTCACCGTCGACAATGGCCTGGAGCTTATTCTTGACAACCCGTTTGGAAAGGTCCTCACCATCCGACGTCGAAACGCCGGTATTGAAGAAATATTTTATATCGAAAACCCCGAAAGGCGTCTGAACGTACTTGCTGCTGGCAACCCGTGATATTGTAGCCACGTTCATCCCGACTTTATCGGCGATCTGCTCCATAACCAGCGGCCTGAGATGATCTTCCCCGTGCTCGAAAAACTCCATCTGCTCCTCGAGTATCGCCTCCATGACCGTAACCATGGTACTGCGTCTCTGGTTGATGGCGTTGATGAGCCAACGAGCCTGCTCGAGCTTCTCCCGAATATAGTTTTTCGTAGTCTCGGGGGTTTTATTGCCCCGCCTGATAAGCGCCCGATACGATTGATTTATCCTTAAGCGCGGGAGGTTTTTATCATTGTGAAGCACCATAAATTCGTTATCGATCTTCTCCACGGTCAGATCCGGAACGACAGCCTGGGCCGCCTTGACAAACCGTCCCTGGGCTGGTCGGGGGTTGAGTCCCTTAATTATATCCAACGCCGCTTGAACCCGGTCGTTGGTAGACGCCGTCATTTTGGAAAGCTGGGAAACGCTTTTTTTATCGAGCACGTAAATATATTTATCGCACAGCTCCCAGGCCAACGTATCTTTCAATCCCTGTTCCTCGAGTTGTGAAAGCAGGCATTCCCGCAGATCGGCGGAACCTATGCCGGTAGGATCGAATCGTCTTATAACATCCAGAACTTTCGTGATCTCGTCCGGTTCTTTTTTAAGCTCTTGGGCGATAATTTCCAAGTCCAATTTCAAAAATCCTGATTCATCGATATTTCCTATAATATAGGCGCCGATCTCGATCTGATCCTCATCCAGTTTGGTATAACCTAATTGCTCGAAAAGATAATCGTAAAGGGTCCGCTCGGCGATCTGGGTGCGTTCCATAGTCTCCTCATCAGGAATCGAGAAATCTCTATACTGACCGGAAACCCATTCGCTTTCCTCGCCCAAATATTCCTGCCAATCGATCTTGTTAGCCATCGTCTCGTCGTCCTTGCGAGCCGGCTCGGGAACATCGGGGGAGACAATCTCCTCGGGCTGCTCCTCGATCTCCTCCAAAAGCGGGTTTTCGGCCAGATTCTGACGTAAAACCTGCTCGAGATTGAGAATAGGCTCCATGAGAAGCTTCAGCGATTGAATGAGATCCGGTCTGACCGAAAGCTCGGCCCGAAGCCCTACCACCTGAGACATTTTCATATTGGCCATAGAATTTTACCCTAACTTCAAGTCTTTCATGTCCTTCAATATCATTATCGGCAACCACGTCCTTCGACTTGAATGACCCTTGTTTCAAGTGAAATATACTACGAACGGCTAAAATTACAAGCAAATTTTAGTCCAAAACGGTAATAAGAGCTAAAATAATATCAGTTTTTTTACATTTGGTTGCTATGTGGCGCAGGATGTAGGGGTTTGATTAATCAAACCTCCATGAGAATCATTCCGATAATTCACAGGGGCTGGTCTCAGACCAGCCCAATATTATAAAAGGGGCGATCTGAGATCGCCCCTTACGGATATATAACGATTGATCTTAATTCAGCCTGAATTTTTCACCAAGGTAGATCTTGCGGGCTTCCGGATCATTGGCCAAGTACTCCGATGTTCCACTCTTGAGAATCTCGCCATCACAGATGATATAGGCTCGATCGGTGATCGACAGGGTCTCGCGCACGTTGTGATCGGTGATCAAAATCCCCAACCCCTTCTCCTTCAAACGATGGACTATCTTCTGAATCTCCTCGACCGTGATCGGATCTATCCCCGAAAACGGTTCGTCCAATAAAATAAATTTCGGTTCGGTCACCAGCGCCCG
>JAZGHS010000066.1:0-5638 GCA_036481315.1 Candidatus Zixiibacteriota bacterium | reverse complement strand
TGTAATAGCCTGGCTTCATCTCGCCTTAAGCGCCATCGGAATAGTCGTAGCGATTTTCTTATTTTTTATCATTGCCGGCGCGGGTATGATCTCCGGCGACGAAGTCGCTATGGCGGTAACGGCGGTTGTGGCTACGTTTCTGGCAATCCTGATTTTGGTTCTGTCGATACCGGGAATCATCGGCGGGATATTTTTGCTGAAACGAAAGGAATGGGCCAGGATACTGCTATTGATCGTCGCCTTTCTCAACCTTTTGAATATCCCCTTCGGCACCGCTTTGGGGATCTACACCATTTGGGCGTTGATGAAGGACGAGACGATACAGCTTTTCAAAACACCGGAAAGCGCCGGATAAGTAGCGAGAGTAGGTCGGGAGCCCCGCGCTCCCGACAGAATAGCTTCTTACACCACAATATTGTATTCCTGAATTCTTATTCAACTCACGCCCGCCCGGTCCCAAGCATCGTGCCGATCGGCTTGAGCGGTTCCACATGGTCGCATACAACTTTAATCGCGGCGGTTATCGGTACCGCCAGGATTATCCCGATAAATCCCCATAACCAGCCCCAGTACATTGCCGATAAAAGCACCGCCAGCGTGTTGAGATCGACCGAGCCGGAGGTCAATCGCGGAGTAACTATATTCCCCTCGATAAACTGCACAGCCATAAAGAAGATCGCCACGTAAACCATATACATGACCGAATTATGCTGAATCCCGGCCACTATAATAGGGGGGATAGCGCTGACCGCCGAGCCGACATACGGAATCAGATTCATGAACCCGACAAGGGGCCCCCAGATATAGGCGTACTTAACCCGGAAAATCAAAAGGCCGATTGTTACCACAATAGCCAGTCCTACGGCCACGGAGAATTTAACCACGATAAATCCTTTAAGTTGTCTGTTGATCTCGGTCAGAATCCCCTCGGTAGCCACAGACTGCTTTTCCCCGAAAATCATTCGCAGTTTCTTCTGAAACAGCTCCGAGTCCATAAGCATGAATAGTGTGAGGAAAAATATCAAGAGCGAACTCAACGCGAAACCGGTTATCGAGCCGAGGCCTTTGAATATATACCGCCCGGCCTGTTGAACCTGCGACATATCAACATTGAGATTCTCTGTTTTGCCGAGATCACCAGGGAGATAGACCAGATACTCTCCGACATACTCCTGCAACGTATTCAACGCCGCCTCGATTTTGGTCTTGTATTGCGGCATCGCCGACGCCAGATCGCCGAGCTGGCCGATGAGCAATATCACCAACAGCACGAAAATCCCCAACACAACCACCATGACAATAGCCACCGCGGCCGTATGCGGCAGTTTCAACCGTTTGAGGCTGTCGACAACGGGCAGGAGAAGATAAGTTAGAGCCGCGGCCATTACTATCGGTATCAGGATCGGGCTGGCGTAGTAGAAAAAGGCGGTCGCCGCCGCTATAGCCAGAATTGGCATCATAATTGTCTGTAACGCTATATCTTTACTTGCCGGCATATTCACCTCGTTTTTGAAAAATAGTTTAAAATACCATCCTTCATTTTCTCGTCGATGATGCTTAAGTTTCGAAATTTGCCATTATCAATCAATATTTTTATATCATCGATACTCTCGATACGCAAGCTTTTTAAAAGGTTGGCCAGTTTCTTCGGCGTTACCCCATTGACTTTCAACAGTTGGAGCAACGATTTATATCCTGAGGCACGCCATTTCTCCAGGGTTGGGAAAGAGCCGGATTCCACGGCGGTTTTGATTTTTTCGAATATAGCCTTGCCAATACCCGGTACGGAACCGATTTGGTCATCGCTCATTTCGAATATATTGCGGTCTAGTTTTTCGATATTCTCGACCGCTTTTCTATAGGCGAGTATCTTGAAGAAATCGTCGCTGGCGATTTCCATGATGTCCGCCAACTCGGTAAATAACGACGCTAACTCTTCATTTGTCATGGGACCTCTATCATTTTTTTAAATTCTGATTCATCAAGGACAGTCACGCCGAGTTGTATCGCTTTATCAATCTTACTGCCGGGATTTTCACCCGCTACCACGTAATCGGTTTTTTTGGATACCGACGATGTGACTTTGCCACCATTTTTCTCGATCGCCTCCCGCGCATCTGAACGTGAAAAACCGGTTAAGGTACCTGTTAAAACAAACGTCTTACCTGAAAGAGTGCCGTCTTTGGAAACGACCTCGGATTCCGGAAATTGGACGCCGGATTTTTTTAGCTTATCGATGATCTTTCGATTTTTCTGGTCTCTAAAAAAGGAAAACAACGAGTGGGCAACGACGGGTCCAATACCCTCGATATCTTGGAGTATAGTCTCGTCTGCGTATTCAAGTTTCTCAATCGTTCCAAAATGTGAGACGATAGGATTTGCTGTACTTGTTCCCACGCCTGGAATCCCCAAAGCAAATATGATCCGCGAAAGTTCCCGGCTTTTCGACGCTTCCAATCCGATGACAAGATTATCGAATGATTTTTCGCCCATACGATCCATACCGATTATCTCGTCTCTCTTGCCAGGCAAGGCATAGAGGTCGGCGACATCGCTGATAAATCCCTTCTCGATAAGCGCCTCCACCGTCTTATAACCGAGACCCTCGATATCCATTGCCCCTCTCGACGCGAAATGTGAGACGCGCTCGATAAGCTGGTCCGGGCAATACAACGACGTACACCGTAAAGCCGACTCGTCGCCCACCCGTTCGACCATCGACCCGCACGAGGGGCATTTATCAGGCATGACAAATTTAGGCACGTTGCCACTCCGTTTATCCTTGATAACCATAACCACTTCGGGGATGACATCTCCGGCGCGTTGCACGACCACCGTATCGCCGATCCGCACATCCTTGCGTTTCACCTCGTCTTCGTTATGTAATGTCGCGCGTGATACGATAACGCCTCCGACCCGGACCGGTTTTAGGTGTGCGACAGGCGTCAACACTCCGGTCCGCCCGACCTGTATATCGATTTTCTCAACCACCGTGGTTTTCTGCATGGGCGGGAATTTCCAGGCCACAGCCCAGCGGGGCGAACGGGAAAGCTCACCGGCGATCTGTTGCTGATGATACGAATCGACCTTAATTACGATACCGTCGATATCATAAGGAAGCATCTCACGTTTGGATAAAATAAATCTGTAATAAATATCGACATTCCCGGCGGCCTCGCGTCTGTCGAGATATTCGCTTATTTTAAATCCTGCCGATTCGAGGAATTTCATTGTCTCATAATGATCGTCGAAAACGATCCCGTCAACCAGCCCGATACCGTAAGCGATATAGCGAAGTGGTCTCGATGCGGTAATCCTGGAGTTGAGTTGACGAAGCGAACCCGCGGCCATATTGCGAGGATTGGCGAACATCTCTTCGCCCGATTCGCTTCTTTGTTTATTGAATTTATCGAAATCGTTTTTATGAATGATCACTTCGCCGCGAACCTCGAGCAATTTCGGGGGAGGCTCCGACCGAAGTTTGAGCGGTATCGAGCCGATCGTCCGCAGATTCTCGGTAACCTCCTCGCCGGTGATACCGTCGCCACGGGTAGAGCCGGAAACGAAAACACCATTTTCGTAAATAAGCTCCACGGCCAGACCGTCGTACTTGGGCTCTACCGAGTAGACAATATCGCCGCCTTCCCCGGCGATCAACTCATGCATCCGACGATCGAAATCGAGGAAATCCTCCGTATTCATAGCTTTGTTCAGTGAAAGCATGGGAAGGGAGTGTTTTTTCGAAGGGAACTTATCCAGTGGGAGCGCGCCTACGCGTTGAGTCGGAGACTCGGGGGTACGAATATCTGGATACTCCGATTCCAGCCGTACAAGCTCATCGAATAGCTCGTCGTATTCGGAATCGGAGATTTCGGGAGAATCGAGGACGTAGTAGCGATGGTTGTGGCGTTCCAGGAGTTCCCGAAGCTCAACGGCTCGCTTTTTATGATCAGGATTGCTCATCATCGATCATAAGATAGCACAGGGGAACCAGCGATGTCAATTCTGATTAAAGATTGAAATACAGTTGATCTAAACACCCATGGTCTTTACAGAAAGAGCATCCCTGAGCATATAAAAAACCGGCGGACGAAAACGTCCGCCGGCACAGGGCACAATCCGCGAATCAGGTCACGGTATATTTACGACATCTATCCCGACCTCGTAACTGCCTGTCAGCGGTTTGCTCAACGAAATGATCTGAGTATCGTTCACGAATATAATGTACGGGTATCCCCTGGTCGGAGCGGCGGATAACTCGGCATAATCGCCATAGGAGATAAGCTTCACGCTTTTCATATTACCAATAGCGGCGTAGATAATATCACCTGTAGCGTCGAATTCGAAATCGGTGAACTCGCCGCCTCCACCGGGTATGTTTGCCAGGAAAGTCATGCTGCTGTCGGCTGAGTAAACCGAACCGCTCGATGACGAAATAACATAATCCCCGCTGGGTGAAACGCTATAAATAGCCGCGTCTAAAGAATGATCGCCATGATAGGAATCGTTGTTGTGTTGCAGAAAATTTCCTCCAACATCGAACCGGTAGTAATCCATATCCACGGGGGAGACACCGATCGAGATCTCAATAAACTCCGTTCCGCCGGGAAGCATCTTGATCCGTCCGCCGCCGAAACTACCGCTATCTCCGGTGCTGTCGATAATTGCCCCGGTCGATCGCAAATACGATCTTATCGGGTAGTCCCACCATGGCGACGGGTCAACGTCAGCGAAAACCAGACCGTTGCCGTCGATAGCGACACTTCCCACGAAATCGAGGGTATTGATATTATCGATATTATTCAAATTCTCATCGTATATCTTAATCCAGCCCTCGGTTTTCATGGGGACATACAATTCGTTACCCTGCCCGTTATCACCGAAAGCCATGTAGCCGACATCGCCGTTTAGCGATATAGAATTGAGAACCGTCATTTCCTGGTAGTTAACAAGCACTATATTGTCGGCGGCGCCATAGCTACTTTCGAGAACGTATATCCAGGGATTGGTTGGATGCTTGACGGCGTCGTACGGCACGAAATCCAATATAAGGCCGCCCGGCTTGACCACCTCTTTTTCGATACTGGCCTTATAATACTCTCCGGTATTGAATATGAATACACGGTAATAGGCGCTTTGAGCCAGAGGCGGCAGAGAATCGATAAATGTGGTATCGTCGGCGTTCGTGTATTCAGCCAGAAGCTCCGCGGTAAGACTGTCCTCAGGAGCATCGGAGCGGAATACCTTATAAGCGGCGAAATCGGTATCGTTGTTTTTCGACCAGACCAGTGATACTGTTCCCAACTCTTTGATCGGATCGCTTAAGGTAATATTAGTCGGCAGTACATTTCGCACCTCGACCGTGTCCGAATCCCAATTATCGTCTGGATCGATCACTCTGATACTTACAGTATGCACGCCTCTAGCGAGGGCCGTAGTCGAAAAGGAAGCCAGCCCCGCGCCTATAGCCGGGCTGGAGTTGATTATACCGTCGATACTACTTGTCCACTGAACGCTTATAGCGCTTATATCGCTGTCGCTATCGGTTAACGTAGCGGTGAATTCAACCGTATCACCGGGAGTGTATTCGGAATCGGTGACCGGAACGTTGATTGTCACGCTGGGGGTATAAGTGGGA
>JAZGHS010000065.1:0-10354 GCA_036481315.1 Candidatus Zixiibacteriota bacterium | reverse complement strand
ATCACCATCGACATCACCGGGCACGAACCAGCAGGTGCCAGTATCATGTTCGCATTCATCGTTGTGGTTATCAATGGACCATTCGGTGCTGTCGCAGAATATACCCTCAATGAAAAGCTTTTTTACTCGTCTACCAGCCGCGTCGTAAGAATAAACGTATCTTTTATAATCACCAACTCTTATAGAATCGAGTCGATTGCCTTCATCAAAGAAATATTCCATTCCCTTAGAGCTATCGTAAACCACGCAACCGTTGTCATTATAAACAAAATTACCAGGGTCCTGATTGTCTAAATGATCTAATTTATTCGACTTGAAAATAATGGTTGTGTCCGAGCTTAAAGTGTATCTAGTTTCTGCCGTTATCCTAGGTCCACCACTGTACCAATTTAATCTAGTTATAAATTCAGAAGTACTAATTGGGATGAAATAGCCGCTTGAGTCTTGATCCATCGAATCAATATCAACATATGTCGAATCACCGTTTAATATTCTAAACCTACCTACTGAACTCCCTACAACATCGCATTCCCAGAATATAGTGTCCAATACTGGCGTAAAATATTCGAAGTCTTCGAAAGGAGTTCCATCAACCATCAATTGAATTGTATCAAATTCGACATCTATGATTAAAGAATCCGCCAGAATATAGTGGGTTGAGTCTGCGTCTACTTTTTTGTATTTACGATTCCCGCTCTTATCATATCCGAACTTAACAGTTTTTCCAGCTTGAACTAAATCTGCTTCGGTTAATCGATAGAGATAGTCGTAAATGTAAGTTTTTGTTGTATCGTTAGTTGGGCTTCCCGAATCGTCCAAAAGTTTGACCAGATCTATCATGTGGGCGTTGTCATAACCATAAGATCGTCCCCACAAGCCGGTCGAATCTTTCTTGGCAAAGATGCTTGTAGGCATACTCATATCGTCGTATTCATAGTCGACAAAATATGTCGTATCGCCGTCAATGTTGATTTTCTCCAAACCGCCCCAGGCGTTATATTTGAACTGGTCATCAGTATGAATACCCGGCGCCCCTACAAAATAGTCTTTCAGGCGCATCGATTTATAATAGGTATACGAGATTTGGGTTGAATCTGGGTATGTAATTTTCTCAATCTGGTCAGCATCTCCATGATCATACCAAGTTCTAAGTGTGTCGGACATGCCGTCGATGTATACCATTCTTAAAGCAAGGCGATTACGGTCATCATAATAAAACCAGGTCTTGCTAGCTTCATCATTTACTATTGCGAGATTGCCTTTTGGATTGTTGATCGTCGAATCTACAAATGAGAAGCTGACCTCATATTCGTCATATTTATAAGTTACCTGTACCGTGTGGCCGGAAGAAGGATAACTTAATGAATCCATGTATGTAGTATCTATCGCCGATTTTATACCTGTTTCCAGGAGGCGGCCCATTAAATCGTATTTTCTGTAAGACCAATCACCCGCGTTATTCTTAATAAATCGCATTCTATCTCTCGAATCAAAATAGAACCGCCGCACCCCTTCGTCTACAGTGCTATCCCAGGTAACGTTGCCAAAGTTATCGTATTTATACTTCGTAATTAATCCTCTAGGATCGGTAATCTGCGTCACTCGTGAAAAGCCTCCGTACTCATAATAAACGGTATCCTGGCTCAAAGTATCCGACATTATTTTCAAAAGTTCGTTTTTCGAATTGAATATCTTTGTAATGTTTCTATCGATTGGATCAAAATACTTATCTGTCCAGGAAGCCGATGAAGTGGAGTCACTGTCATAAAATACTGAATCCCTTGTTGCGTCCGGATAGGCTGTCTTAATGGTCCGTCCTAAAATATCGTAGTCAACTGTTGTCCAGGCAGTATCCGATAACGATGCATAAGCCCTTGTTTTACGTTTTATACGGTCGTAGCAATCGTATTCAATCTCCACCATTATAGAATCATGGGTTTCATCAAGAATCTTCATCCGCTCAAACCGATTAAAACCATCATAGTAATTAGTTTGAACATAATTGAGTGAACTTGACATTTTCGTTGAATCAGTGATCGATTTCGTTGCCCTGTTGTAGGATCGAGTAAGGCTATAGCCGGTCTCAAGTGGTCTTTTGGTCTTGTTCGGTCTACCGTAATCGTCGTAATAGTAAAATGTTGTATCGCTGTTGGCGCTGACCCAATGCTCTAACCTACCCGTGTTCAAATAGTAATCCGCTTTCCACAAATCTCCGTAATGATTCGATACTTTCGTTAGGTAGCAATAGTTCAAGCTCGAGGAGTATTCAAACTGTGTGGTATCCGCAAGAGGAGTAACTTCTTTGGTCATATTTCCGTATGAATCATAAACAAATTTAGTCTGGCGTGTTTCGCCTTTTATAGTGACTTTAATCGAATCAATTTTCATCTTTGATGTATCCCAGAAATTGACCGTTGATAGGCTATCGCCGTTGTGAATAACCAAAGTGCTATCCAGTATTACTAGATTCGTCGAATCTATATGGGTTCTGTACCTGTATTTAACTTTAGAATTCTCAGTTAATTCAGGAAATAATCCTGTGTGAACATTAAAGATATCCCCCCATCCTGCGTTGGAATCAAAATATTTGATAGCCCTGGGCGCCCTTCCGTACGCTACAGCATATCTTGCCAATACCGGGACTGTAATACTGTCATGCGGCGACTCAATATCGGTACCAATACTATGTGTTGGGTAACAATAAAAAGTTAAGCCACCGTCTTCATCCCAGGCGAACCAAGAATAAACTAATGAATTCGTCGTGTCTGAAGCATCATTAAAATATGCAATTCTGTCGAGCAAGCCCGAATCTTGATCCTCGTAGTCTATTGGCCGTGGCCTAACCCTCGTATGCCGATAAAGGCGTAAAGTATTATCTGGATAAGCTACGGTTGAAATCACATGCGGATATCCGGATAACTCAACCGAATAGTCATAAGTAAAAGTAGTAGTGTCTACAGAAGAATCTGTATATTCCTTGCGGATTCTGTTTACGTTGACATGCCACATATAATCACTGCCCGGAGAAAGCTGTTGTTCTCTATAAATTCTCCAATCATAGTGATATTTACCCCCAAAAGGCAAGGTAATCTTGGTCAGCCACAGGGCATCGTATTGATAATATGTGCTATTGAATAAAACAGAATCGGCATATGTGTATCGTGTCGTATCCGCGTTTGGATAAACCACCATAACAAGCGGATTATAGTCCTCCCAATCGTCGTCAAGACTGTCATCGTAAACATATTCTATAAATAACGTATCATTATCGTAAGTGCGGAAATTAAGTTTCAATAGTCGGGTATCCAACAAATCAGTTGAATCAGTGGATGAATATTCGAACCAGAATTTTCGCCCCCCCGCGTCGACTACACTATCCACAAGAGGAACATTGTCGCAGTAAAATACTTTCAATTCGTTGCTACAGGCATCCACTATTTTTGTCACATATTTTCCGCCAAATGCGTTATTGATCGATGCGTCTTGGAAGGTATAATAATCATCGAATATAACCCGGGTACCTTCCTGACGCCATAAAGTGTCGGGATCCTCCACATCTGAATCCGAAATAATCTCATATCTTCGATTTTTACGACGAGTATTATCGTTCAAATCTCTGAACATGGTCTCGCGACCACCGCTTGTGTAAAACATGGTATCGCCGTGAATTCTATCCATTTGCCACTGCCAACCCTGGCCCAAAAAGCCCCTTCTCGCTGCCGTACCACTACCGCTACCTGGTGCAGCACTAGAATCGGCAGTTGCGGGTAAAGAATAAACGTGACTATTATAAATGCGGGTCATTTCCAAATCCAGGCCATTGCGCCCGGACAAAGAATAGTCGATAGTTGAAAAGAAGAGCCCGCCCATAAGCATATCTACATTGGCAAATTGCTGGTTGATAGAAACTGGAGCGCTTTTGGCCTGAAAACTACTTTTAGTACTATAGGGCGACGGGATATACTTAGCGCGGGGTCGTCTCGTCGGTTGGTTACGCCCCCATCCAAGATATCCTGAAAATAAATTCCAATATCTGTTCCTTAAAAAATTAAGCGGATCAGAAGGATCGCCGAAGTAACCCCAACCTCCCCCGCCTCCCATACCGCAATCGCAATCACCGCCAGAACCTCCAATAATATTGCCGTCAGCATCAACTTGAACAATACCGTAACCACTACCACCACCACAATCGCAATCAGCTTCGGAAGTACCTCCTTCACCAAATCCACCGCCACCTTCATCGCCATTTGCATCATGGGGACGCTTGCCCAGCCTGGGAGCACCTTGTGATGATCTGGATGATCCCCCAGGATCGGTTCGCGTATGGGAATCATCCCTGTGATAATAGTTACCACCTACTCCAGTATCGTCGCCACCCCCTCCAACATCAGCAGCAACGCAAATCGATTGCAATGAAAAGAACAAAACCATAATTCCAATTAAAGAAAATGAATATTTCATGATATCCTCCTTATCAAATCTCCCCAAGTAATAGAGTTTCAACGAATATTCAGATCATTAAACTCAAAACTACATAAAACGTCTTCAGAGTCTGGCGTCCACATTAATAAAGAATAATCCCTATAATCATCAGGGATAATCGTTTTTTGGAATGTTAAATTCTGATTTTGGTTAATCTGGTCAAAACTGAAATACGCTATAGCTATCGTATTTATCCCTGGTAGTAACGGCGTATTATTATCTTCAAGCATCACATTATCAATTGCGGCAAAATAGACCATTTGGTTATCGTTATCGATATTTATAACAGCCGAAGCAAAGTCTTCGCAAGCGGCGCCTGCATAAACGAGCGAATCGCAATTTACCTCAATTTCCCCATAGCTGAAAGAAAATGGAATTTGAAATCCTGCCAGAGTATCGGTGTTTGAGATTTGAATTTCAACTGATATGCTATTATCATCAATTACTATTACTTCCCCGAGAGAACAGGAATTATCGCTTGCCAATAACATGGTTGAAGCAAATAGGAGGATACCCAGGATGATTATTTTTTGCCATAACCAATTTACTGTAACTATATTATCTCTCAATCTCATAACTCCTCCTTTTTCCAGTATTTCGTTATTAATCGAAATCTATTTTCTTTATTATAAATTGACTAGCCTGCCGCCTACAAAGATATTGAACAATATATTTTTATAAGCCCTAATTATAGGTTCTTTGTTGAATACTAAATTAGTTTTTGTCAACTAAACGCAACCCTATCTGCTTCGCAGCCGATGTATAATATATTTATAATATCCTTGTCAAGTGTTTTATTTATAAAAATAAATGTACTTCAAAGGTCTATTTACTTGATATAATAAAACTCAACTTATCTTGCCGGAATTTTCGCTGAGAGATGTTATACCTTGTATTACTTTTTTCGAAGCTGAGTCTTTTAAATTTAAGATACTATCAGATTGTACCTTACGGATTTCAGATGATGAAGCGCCCTCGTGAATCTTTTCTTCAATATCATGTGTTATAGGCATCAATTCGCATACTCCGGTCCTTCCCAAATAACCCGTACCCCCGCATTTGGAGCAACCTTTTTCTTTAAAAATAACTCCATCTTTTAAACTCACACGATCTAAATATGAAATCTCCGCTTCCGATGGTGTATATTGTATTTTACAATATTGGCACAATATCCTTACTAATCGCTGTGCTATTACTAGTTTTAATGAAGAGGCAACTAAAAAGGGCTTTATTCCGATATCTGACCTGCCCCCGGTTATTGTACCACTTCGCCAACCGCAATTGTAGAAACAACAGGGGAGGATAAACATTAGACTTTGGTTCTATTAGTCAACGCCCGGTGCCGCCAATCGGCGGCACCGGGCATAACTTTAAAAAAGCGAGATTACAAATGACAAATCAAGAAGTAGAGTTATTGATACCCGTTGACCAGTTTTTGGGTATCCTCGATATTTGTGAAAAGCACCGCGCAGAAAAATACGAAATGTTCAAAGCAGCCAATGCATTGCGAATCCAGGATGGCGCTGAACATTTCTCTGTATCCGATTATGGTAGACATGTTCTTGAACTACTTGACGAATCCAGCAAAACCCTGGCTGAGGCCAAATCTGCCTCTTCCTTTATTGCAGCTGAATCCATGGCCCGAATATATTTGAACGAGTGGACTAGCATTCTAACCCGGCTTCTCAATACCGCCGTAATAATTGATCCCGAGAGAAAAGATCGTTTTGATGAGGGATTTAAAATGGCCATCTCTGACTTCCAGCGGATTTTCGACCAGCTGAAATCAATATTTGAATTCGCCTACGATCTCGCTTTTACGGGACAGATCTCCCAAAAGGACGAAAACGCGGATTCATCAGAATAGGTGAATTCGTCATGGCCTCCCGATCGTCACCCCTCCGGCGGTCGGGAGGTGATTTTAAGATGAATTTCTGGAATAAGAATAATGGAATGTAAACATGCCACACCCTCGCCGTAAAACCCCCGACGAATTAATGCAGGAAGCATTTTGGACCAGGCGGGAAATTATCCGTATGTTTCGGAAGGCGCCCGCGACCATAGACAAATTCATCAATCATCCTGACCCAAAGAAACGCCTGCCAGGGTATTCGATAGATGGGGAGTTTATGGCTTTGAAGACCTCAGTTTTGAAATTTTTCAGATATAGACCTTATTCCAATGATGAGGAGGATTCGGACTGATCAGCCATTGTTGGTGACAATCAAGATCAGTCTGGAGGTATTTTATCATGGCATCCATTTATAATCGGAAAGGCATCTGGTACATAACTTATCAATATCAAGGCAGGCAATACCGCCTGTCAACAGGCACTCCAAAATACAAACTTGCAGAATTAAAGCTCAAAGAACTTGAGTTGGAAATCTTCAGGGGTAATCATAATCCGGGACCAAAAAAAGTGAAAGAAACGGATCTACCTAATTTTTTCAGGCGCTATGCTGAGTTTGCTTCGGCGACAAAATCAGCTTCAACCAATCTATCTGAGCAATACAGAATTCGTCAAATAAGAGAGTATTTCGCTCGACGCAGCCTGACTAAGATTGACCAAATAACTCTTGGGGAGCTTCAGCTATTTCAATCTTTCATATTATCGTCGCGCAGTGGGCGCACCTACAACAACTTTTTTGGATTGCTTCGGGCAATGATGAATAAAGCGGTTGAATGGGGCTTAGTCGATGCCAACCCCTTAAAGAATGCCAAACCATTGAAAGTCCCCAAAAAAGTTCGATACTTTTCAAATGAAGAAATTGTAAGACTAAGAGAAGTGGCTGATGCCAATTTGAGGTTGGTAATTGACATCGCGGTCTATGCCGGTTTGAGACGCGCCGAGATTTATTATCTTCGGTGGATGGATATAAATTTAAAGCAGAAAGCAATTCATATTCGGGCGCATGGGGAGTTTGTTCCGAAAGGAAAAAAACCCGGAACAGTTCCGATTAGCTCAAAGCTACTGGGTATAATTGAAAAAGTTTATCCGACCAGGAAAAACTTCAATTACGATCAGCATATTTTTCCACGAAAGCATAGAGGTAAACCTCTAAACCCGACTCAAGTCTTATCAAGCAGATTTAGGCGAAACGCAAAAAAGGCCGGAGTAAAAAATGCCAGGCTTCATGATTGCAGACACACATTCGCAAGCCACCTTGTTCAAGCCGGAGTTCCTCTGCTGGTAATAAAAGAACTGATGAGACACTCCGATATCCAGTCAACCATGATTTACGCGCATCTTACGCCAGACCTCCAGCGTCAGGCGGTCGAAAAACTCACATATTAGGTGAGCTGAAATTGTGCTGATTTATGTTGTAAGTTATTGGTAGTTATTCGAGGTTATTCAAATTAAGGCATGCTCATAACTCGTTAAAAACCAACGTCATCTGATTGCATTTCATAAGGTTAAGTAGTCTCGATTTCATTCTGGGGGACAGGGAGTCGAACCCCGATTCTACGGTCCAGAGCCGCATGTCTTGCCATTGGACGATCCCCCAAATACGAATGTCTTTTGATAGACATCACAGCTTAAGGGGGGAAGATAACTGCAAAATGTCTCCAAAAGACAATCACTATAATTATACTCAAACCATATACTTTGTCAAGCCCTTTCACCACTATTTTTTATAAATTCGCGTGCCCTTTTTAACCGTTCCAGGCATTTCTCAGGCCCCAGAAGCTCCATCATATCGAACAGTGGCGGACCCTTGGTCTCCCCCGATAACGCCAGTCGGGTGGGATGAATCAACGCCGCCGGCTTTACCTCCAGCGTCTCCGCAAGCCCCCGCAACGCGCCTTCGAGCTTCTCCACCGTGAAATCCTCCATACCCCCTAAAACATCGATCCACTTACCGAGCAAAGCCGGCACGCCTTCCTTATTAAAATGCTTCTCCACCCCTTTATGATCGAACTCGATCCTGTCGGCGAAGAAAAACCGTCCCTGCTCGGCAAACTCGGGCAGAAGCTGGCAGCGTTCCTTGAATATAGAGACATATCTCATCATCCAGTCCCAGCGTGAGTTGATCCAGAGCTGGGTGACAAGCCCCGATTCCACCATAAACGGACGGATCAGATCGACAAGCTTATGGTTATCGCAGGCGCGGATATATTCGCCGTTCATCCAGCGAAGTTTCTCCGTATCGAAAATCGCGTTGGCGGTGCTGATCCTCTCTAACGAAAATGATTCTATAATCTCATCGATCGTCATCACCTCGCGATCATCACCCGGCGACCAGCCCAATAGCGCGATAAAATTGACCACAGCTTCCTTGAGATACCCCATCCTGCCGTAATCAGTCACCCCCGCGGCGCCATCGCGCTTGGACATCTTGGATCTATCCTTGCCCAGAATTAACGGTATATGGGCGAATTTTGGCGGCTCTATATCCAACGCTTTATAAATCAGAATCTGCTTGAATGTATTGGAGACATGATCGTTGCCCCGGATGACATGGGATATCCGCATATCGTGATCGTCAACAACAACCGCCATGTTGTACACCGCGCGGCCGTCGGAACGAGCGATAATGAAATCGTCGAGTTCCTTATGCTCCTTGGTGACAGTCCCCACGACCAGGTCGTCGAATGTGGTCGCGCCGTCATCGATAAATAATCTCGTCGCGTACTTCTCGCCCGAATCAATCAGCTTTTTTTTCTCATCCTCGGGTAGGTTATAGCAGGTCCTGTCATAACGTGGATTCTGCTTGCTCTTCATCGCCTCCTGCTGTTTGGCCTTGAGAACTTCAGGCTTGCACCAGCACGGATACGCTCTTCCCGATTCCAGCAGGCGATCTACATGTTCGCGGTATAGATCGATCCTTTGCGATTGATAAACCGGTTCCTCATCCCAATCGAGCCCGAGCCATTTTAGCGATTCGAAAATGACATCGATCATCTCTTTCGACGATCTCTCCGTATCGGTATCCTCGATCCGCAGAAGGAATTTGCCGCCGTGGCGACGTGCGTAGAGCCAGTTGAATAAAGCCGACCTGGCGGTCCCAATATGCAGAAATCCCGATGGTGATGGCGCGATTCGTACCCGGACCTCATTCATCGTTTAACTATTCCCTTCGGTAAGTCGGTAAAAATTAGGCGGTTGCGATTATGCCAACCGCTTTCACTTGTGATCAGCAAGTTATCCCGCAGATCGTGTTTTGTCAATTAAAAGCAGGCTGAAAGTCGATTTTTCGGCACTTTTTGGCGGTTAGGCAGGTATATATAATAGGGGGTCACAAAAATGGGTTTGACAGGATTTCCCAGTCGGCTTAAAATAACAACATGAAACCCGAGTTTTCCCGATAAAGGAGACTTAATATGCTAAAAGCGCTGGCCAATCAGTTGCGACATCTTGCCGATACCGAGGGTGACGTTTTTAGAGCGTCGGTAGCCAAAAAGATGGGCGGCAGGACAACAGAGGAGCAAATCGGGACTTTAAAGGAATTCATCTTTCTGCTTCCGATAACATTGAAACAGTTAAACAGCTACTGGAACGATAACCATACGCCGTCCAAAGCGAAACAACTCAGCGGTTTGATTATCTCGTATATTTATCAGCCCGACGATTTCCTGCCGGAAAACTCCAACGGCCTTTTCGCCTATCTCGACGACGCCTACGTGGCGGTAGCCGCGTTCCTGCGTGTCCAAGATCTATATTTGCGGGACTGGCAGAATAAAACCGCCGAAGAGATCGACTTGGAGAAAAGAGCCAGAGAGTTGATAGTGGCTCCTAAAATCGTTATCCCCGGCGAGGTCGCAAAGATCGATTCCATGCTCGATTCGTTCATGTCCGGCGAGATAAGGAGTTTCGAGGAGTTTTTGGAGGTCAAAAGAAATTAGGCCGATATCATAATGATCCGTAGGGGCG
>JAZGHS010000064.1:0-11129 GCA_036481315.1 Candidatus Zixiibacteriota bacterium | reverse complement strand
CCGGTGAGACTGTTTACGCGATTGGCTTCTGGGATACAGACAATTCGGGCGAGTGGGATGGTCCCAGCCAATACGATATGATCGGCGGTTACGGCGTTTCTATCGATTCTCTGGAAACTATCGTAAGCTCCGAACTCGGTGTCGGCGGTATCGATTTCGTGCTCGATACACCGTTTGATTCGACCCAACACGGTGGCGGAAGATAATTACACTGAATAGATGCTGGAGGCCGGTCAACTGACCGGCCTTTTTTTTTACGCCGATTATATCCCGTATTTGACATTGCCTTCAAATTAAAGTAATTTTCCGTTGGAAGGGTGTAGGGTTTTGACAACGGTATACTAAATTTTTTTTGGGGATGAGATGAAAATAATAATTTACGGAATTATCGCTCTTATTTGCCTGTCGTGTTCGTCGCCGGTAAAAAAAGAGCTATCCGAATCAGCCGGAGAATTGACAGAACGGGAACTCTGGCGGTTTCATAGGGATATACGCTATACCTATTTTTATTATGAGGACGGCGAAAAAAAAGAAGGGCTTCTTCTGCGCTGGAAACCTGATTCGATCCTGGTCCAGCCCAGAGGTGTGGATCTTCCTTGGAATATCCCGGCGGCGGGAATAAAAGCTATCAGGTTGGAGATGGGCAATAGGGTCTGGAGTGCCTTTACGATAGGGACAATAGCGGCGTTGGTGTATATCGGCGTTATTAAAAGCTATGATTTAACCGATGTTTCCACCGGCGACGCGTTTGCCAAGCTGGCCGGTCCGCCGGCTATACTTGCCGGGGCAATGGCTATCGGCTCGGGGAAGTATACATACGACGATTATCGTTTGCCCGACGGTTTCGTATTCGATTTCGATAAGGTCAACTCACTTTATGAGGCGCTGGAGTAGGCGGTAAGCAACGACGGGAAGAGGTTCCTATCCGCCGTAGCATATAGATCATCGCCCCCAAAACCCCATAATTCCCTTGACACCACAAGTCCATTATCTTTCATTTCCAATTGCTTATGATTTCGAAGTTTATCTCCAGATCACGCGTAAATATCATCGGTAAAATTACATAAAAGAGGGGACGAATATGGATATTGAAGTTCGGCTGGCGGGAAAAGAGGATACCGACAAAATTCACAGTATCTTAGAAGAGATCCAGGGATGCGAACAAGACCTGCGCGGGAAACGTTTTACAGAAGCGCTGAATTCGAATTTCTCCCATTTTCTTATAGCCGTAACCGACGATAAGATTATCGGTTATTTGAACCTCTGGAATCTTCCCGACCTGGTGGACGGCGAATTTCTGGGTATTATCTTGGATTGCTATGTCTCAGGGAAATACCGCAGCAGGGGTGTCGGCAGGATGCTTCTGGATGCCTGCATGGATCTCGGCCATAAGCTCAAAATCAATAAGTTCTACGGTTGGATGGATCCCGATAACCGGCCGGCCATTACCCTTTTAAAGCGTTGCGGATTCGCGACGTCGAGCCTGATGCTGGAGAAGAATTGAGCCGATTTTCGAAAGCGACTTGAGGTTTGGGATCGATTATTGTATTTTACTTTGCTGTAGGGGGTTTGGGATAGTGGTTTTTTGATGGGATTAGTTTTAAATGATTGAAACGTGATTTTTGATGAGGAGTTTAGATGGAGATTAAGAAGGTTGGTATTTGCGGATGCGGGCTGATGGGTTCCGGGATCGCCGAGATAGCGTCAAAGGCGGGCATGACGGTTGTGATCCGCGAAGTGAGCGATGATTTTCTTAAAAAGGGAATGGGACGCATCGATAAATCGCTCTCCAGGGCGGTCGCGAAAGGTAAGCTCGACGAGGCCGGCAAGAAAGCCGTTTTAGACAATATTACAGGCACTACCGATATAGAGTATCTCAAAGACTGCGATATCGTTTGCGAGGCGATCATCGAGAATATCGACGAGAAGCTACAGCTTTATAGAGATCTCGACAAGATTGTCAAGAAGGACGCGATTTTCGCGTCGAACACGTCGTCGCTTTCCATCACCGAGATGGGCGCCGTGACTAATAGAGCTGATCAGTTCTGTGGACTTCATTTCTTCAACCCGGTTCCGGTAATGAAACTGGTTGAGGTTGTCAGGACCGTAGCCACCTCCGACGCTACATTCGAAACGGCAAAGGCGTTCGGCGAGAAGGTGGGCAAGGTAGTGGTATCGTGCAGTGATACGCCCGGATTCGTGGTCAATCGATTACTGGTTCCCTATATGCTCGACGCCATCAGGGCGTTGGAGAGCGGAGTGGCCACCAAAGAAGATATCGATACCGGAATGAAGCTCGGTTGCGGACATCCCATGGGGCCCCTGGAATTGACTGACTTCGTGGGGTTAGATACAACTTACTATATAGCAGAGATATTGTTCGACGAGTTCAAGGATCATCATTACGCCGCACCTCCTCTTTTGAAAGCGATGGTTAAAGCCGGGTATAACGGACGGAAGAGCGGACGTGGATTTTACGATTATAGAAAGAAGTAGGAGCCATGGAATATAAAAATATCAAATTCGAAAAAGAGGATGATGTCGCGATTGTCACAATAGACCGTCCCAAAGTACTCAACGCCTTAAACGATGAAACGATCGCCGAACTCGATCACTGTTTCACCACTATCGCCGGGAATAAAGAAGTCCTCTGCGTCATTTTAACAGGTGGTGGGGAAAAATCGTTTGTGGCTGGCGCCGATATCGGCGAGCTGGCGGTTTGCGACGTTGTTTCCGGGCGAGCCAAATGCGATCGCGGGCAGTCGTTGCTATCAAGAATCGAAAAGCTTCCTCAACCTGTAATCGCCGCGGTCAACGGATTCGCGTTGGGCGGCGGATGCGAGATCGCCATGGCCTGTGATATCAGGCTGGCGTCGGAGAGGGCCAAGATCGGACAACCGGAGGTTAGCCTGGGGATCATCCCCGGTTACGGCGGTACCCAACGTTTGGCCAGGCTTGTGGGACGCGGCAAAGCCAAGCAGATGATTTTAACCGGCGATCATATCAATGCCACAGAGGCATATAGGATCGGCCTTGTTGACGAGATCTATCCGCCGGAGGAATTATTGCCGAAGGCGAAGGAGATGGCCGGGAAAATAGCATCGAAAGGCCCGCTGGCGATTAAAGCGGCCAAGGAGGCTGTCAATCTTGGTCTCGATGTCGATCTGGTATCCGGTTGTGAACATGAGGCAGTATTATTCGCCGCTATTTGCGCGTCGGACGATAAAACCGAGGGTACCAACGCCTTTCTGGAGAAGCGGAAGGCAGAGTTTAAAGGAAAGTAATCCCATCGCTCTATTGACATCGTTGGAGTTCACTCGCATGATCTTCTGATGATGAGAGAGGGGAGAGTTTATGAAAAAAACCACGGGTGAGAATCGACGTATCGATTCTCTTGAGTTGGGAACGGCGTACCTCGAGTATTGTGTCAAGCAGGGATGGCTTGTCAAAATAGGCGAAGGGGACGCGATGCAGTACGAGTTGACCCCCGAAGGCGAGAAGAAGCTTGCCAACGCTCCGTTGAATTTCGATCTGTCAAAGATGACGTCGAAAGGGGACCAGACTAAACGTAAGAGGAGACGTCGCAGGACATAAAGCGAATCTTCTTTTTAATGGAGTATAATCTTTTGCGAGCGTTTCGCCTTTTTTCTAATAGGCGATATTGCCTCGGTTGAAGCCGAGTCTCGCAAGGCGGTTATTATGAGATGGATTACAGATTTTTTTGGCGATCTCGGGGGGAGCCTTATGGGAGGGGGTTTCTACACGCGGGCGCTTTCCTATTCCCCAGGCCGATGCTGGCGTTTTTTATTAATGTTTCTTTTTTTGATGTCTCTGGTGTTGACCATTCATATTTACGGTATCTTCTCAAATCAGTATCAGAAAATCGTGAATTTCGCCGAGGAAAACGATTATGAGGTGGTTTTTGAAAACGGCGTAATATCCAATATGCCGGCAAGCCTGAAGATGATGGAATTCGAAGGCGATACGTTGGCGGTTTGGCAGTGGATACAGGATTGGTCGGACACCGATAGCCTCAGACAATTATATCCAAACGTTGTTGTGTATGTCGGCCCGAACGGGGTTTTCAGATACGGCGGGGCGGCGCCTCGATCCATGATGTATCCGGAGGGTTACACCGGCGTAATCGATTCGGAGTATTTGAAAAATCTAAGGACCGGGTATTCCTGGATATTCTTCCTTGTCGTCTTTGTCGTTTTGTATTTGATATCTATACCTTGGGCCGCAATCGCTATTTTGGTTTTCGTCGTTCCGGTCATGACTATAAAATTCTCGAAGATCGGCTTGAAATTCGGCTTGATCTGGAAATTAGGGATGTTCATGGTCAGCCTTCATTTTCTATACTTTACAATTACCACAATTTTGAGTATCGATATACCGTATGGTTGGATTTTCAATTTTCCGCTCTATATATTCGTAGTGGCCTTTCTAGTCAAGATCGACCCTGACCACATGGACGATTTAAGGAAATCCGAGAGTACGTAGCTTTGTGATATAGTTTCCTAAAAGACTCTAACCGGAACCTAAGGGAATACTAATATCTCTCCGGTTCTTTTTTATTAGTAATCAGCAGAGGAAAAAATGGGACAAACCATCGCGCAAAAAATAATAGCCGATCATGCCGGGAAAGATTACGTAGAATCCGGCGAGATTGTCAACGTACCTGTCGATATAGCCATGGCCAACGAACTTTCCGCGGCTCTTTCGATAAAAGTGCTTAATGAATGGGGGATAGAGAAGTTATACGATCCCGATAGGGTCGCGTTGATACCCGATCATTTCACTCCGGCCAAAGATATTAACGCCGCCGGGATCACCAAACGGGTGAAAGAATTCGCCAGGCAACACAACGTGAAATGGTATTTCGAGGTCGGCAGAGCGGGAATAGAGCATGCCGTTCTAACGTCGGAGGGCGTTATCCTCCCCGGCCAAATAATGATCGGCGGCGACTCACATACGTGCACCGCTGGAGCGATTAACTGCCTGGCCACCGGTATGGGCTCCACCGATATTGCCTGCGCCTGGGCAACAGGCGAGGTTTGGTTCAAGGTACCCCAATCGGTAAAGCTAACTTATAACGGCAAACTCAAACCGCATGTTTACGGTAAGGATCTGATTCTCTATACCTTGAAACAGCTTTCAACGTCGGGCGCGACCTATATGTCGATCGAGTATCACGGAGAGGTTTTCGATCAATTGCCGATGTCAGACCGATTCTCCATGGCCAATATGGCTATCGAGGCCGGAGCGAAGACCGGGATATTCAATTTCGATGAGAAAACCAAGGAGTTTGTCGAATCGAGTTCGCGGTTTAAGAAGGAGAAACCGTCGTATAAAACCTATTCCTCCGATCCTGACGCCGTTTTCGCGTTAGAAAAAACATTTGATGTTTCCGATCTCGAGCCGCAGGTGGCCTGCCCGCATTCCCCGGATAACGTCAAACCGGTTTCGGATGTCAAAGATATCAAGATCGACCAGGCCGTTATCGGAACTTGCACAAACGGCTGGCTCGAGGATATGATCAGGGCGGCTGAGATTTTTAAAGGCCGCAAGGCTCATCCCGATGTTAAAGTGATCGTGATTCCCGGTTCACAGGCGATTGCCAGGAAAGCGTTCGATTTAGGTCTGCCGCAGATATTCATCGATGCAGGCTGTGTGTTCTCGACCTCCACATGCGGCCCGTGTATCGGCGGGCATATGGGTGTATTGGGTGAAGATGACATTTGCGTGTCGACATCGAACCGCAATTTTACCGGGCGCATGGGTCATATCAAATCGAGAGTATATTTGGCCAATCCCGCCGTGGCCGCCACGTCGGCGGTTATGGGCAGGATATGCTCACCCGACGAATTGTAATAGAGGACGGATTCGACTTAAAATATGAAAGTCGCTGTTACAGGAGCGGGCGGATTTTTAGGCAAGGCCTTAGTAGCCCGACTGCGGAATTCGGAATTCGAACCGCTCGCGATTGTCAAAAAGGAGCCGGACTCCTCGGTATACGGTGAAAAGGGGATTGATTCCATATGCCGTGATCTTACCGAGAAAGATGCCTGTGCCGGTCTTTTCAAAGACTGCCACGCGGTCGTGCATTGCGCTGTGATGCGTCGCGATTACGGTAAATGGGAGGATTTCAAACGGACAAATATCGATTTGACTCGCCTGGTAATGGAATACGCCGCGAAGGCGGAGGTGAAGAAAGTCATTCATATTTCCACAGTGGCTGTTTATGGCAACGATCACAGCCATTTTGGTACCGATGAGGACGCCGATTACGGTGAGAGAGTTGTCGATCATTATACCCGTTCAAAGATCGAGGCGGATAAGATTGTTTCGGCATTGATCGACGATAAGAATTTCCCCGCCGTGATATTGCGGCCGGGGTATATCTGGGGGCCCGGGGATAAAGCCATAATTCCTTTTGTAATTAACAATCTGAAATCAAAACGGCTGTTTTTTGCCGATGACGGTTCCAATCTTCTCTCGCTTACCTATATCGAAAACGTGGTGGAAGCGATAATGATTGCCCTGCGAAAAGAAGACGCGGTTGGGAAAACATTCAATATCACCGACGGCTCCAAGGTTTCATCGAGCAGGTTTGTAAACGACATAATCGCGATATTGGGGATAGACTATAAGCCCAGACATGTTCAATACACGGTATTATATACCGCGGCGTATCTGATGGAGATCTATTACAGGCTGGTAAGAAGATCGTCGATCCCCCACCTGACCCGTTTCGCGGCCAGGTTTTTAAAATATGACGCTATATTCGATATATCGAGGGCGATTTACGATCTCGGTTATCAGCCGAAATATTCATACAAGGAAGGAATGACTATCCTGACCCCGTATTTGCGATCGCTTTATTACGGAGGAAAGAAAGCTCAAACGGAGGATAAATGAAACTCGCGGGAAATGTTTATCGAATGGAAGATAATATCAATACCGACGTTATCATGCCGGGGCGCTGGTGCCACCTGACCGACGACGCCGAACTTGCCAAGCATTGCATGGAGGATTACGATATCGATTTCCATTCGAAGATAAAAACCGGGGATATCATAGTCGCCGACGATAATTTCGGATGCGGATCGTCCAGGGAGGTAGCCCCGCTCTCTATCAAATCGGTCGGTATCTCGGCCGTGATAGCCAAATCGTTCGCGAGGATATTTTATCGCAATTGTATCAATATCGGCCTGCCGATATTCGAATCGCCCGAATGTGTCGAGGCGACAGAGGCCGGAGACGAGCTCGAGATTGATATGTTCGGCGGTAAGATTATCAACAAAACAAAATGCAAGGAATTCACGTTCGCCCCGTTCCCGCCGTTTATGAAGACTGTGATTGAAAAGGGCGGCCTTAAAGGCTGGGTGATGGAGAAACTGGGGAAGGGATAAAAAACATCTCAACTAAATCATGGAAATATTGTTGATGTATCGATATTGAAAGGAAAACAATGTACAAAATCGCGGTGATAGGGGGGGACGGTATCGGCCCCGAGGTGACAACCGAAGCGTTGAAGGTGCTCAAAAAGGCCTCGGAGCTTTACGGGTTCAAATATAAAACCACCGATTACCCGTTCGGGTCGGAGCATTATCTCAAAACCGGCGAACTGGTGCCCGAATCGATCTATTCGGAATATAAAGAACATGACGCAATATATCTTGGCGCGATCGGCGATCCCAGGGTCGAGGTCGGCCTGGTGGAACGGGCGGTGATCGCAGGGATACGGTTCAAACTGGATCTGTATATTAATCTTCGTCCCATAAAACTCTACTCCGAATCGTTGTGTCCCTTGAAGGATACAAAATTAGAGGATGTCGATCTGGTGGTCGTGCGGGAAAACACCGAGGACGTTTATACCGGTATCGGCGGCATTATGAAGAAGGGCACGCCCGACGAGGTGGCAATCGCCAATATGGTCTTTACCCGCAAGGGATGCGAGCGAGCGGTTCGCTACGCTTTCGAGCTGGCTAAAGAACGCAAAAAAGACAACAAAGTCACTCTTGTTGATAAGGCCAACGCCATCCGCGCGCAGGATATCTGGACCCGCACGGTGGAGGAGGTCGGCAGGGAATACCCCGGTATCACACACGACCATGCTTATATCGACGCCGCGTGTATGTGGATGGTTAAGAATCCGGAATGGTTCGACGTGGTAGTGACCACCAACATTTTCGGCGATATATTCACCGATCTAGGAGCGATGGTGCAGGGCGGTATGGGTATCGCGGCATCGGGAAATATCCATCCCGGGCAGGTCTCCATGTTTGAACCGATTCACGGTTCGGCGCCGAAATACAAAGATCAGAATGTCGCCTGCCCTATCGCGGCGATCATGGCGGCGCAGATGATGCTCGATTACTTAGGCGAGAAAAAGGCGGCGGTGGCCATCGAGGACGCTGTCGGCTCGTTGTTGAGTTCGGGACGAATCAAATCGCTCAATGCCAATTCCGGCATATCGACATCGGAGATGGGGGATATGGTGGTTGAGGAGTTGAAGGGGGAGTAGGGAAAGTAGAAGTGCTAATTCAATCTATTAGAAATTCTACCCTTAGGGAGGTATAATGGCTGTCCCAAAATATTATGAAATGATGGATTCGACAATTGAGGCGCTCAAACAGCTTGGAGGGTCCGCGTCTATAACCGAACTTGAGGAAACCATCGCCGCTATATTGGGTTTGTCTGATAATGATCTGAACGAAATTCATTCCGGTAACAGAACGAAGTTTAGCTATCGTTTAGCATGGACAAGAACGTATCTGAAATTGTATGGATTGCTCGAAAACTCCGAGCGAGGAATATGGGCATTAACTCCTAAAGGCTCGAAAGACACCAAATTAGATCCAAAAGAGATAGTCAGATGGGTTAAAGAACTTCACAAATCGAAAGATGATGGAGAAAGTGTAGATGTTGACAAAGATGATGCAATAGCTGAACGCAAACTTACATGGCGAGAAGAGCTTTTAAATATTATTCAAAACATTCCTCCGGCATCTTTCGAAAGACTATGCCAGCGGCTTCTTAGAGAATCTGGTTTTATTCATGTAGAGGTTACAGGAAGATCAGGCGATGGCGGTATTGATGGTAAGGGAGTTGTCAAGATTGGGGGATTACTTTCGTTCCATGTTATTTTCCAATGCAAACGATATAAAGGTAGTGTGTCAACCTCTACGGTAAGAGACTTTCGTGGGGCCATGGTAGGTCGTGCCGATAAAGGTCTTCTAATTAGTACTGGCACCTTTACCAGAGACGCAAGAATTGAAGCTCAAAGAGATGGTGCTCCGCCTATCGATCTTATTGATGGAGATGAATTAATTGAAAAGTTAAAATCGCTTTCCATTGGTTTATTTATTGAGGAAAAAATATCAGAAATAGTCCACATAAATAAAGATTGGTATTCTACTCTATAATCAATAATGAACATCAAATAATTAAGGCAGGTCACGTCCATCAGAACTATGACCTGCCTTAATCATTGTATATCTATATTTATATTACCCCTAAAACATCACCCTCATACCCGCGATGAACCCGGTCTCGGCCTCCATTTGAGCGCCGTTAGGGTTCTGGGAGGCTGGTATCCGTAACAGGGCTTCGAATATAGTCGAGGATATGGTCAATTTCGCGCCGGGGGATACATATAAGATGTCCCCGCCTGAATTGGGATCGTCAGCGCCGTCGATTTCCCCCTGCAAGGCTTTATTATATGAAAGCTCCACTACCGGGGCGAATGATCTATCCCGGGCAAATCCGATTTGATATGTCCCCGCCCAATCGAGCGAGATCTCGTTGCCGGGTTGAGCAATCTTATCCGAATCGCCGGTGAAATCATACCAGTTGAATCCTAAATTCAGATGAGCTGAAAATCTGGCTCTACGACCGGAAATATACAGCCCGGTATTTAGATCCCAGGAATCTGATGTAAAATTATCGTCGCCTGTAGGAATGGAGATCCCCAGAGTTGGGGAGACACCTATTGTATATCCAGGAGTATTTAACCGGTATGCTTTGTATTTACCAAGTAAGAACAAATCGCCAGGGCCGGTATGGGATGAGTTCATACCCATCATTGTCATATCTTTAGACATGACGGTCTGCCTGGCCATGATCATCAGGTAATTTCTGGCTCCGTAGGCGACCATTATGGGTAAACCGTACATCGTCATTTCGCTGTTTCCCATGGAGTTATCCGCCGCTGAAGGCATATACCTGATTTGCGCCCTGGTAATCCAGCGTCCCTCTGGGGGAGTCAGGCCGGCATCGACACTGATCCCGGATGCTATGATTGCAGTGGGTATAATCCCCCAGATCGTTAAGACTGCTATAATAACCGTTATTATCTTTTTCAAAATGTCCTCTTATTCAATTCTCTTGCCTGGTGTGAAATTAGCTTTTTTTACAGCCTCGATAATCGCCTCGTCGGTTAATCCAATGCCGGGCTTTACGACTACCTCAATTTTCTCTTTTTCCCAGTCGGCTTTGGAGCTCAGTATGCCCGGTACCTTGTTCACTAGCTTTTCCACCCCGCCATGGCAGCCGGGGCAATTCATGCCGTAAACCTCAAATACTCTGATCTCGGAGTTTCCGTCGGAGTTATTGATGTCTGGTTTAGTTGACGCGCATCCCAGTAAAAATAGAACCACTGGCAGAATAAGAAAGTACCCTTTTAACTTCACCAAAGCCTCCTTAAGCTAATCTGTTGTTTTCCCCGAGATGACATATCGAGGTATCCTGATATAATACCGCTTTTAGGTGATTTCGGTTCCACGGGGAGATCACGTTTTTCGATGAAAATGTCGGGATTAAGGGAATCCCGAATAATAGTTGAATATCGGGTCAAAAAATCTTTTTAAAAACGCTTGAGTTTATTATTCTCGAGCTGTATTTTTTTCAGGTGATGTGGACGGTTTTCTCTAAATTCTCAGAGCCTAATTTATCAACTACCGAAAAAAGTACTTTTAAAACAGAATCAATGTTGCTATAATGGCTCCACTTTAATGGGAAGGTCGGGGAGTTTGGCGCAAATTTTTCCGGAATGGACAAATAAATTACCATCCTACCTGGCGGTGGGAGTCGTTTTCGCCGCCATGGGAGGGATAGGGTTTGTC
>JAZGHS010000063.1:0-10086 GCA_036481315.1 Candidatus Zixiibacteriota bacterium | reverse complement strand
TCTGATGCGAATCGCGCTGGAGACTTGCTCCACCCTGGAGGATTTCGAGGCTCTGCTTGATTCGACGGATATTACGGGTAGGGAAAGCTGTTGGAATTTCGCGATATTCGATACCGATAGCAGATGCGCCTTATACGAGTGCGCTAATTACTTCTACACGAAATTTACACCGGACGATTCCGATCGCCAACGCGGTGGATATATAATCAGAGCCAATTACTCTCTCTCAGGAGGCAACATTTTCGAGGGCAGGGATAGATTCAAACAAGCGGTTACGATCACCGAAAACCGACTCCCGGAAGGTCCGATCGACGTTAATTTTGTTTTAAAAGAACTCGCCCGCGATTTACGCAATGTGTTTGACGATCCATATCCGTTACCATATTACGGTTGCCAGGAAGAAGGACCTCCCGGCTATATCTCCAATTTCAGAATAACCATCAGCAACTATTACACAACTTCCGCCACGGTTATCCGAGGCGCCGCCCCCGGAGAGGATCGGTCCCTGGCGACCACTTTCGCTATGCTCGGATCGCCGTCGATTTCCGTAGCTTATCCCCTTTGGGTTAAGTCCGGTACGGTTCCGGTGTTTTTATCTCATCCCGACGGCGCCCCTATGTATAACTACTGCCTGGAAAGAAAAAACAGACTCTATGACCTCGACGATCTTATTTTTCATTTGAATTCAAAAGGGCTGGCCGATGATAACGGAGGCGGAATATACAGCTATACCTTCCCGCTTGAAAACTGGGGCATCAGCGAAACCGACAGTCTGCTTATATCCTGGTGGGTATTGCCTCCCCAATCAACCGAAGTCGCTATGGAGCAGTTACGTATAGCAAACGCTATTTTCACCGGGTTCCAATTGGAAACCGCGGAATATCTTCCCGACCGTAAATCTGTTGGAAATCATCCCACAGATAATCTGGTTATTTCTAATTGCCCTAATCCATTTAACTCCTCGACCCGCATCTCGATCAGCGGACATGAATCGGGGTATCCGATCACTCTGCGTGTCTTCGATACCCTGGGAAGACTCGTCAGGGAAATTGACGGAACCTCATTTGTAAATGACATGTTTGTTTGGGAGGGACGTGATAATTCGGGGAGCGACGTGAGTTCGGGAGTCTATTATTATTTGATCGAATCAGGCGCTAATTCGCGGTTGGAGAAAATGCTCTACCTGAAATAGAAAGGGCCGGGAAATTCGCTTTTTAAATGAAATTAATAATAACAGTTAAAAGAAGTAGAGGAGAAGCTTGATGAAACGGTTTCTAACGCTAACATGTCTTGTTTGTATTCCCGCGATTCTTCTGGGAATGACGGCTGTAACCTTTGCCGCCGGCGACGCCGGATCAAACGCCGCTTTCGCCAGATTGAAGGCGGAACAACCCCTGGTGGCTAAATACGAAAAGGGCGAATATATCACCCGCGTATATGGCCGCGCTTTCGGCTCCGGCGTAAGCCCCGAGGATGCCGCCGCGCGTTTCAAAAACAACTACGCCGACCTGTTTAACGCTGAACCGGAAGATCTGATTCCTGTCAGTTATCTACCCGATGGCCGGAAGACCCTGCCGCTAATGTACGATAGAGAAACCGGTCTATACAGGTTTACCCTCGTTTATTATTCTCAAAATAGAGACAATATTCCCGTGTTCAGATCGGATTTGAGGCTTTTAGTGCTCAATCAGGCCGATTATCCGCTGGTCATGGCCTCATCGGGTTTGCGTGACCTCGGTGATTTCCACGTTCCCGCCGGAGTTAATATAGATCCGATTCTGGCCCAAACCGCGGCTAAGTCATTTTACCCGGAATTGATAAATTTCAACGAGCCGCGCCTGGTTATCTGGGCCGGTATAGAGGACATGGTTGTAAATACCGCGTCAGCGATGGAGATAATCGCCGATAATGGCAAACCGGCTACTGACGATTTCGAAAGATGGCTGTTTTTGGTTGACACACAAACCGGAGAAATCCTCTATACCGAGGACATGATATCTAATGTCGATATCACCGGGACAGTATCCGGGATGGCCACCGATGGTGTTGGCGCCGATATCTGTGGTGAAGAATCAGCCTATACCTTACCCTACGCCAGGGTATTTGTTGATGGCGGAAACACCGCTTTTGCTGACGAAAACGGCGATTTCACGATTTCGCATCCAGGAAATACTCCTGTCGATGTGCATTCTGAATTGCGTGGACAATGGTTCAGGGTCAACAATGTGTTTGGCAGCGAAGCCGAATTGATCGAGGAGGTAACCCCTCCGGGTCCGGTAAATTTTATGCATAATGAATCCAATGACAACCAATATTACAGGGCGGAGGTCAATGGATACTTACAGGCGAATGTAGTCAGGGATTTCACCCTTAATTATCATCCCCAGTATCCGGTTATCCATCAACAACAGAATTTCGCCGTCAACGTTAATCTTAATGATAACTGCAACGCTTTCTACGACGGTTACTCGATCAACTTCTACACGTCGGGCGGAGGATGTTCCAACACCGCTTTTTCCACCGTGGTCCACCATGAATACGGACATCACCTGGTTAATGTCGGCGGAAGCGGACAGGGCGCTTACGGCGAGGGTATGGGCGACGTTATGGGTATTCTAATTACAGACACCCCGCAGCTCGGTTTTGGGTTTTTCAACAACTGCAATCAGTTTATGAGAACCGGCGACAACAATTTCCAATACCCCTGTAGCGGCGAAATCCACTATTGCGGCCAGCTTATCTCTGGTTGTGTTTGGTCTACCCGTAACGCTTTGATTGAAAATTATCCGGATACTTATCAGGATATAATCTCCTCGCTGGCCATTAACACGATGCCTTTGCATAACGGCCCCGATATCGACCCCAGCATCACTCTCGACTACCTGACCGTGGACGATATCGACGGCGATATTTGGAACGGAACCCCCCACGCCATGGAGATTATTCAGGGATTTGTCTTTGATCATAACATGGATTTTGGCATAACCCCGCAGATCGATCATGAACCGCTTATAGACAACGAAGATTCCAACGCAACTCTGGCTGTTACCGCGGATATCTTCACTTTCTTCTCAATGGAAGGTGGATCGGCTATAATCTACTACTCCTTCGGCGGTGATTTTGAATCGACCGATATGGTAAATACATCCGAGAATACCTGGGAAGGGGAAATCCCCAGGCCGGATTACGGTACCACAATCGAATACTACATCGAGGCAACTGACGACGCGGGTATCTCCAATACCAGCCCCGAAGGCGCTCCCGAAAGTGTTCATACTTTCTTCTTCGGCGCAGATGTTATTCCCCCTGCCATGGAACGGCTCGAATTCCCGCCCAATACGGTTAATTTATTCGGACCGTACGGACCGTTTGTAATATCAGTCTGGGATATTCATGGCATCGACGAATCAAATATTAAGATTCACTTCAGGGTAAACGACGAAAGCGAAAATGAACTGAATCTCTCGCCCACAGGCGCCGAAAACGAGTTCTCCCTGACCCTGCTCGATCTGGATCGTCAATTGAATTCCGGCGACATCGTTAATTATTATTTCACCGCCTACGACGAGGCCTACGATCCCAACGTCGGAAGAATCCCCGAATCCGGAGACTACGAGCTTATTATGGCCAACTTCGAGGTTTTCGAAGATTTCGAGGAGTTCGGAATAGACAGATGGTTTATCGAGGGATCTTGGAGCTGGCGTGAACCGGGTCGTAACGGGGGGCATTCGTTGACTTTCGGACCTAACTACCCCGACAACGTCGATGACATGGCCTATATGGAATTCGGTTACGATCTCTCTCCCTATACTGACGCTCGCATAAGTCTCTATCGTAGAACCGCTATTATCGGATCGGATTCATGTTTCGTTTTGGCTTCCAACGATGGGGGAGATTCGTGGCAAACCGTGGGAGTTATTACCAATTTCATCGGTAATCCCTTCTATTACGAAGAGTTCGACATATCGTCGATTATGGACCCTGATCAGCACGACTACAGGGTCGGATTCAGATTTGTCTCCGATAATAACACATCCGCCGGCGTCTTAATGCTCGATGATATCGGTTGGGCGATAGGACCTATGACCGATATAGATGAAGGAATAGTTGAAATACCCGTCGAGTTCGCCCTAAATCAAAACTACCCGAATCCCTTCAACCCCGAAACCAACATCAGTTTCGATCTGCCGACCCGATCTACCGCCACCCTCGATATCTTCGATATTATGGGTAGAAAAGTAATCACCCTGGTAGACGGCGAACTGGAAGCCGGAAGCTATACAGTGACATGGAACGGCCGGGATCAAAGCGGGAATAAGGCGTCCTCGGGAATCTACTTCTATCGCTTGGCGACCGGGTTCGGTGTGAGGCAGGCGAAGATGACCCTGCTTAAGTAGGAGCTTGAATTGAAACAGGCTTGGAGAAATATCAGACTGGCGGCAATTATAATCGCCGTCTCCTTCGCCGTATCATCCAAAGCCTGTGAAATAGATAGATTGCTGGAAAATCGCTTCCTCTGGCCCGGATCGGAGGAAGCGAAATTCCTTTTAGAGAATCATCGCACAGATCCGGGTATCGCTCTTTTCGATTCTGTCCATTCATTCGACGCTCTTCATTACAGGCTTGATCTCAATTTCCCGATGGAGGATAACTATTTCGATGGATCGATGGCTTTGAGGCTGGCGGTTGTCGACGATAGTATCTCCTCAATTGGTCTGCATATGGTTCACCTGGTTGCCGATTCGGCGTTCGCCGAGGGAGAGCTGACCACTTACGATAGAGCCGATTCCACTATAACTGTTAATCTCAGCGGTTATCGGCACTTTGGCGATACTCTGACTGTCGAGATATTTTATCACGATTACACAACAAACAGGGGATATTATTATTACGAGAGGGACGCCTATACTATGGCCGAACCGCAGGACGCCCGATGGTGGTATCCCTGTTTCGACGAACCCTGGGACAAAGCGACATCGGAAACCTTCGCCACGGTACCGGAAAACTACGATGTCGGTTCCAACGGATACCTGGAGTCGGTTGAGCATGACCAGCAGAACCATACTCGTAGATATCATTGGGTAAACGATTATCCGACAACAACATACCTTGTCAGCCTGGTAATGGCCGATTACGCCATCTGGACCGATTATTATGTCATCAGCGATCTCGACTCGATCCCGGTATTAAATATGGTTTATGCCGAGGATTCAACCGATGCCGATTACGATTTTGAAAATGTACCGGATATGATAGGGGTCTTCTCCGAGCTGTTTTATCCGTATCCATATAACAAGTATGGGCAAGCCGCGGTTTTCCCGTACCCCTACGGGGCTATGGAGCATCTGACCATGACTACCATGCATCAAAACTGGATAACCGGCGACAGGGCTATAGAAGGCGGTTATTCCCACGAACTCGGGCATATGTGGTGGGGAGATTTCGTCACCATGTCCGACTGGCGTCATATCTGGCTCAACGAGGGGTTCGCCACATACTCAACGGCGGTATACGAGCAGGTCGCGTACGGTCCTAGAATCGATACCACTATGGAGGCTTATCGAATGTCATATATCGCCGACGCCGAATACTGGGGGCATTATCCTCTCTACGATCCCCCGTATTTATTCTCAACGCCGGTATATGTTAAAGGAGCATGGGTGCTTCATATGTTAAGAGGCATACTCGACGACTACGCTTTCTTCGGAGGACTGCATTATTACGCCTCTCTTTATGGGCACGGCAACGCCAGTACCTGGGATTTCATCGACGCCATGGAGACCGTATCCGGCCGGGAACTGGACTGGTTTTTCGACGAGTGGATCTTTGACCAGGCACACCCCATTTATAATTACGCCTGGTCTTATGCCGGCGACGGGCCTTACACCGTTCATCTGGAGATTCAGCAGGTTCAAACGGAAGCGCCACCCTTCAGAATGCCTATACCGATCGAGATCGTAACCGCCGGTGAAAATTTCGAATTTACAGTCGAAAACCGGTTGGAATACCAGAATTACGATTTTACGATACCTGCACAACCGCTCGATTTACTTTTCGATCCCGATAACTGGGTTCTTAAAGAATCCGATGCGGTCACCGCGATAGATGGGGGAGATTTGCCAATAATCCCGACACGGGCCTATTTGGGCGATCTATATCCCAATCCCTTCAACGGATCTATCAATATCGCATTTGCCGTCGAAGGCTTGTCTCAACCGTTAACTCTCTCTCTCTTCGACATTTCCGGCAGATTTGTTAAAGAGATTACCTCCGGAGATTTCTCCGCCGGGCATCACATTATCCGTTTCGATATGACCGGAAATCAAGAAAATAGAATTTCATCCGGTGTGTATTTCGTAAAATTATCCTCGCCTTCGGGCCATGATACCCGCAGAATTACCTTCATAAAATAATGGGATAAATCCCATATTTTTCGAGCGATTCCCATCATATTATGGTAACCGCGATACTCGTTTCCGGAACATGTTTATTTTCATAATCTTATAGATCAACAGCTTAACCCGACAATGCAACGCAACTTCCATTTGGCACACGATTTGCCCGGTTTAATGAATGATGAAAAATTACTCGGGGGATTTATGAAAAGGATGTTAGTTCGGGGAATGGCGCTTGATAAACTGCTGATAGCGGTTATGGCCGTTTCCGTATTTTCCACGGCTATCTGGAATTACCAGATGAAAAATAGCGAAACCTGGGCCGATCCGATGATCGATAGCCGGGGTGAGGAGCGGATTAAAGGCGCTCTGGACGATATCAAATATCATCTCACCCTGGCCGACTATGAATATGATTCGGATGAGGATTATTTAACGATCAAGAATGTCGGAGATTCCGATGCTTTAAGCATTAGCCATAAAGGAAATATTGTCGAGTATTTTATAGATAGCGAAAATAACCTGATTCGGCGAATCGAATCGATGGATAAATTAATGGCCGGGAATGTCAGCACTCTAAAATATCTGAAAGTCGGCCCGAATACCGTAGTGATTACCGTTACCCGGGCTCCCTATACACATGAACGAGAAAATGAGATCGAGACACTTTCCAAAAGTTATTCTGTTGTAGTGGAGATGAATACTTTGCTTTGAAAAAACGCGTTTTATCGGCGGTTAAACTGCGGTTTGAATATCGCCGATAAATAACCTGGAGAATACACTTAATAAGCGAATTAGGCGCCGAATGGCGAAAGGAGCGAGTCGTGATCCTCTTTAAAAATAAAAAATCAGCCTGGTTATCGTCAGGATTTACCATGATGGAAATGATGATAATTATAGTCATAATAGGGATACTAGCCGCCATCGCGGTACCATCGTTTAGCTCAATTATGCCCAAGTTAGAGGTCCGCGCCCAGGCCCGGGCTACTCTGAACTATATAAGGCAGGCCAGAAGCCGCGCTATTTCGGAAGGCACTCAATATGGAGTCCATGTGGATGCCGCCAATGGCCAATATCTTTTGTTTAAAGATACGGTCAACCCGGCTCAAATGACCTATCATAACGGTGATTCGGTGGTTGTCGGGCCGGAAATAATCGACCCCGATGTCAACCTTGTCGCGTCGACATTCGCCAATAATACGATAATCTTCCAACAAACAGGGCGGGCGTCTCAGTCTGGGAGCTTTACGTACGATAAATCCGGCGGCGGCGCCCAGTATACAATATCGGTTATCGGAGCTACCGGCAGATCAAAGATGCAATAGTCTGCAATAAGCTATATTTTGCATATCCCCATTTTTTTCCCCAAAGTTTGTTAATTTTTAAAGTATTAGGACGATAATATTTTTTAGTGAAACAAATAATCTTGACATTAGGATTTGTAGTCGGTAAAATTACGCGCATGAGTTTGCAGACTTTTAAGCACGATACAGGGGAGGCCTAAGGTGGGCTTTTTCGCCAAATCTAAGCTGGCAGTCGGCCTTGATATTGGCTCCAGTTCGGTAAAACTGGTCAGGCTTCAGAAAAAAGGCGGGGGATATATTCTTCGCGCCCTCGGAATTAAGGACCTTCCGTATGACGCGGTATCGTCCGAAGAGGTCAAAGATCGAGACGCGGTTATATTCGATATCCAGAGTCTTGTCGATCAAACCGACCCGAAAATTAAAGATGTGGTCATAGCGATTTCCGGCCACGGTGTCATCACAGATAAATTCACGATGGATAAAAAATCAGGCTCCGAGGCCGAACAGGCGATCCTGTTCGAGGCTGAACAACGAAGCCCGTTCGATGTCGAAGATGTTATGATGGATTATCATGTGATTAAGGTCGATGAGGAAACCGGAAAGATGGAAGTTTTGCTGGTGGCCGCCCGCAACGAGTTTCTAAAGAGCTACCTCGATCTGATCATGGATGCCGGCCTGAGACCTGTCGTGGTCGATACCGACGCTTTTGCTATTTTAAACGCCTATGAAATTAACTATGAAATAGACCCGTCGAGAGTAACCGCGTTAGTAAACATCGGTTTCGACTCTACCAACCTGATTTTCCTTAAGGATGGTCTTTATCATTCGACAAGAGACGTTTCCAACGGAACGCGGCTGATATATGAGGCGGTTAGCCGGGAATTCAGGCTCAACCAGGAAATGACCGCAAAAGCGTTAAAGGGCGAAATGGATAGCTCTATAGATCAGGATATGTTCAAAGCGACCGTAGCCACCTCGTTTGAGGAATTAATGGCTGGCATAGAGGTAGCCCTTTCGTATTTTAAAAGCTCTGCCGGAGTAAGCGATCTCGATTGGGTTGTCCTTTCCGGTGGGGGAGCTCTGGTGCCGTATCTTCCTGAGTTATTACAGAATAAGCTCGGAATACCGGTAGAGATTTTCAACCCTCTGAGGAATATCGAGTACGATCCGGACCTTTTCACGGCCTACCAGCCTGAAAAGGTGGCTCCGCTTCTGACGGTGCCTATCGGTTTGGCGGCCAGGAGGCTGTAATGATAGAAATTAATTTACTGCCAAAAGAACTTCAGTGGAAAAGATTCAGCTTCCGGCTGGATAAAAAACTGGTCATCCTTATGGTAACAGCGGCAATTGTATTGTTGAGCCTGGCAGGATATAGTTATGTCTATCAGGCCGGCAAGATCGAAACTTACGAAAAGAATATAGCCTCCCTTAAGGCCGAGGCCGATCAGTTCTCCGAGGAGATCAAACAAATCGAAGATATGAACGCCATGATCACCCAAATGACCGCGCGTATGACCGCTATAGAGATTCTCGATCGCAACAGGGGGTACTGGGTGGATCTGCTGGAGGATGTTATAAGGCGGGTGCCCGAATACCTTTGGTTAACTTCTGTTAAGGACGCTTCCGCCACGATCGTATCCAGCAGAGCACCTGGACAGGCCGCGGTGCCGACCAAGTCGACTATCGAGGGCTTTTCATTCTCATTAAACGCCATGGCGACGTTTATCATTAGGCTTAAAAAATCGAATATTATCAGGAATGTCGAGATATCGTCAATAAATTTAGAGGAAACGGAAGAAACTAAGGCTTACTTTTTCAAGCTCACTTGCGATTTCAATGCTCCCGAGGTCCCGGCGCCGTCAGAGGTTGCCCAAACCAAGGGAACCGCAGGGGGGCAATTTTAATTAGCTGAGCGGCGTCTCTACCGGGCCGGCGCTCGAATTCATGTGGAGGGGAATACATGAATTTGAGGGATCCAAAAAATCAGATTTTCATTGCTGTCCTAATTCTCGTTGGGGCGGTTATATATTATTGGAACACAAGCGTTTACACTTCCTATAACGAGAAGATTTCTTCGCTGGTCCAAGAGCAGGCTTCTCTTGCCTCCAAGTTGATTTCGGTAAAGCAGAAAGCCGCCACCAAAGAACAGCTTGAGGCCGAGTTTAAAGAGTTGCAGATAAAGAATAAAAAAGTCGGAGTCCTTTTGCCCGAGAAAAAGAGCGACGAGTCTTTTTTGAATCAAGTTCACGGCGCGGCTCAATTAACCAATTCGGTTGTAATTAAGATAACACCCTTGGGTGCGCAGGACGCCGAGTATTACCAGACCAATAATTATTCGATTGAGGTCGAGTCCTCTTTCCATGGAATGGGACGGTTTTTCGCGCAGG
>JAZGHS010000062.1:0-2378 GCA_036481315.1 Candidatus Zixiibacteriota bacterium | reverse complement strand
TTTCATGGAGGACCCGCCGAAAAAATTCTACCGTTTGTCGCCCGGACGGGAGGTCAGGCTACGCTATGCATACTTTATCAAATGCACCGACGTTATCAAAGACGATAAAGGCGAGATAAGCGAGCTTCGGTGTACCTATGATCCCGCGACAAAAGGGGGCGACGCTCCCGACGGTCGCAAGGTTAAAGCCACTATGCACTGGGTATCGGCCGATCATTCGCTGCCCGCGGAGGTACGTCTCTACGATCATCTGTTCACCAAAGAGGATCCCGATGACGTGGAAGAGGGCAAGACCTGGCTTGACAATCTGAACCCCGGCTCACTTGAGATCGTTACAGATTGCCGGGTGGAGCCCTTTGTAGCCGATTCCAAGCCGGGAGATCGTTTCCAGTTCGAACGTCAGGGGTATTTCTGTGTCGATCCCGATACGACGCCCGGTCACCTGGTTTTCAACCGCACGGTCGGTTTGCGGGACAGCTGGGCGAAGTTAGCTAAGAAAGGAGCCAAGTAGATATAAACCTTCATGGTTTTTGATTAGTTGCCAGACAGGTGCTTGGTAACTAAAAGAAGGAACCAGCATTCAATAATTGAAAATTCCGTGCCAAAACACAATGCGTATCCATCCATACGCACTTTATAGGGAATTTTTTCGTATTGCGCGAATCAACAATTATCATTTCATTTAATTTGAGTAAATATAAATATGCTGAGAAAGGCTGGTTACACTTCCATTTTGTCCGTGATTACTATCAATATGGCAGAGACTTTTCGCAACTTTTCGGTCTTTGAAGGAGAATTTTGATTATGGAATCGATCATTATCAGTTATATACTACCCATTCTGGGCGTTTTGATATTGCTTGTGTGTGTCGGCGCGTTCCTGTTTCCCTACGGCGAAAAATTTAAAGGCAAGATTCAAAAAATTAAGGCGTTCGGTCTCGTTCTGGAGGTTTCGGTTATAACCTTTTTCGTTATGGTCGGGATGATATTCTTGCTGTTAGGCGTATATTTGCAGATGAAAAATTACGAGGAAAGACTTGATAAGGCCCAGTTGGACCGTGATAATGCGAATGCGGCGTTGACATTGGCAAAAAAAATGGAATTGACAGCTGTCATTACCCTTGAAAACGTCGGCGAGGATAATATGCCCAAATTAGAGGATATACAGTGCAGCTATTATCTGTATGGCGACATGACACCTAAAAGAATAAATGTGATTAAAGGGTACAGATCGGATCAGTTTAAGATCATTTTCCAAGACATATCCTCCAAGGCTCATATTGCCCAATTGGTTTTAGAGGATGTATCTACGGGCAATAAATGGCTCAAGGAAAATTTCATGCCGCTGGAACCGATGTATATTTTGGAAAGTGGATCGTAGATGGCTTATTATAAAAACATCAGGCCGCTTTCCCTTTTTATCATCGGATTCATTTTGATTCTGACCATCTCTCCCAAGTTCTGCATGGCGCAGGATATTCAACTGGCAAACAACGCCACGTATCTCGGCGAGGGACGATACGAGTGGACCGTATTCGTGTCGGCGGAAAAGGCTGTTCTGGATAAGATAAAATATGTAGAATATACGCTTCATCCGACGTTTCCCGAACCGAAACGGGTGGCTGCAAACCGCGATGATAACTTTTCGATTTCCGCTAAAGGTTGGGGAGAGTTTTTATTAAGGGCGAAAGTAGTTTTGAACAACGGTGAAACGATACCCGTTGAATACTGGCTGCAGCTCAAACCGCAGGAAAATCAAGAAATAATAACTGATAGCCCTCTTTTGCCACCACCGCCACCTCCCAAAGAACTGATCGTGGAAAACACATCGACAATAACTAAAGGAGATCGATGGGAATGGCGGATATATATAGTCGCGGACGATCGTACTTTAGGGGAAATCGAATGCGTATTCTATATTCTCCATCCCGCTTATCCTGAACCAATCAGAGAAGTTTGCGAAAAGGGCTCGGAACCCGGCATAGGTTTTTTCATGGCCGATATGGCTTGGGAGTCATTTACCGTTGAAGTCAAAATACGATTTAAAGATGGTAGAACCGAATTCCACAAACATCACCTGACTTCCCCATTTCCAGGAGAAATGAAATAGATTTGCTATTAGATTATTCCCGCTCATGGTATTCCTCTTTCAAAATCCCGTAAGCGTAAACGTCGGACCAACGGCGCCCGAGGAAACTCGCCTTACGCCAGCATCCCTCGCGGGTAAATCCCGTTTTCTCAAGCGCTTTCACCGACGGCGCGTTTCGCTGATGTACACCGGCATATACCCGAACCAGGCGAAGCTCTTTGAACGCGAAACCGAGAATTAGCCGGATCGCCTCGCTGGCATATCCCCGGCCCTGGAACGGCCCGGCCACC
>JAZGHS010000061.1:0-7493 GCA_036481315.1 Candidatus Zixiibacteriota bacterium | reverse complement strand
GTTACCGAGGGGTTTGGCCAGATCATGATGGCGGCTAAGACTTTCGAGCTATTAAAAGCCCACGAGGGTCAGGCGGCCAGCCTAAACGGCGCCACACAGATTCGGGCCGGCGTGATTCGTCCGGAAGTGATTGTTCCCCGGATAGAGGATATCTCCCAGCGCGATATCGAGCATGAAATGGAAAATATCGGCCTGACAGTCGGTTCGCCGGTGCGGGTGATTCGTCAACCGTATTTCGGTAAACTCGGTAAAGTGACCGATCTACCGCCCGAACTGCATGTGTTGGAATCGGAATCGAAAGCGAGGGTGCTGCAGGTCGAGTTCCCCGACGGCGAGAAGGCGGTTATCCCTCGCGCCAACGTGGAGATGCTGGAGAAATAATAGAAGGCTAATTCGATTGTTAAAACCGGGGTTTGATAGCCCCGGTTTTTTATTCGGTTCTTTTACGATATACCGCGATCATATTTCCTTTAAGAGTATCGAGCCCGAATAATATCATTAATCTATAAAGCAAGCCGGATAGAAAATGAAACATCTCGTTCTGACAGAGAATATCCTCGACCATATAAAGCCGTTCCAATATCAACGAACCGGTATACCGTCTGATCTCGTCGGGTGTATTAATTTGATAATAGGTCTCGAACGTTTTCGACGGGTTGTCCTTGAAGAGCCATGAGAATAATATCTTCTTAATGGGGAACGGGATCATCCTCGATATTATCACCAGTGGATTCCATTTATTTGTCGTCTGCATAATGAAAATTCCTCCGGGTTTGAGAATCCCGGCGATATTATCCAACACCTCTTTCGGGGATCGTAAATGCTCGAACGTATAACGGCTAGTGATAAAATCGAACGACTCTGGCTTAAAGGGAAGAGTATCCGCCGACCCTATGCAAAAAGCGGCGTTTTGATTATCGTAATAAACCGATTCCCATTTTTCGATATCCAGGCCGACCGCGAACTCAGATCCCGGTTGTTCTTCAATCAGGACATTCGACCCAGCGCCGATATCGAGCCAGTACGGTTTCTTAGCGACATTTTTGAGAATCAGCTCGGTCAGAATCTCCCAACTGAATTTATAGCCGGGGAATTGTCTTTTGGTCTTTTCGACCAGTCTTTCGAACTTGCCCAGATTATCCTCGGTTTATTAAACTCTGTTCGTTGATAACCAGCGGTTTATAAGAGTAGCCGTCTTCTATATTCTCTTTTTCCGAAAGATGCTTTTGCACGTACTGCCCGCAGTTGCTTCCGATATAATTCTCCCCGATCTCGCCAAGACTGACTATAACATCATAACCGTATCGGCGAAGTTTCTCAACCTTTTCGTATTTTGTGTCGGGGCGGCTCGGATCGATATACGACTTCATCCGGTTTTCACCCGCCCTGTATGTCGGGTTGATAGGCGTGATCTTGATAAGGAAAATCTCCGGATCGAAATATCTCGATAGTATTACAGGATCGACCGGAGAGTCTTTCTCCAGGGCAAAATTCAACGTGATCTTACGATCTCCATGTTCGAAAAACTCGTTACCGTACGATGCGATCTTCTCAAAATCCCATTTCTTAATCGGGACGAGCTTATCCCTCAATTCGGTATCGGTGGTGTGAATGGAAAATTGCAATTGAAACCGACCGTGATACATTGATTTTTTTATCTCGGCCAGCCTGCTGAAAAAATCATCCGTGCCGTGTGGGGCAATCGACGATATACTCGGCCAGAATCCGGGAACATCGTATTTCGACGGTATTTCCTCCAATACTTCGAGGACGTTGCGGTTGAACGCCGGATCACCCATGCGGGCGAACTGAATTTTGAACTTATCAACGTCGATTACCCGGTCGGGGAATCGTTTCGTCACCATAAAATCGATCTGGTCGAATATCTCCAACGTACTCAATTTGCCATGGTAATGACTACCGGCGTCGCAGATAGGGCATGCCACAGGACAACCTAAAAGGGTCGAGACGATTAGAATCCACTTTTTATCCCTGGGGAACGGCGGCTGTAACGATTCGGTGAACTCCAATAGTTTGCCGTTTCCTGTTTGAGCGGTATAGACTAAAGCGAGATTGTCGGAGCCTGTCTGAGATATTACTTTCATTCAATTTCCTTTTAACTTTGCCGCGGTTTTCATCGCCGCCTTTATTCCGTTGCCTGTAGCGATTGCTGTCTGTCTGTACAGGCCGTTGTTGACATCGCCAATCATGTAAAGAAGACCGTCTTTTAAAAGACGATCCTTATTGTCATTCAATCGATCAGAGAAGAATCCGGTCGCCGGTTTCCGTCCTATTGCAAACACCAGGTAATCTGCCCGAAGTTCCTTCTCTTTCCCATCGCGTCGATAGCATATAGATAGTTGATCGTCAGGATTGTTTTTTACCGATATGACCCTGGCGTTATCCAGATACTCGATATTATCCTCGTCGGCAGCCCTTTCCCTTAGAAGTGGAAGGAAATTTGTTCTATCGCTTCTGTTGAGAATTACGATTTTATTGTTTCTGCCGAGATTCAAGGCGTAATCGAACGCGGCGTCACCGGCGCCGACTATGGTTATCTTCTTCCCGTTCTCTTCCAAGATGGTATGGATTTCGTATAATATTCTGTCTTTCGATTCATCCGGGATCGTGATATCGGAAAAATCGATAGGCACTGTTCCCGACGCTACAATTATTATACGAGATTGGATTTTTCGTCCCGTCGATATTACGGTAAACAGGTTGTCCTCGAAATCCAATTCGATCATATCCTCAAAATAAATGTGGTTAGAATTACCGAGATGTTTTTCCAGGGCCGTTATCAACTCCCGCCCGGAAATGCCATCGGGAAAACCGGGATAATTCTCGACCATGTCGGCGTTTTTCAAAAGCCCGCCGATCCGGTCTTTTTCGAATATCAAAGGTTTTATACCGTATCGCCGAAGCTGAATTGCCGCTGCGATTCCGGCCGGTCCGGCCCCTATAATGATAACGTCCTCAATTTTCATTGGCGGCTTTCAATCGGGTTAATATTTCATCCACGGTAACCGGTACAGCGAAACCATGAGATAGATTCAAAAGTGACGCCAAATGGAAATCCTCGTTGTATGTGGCGGTGCCATCGATAGTGAAAAAAACGTCAAGATCTCTCATGAAGGCCGAGCGGGCGGTGGATTCGCAGCAGAGATGGGTCATCACACCGCAAATTATCAATTGAAGGACGTCATTTTCCTTTAAAAAATCCTCTAATGATGTACCGAGGAAAGCGTCATATTGAGATTTCTCGATGATCTTACAATCAGTTTCGTACAAATCTTCGATTATCTCCGAATAAGGGCTTCCCTTCTTGATACCTCTTTTCCACCATCGTGCCATGGGCCCGGACTGATCCGCTGTATCGATATGCCTGGTCAATGTTACCGGTCGTTTTTGCGATATGAATTCTAAGATCAGCTTTTTCAAACCGGGAACGATTGCCGCCGCGCTCGGGATATACGCGTGAGATTCTTTTTCAAGGAAATATCTTTGCATATCTATAACTAACAGCGCGGATTTTTCGGGAATCAACGGCACTTCATGCCGACCGCCCAGCCACTCGATTTTGGCGAGCATTTCGCTTGTCTTCTTCTCGATCGATTCGGATTTGAAATATTCGGACTTCATCACGGCACCCTTCCGGTTTTAAGCGAGTTAATATTTGGGTGGTTTCGGCATTTGTCAAGGCAGGAAAGGGTTAAAAGGACAAATCCCCTTGACCGTAGGGCTATCTGAGGCTTATTATAGCCTGCGAAATAGCGAAAGTGGCGGAATTGGCAGACGCGCTGGATTTAGGATCCAGTCCCGCGAGGGGTGGGGGTTCAAATCCCCCCTTTCGCAGATAGAAAAGGAAGAGAGATGACTGAATCGGAGAATAAAAAATTGGACGTGAAAGTTACTATTGGTCAATCCTGGACCCGTTTTCTGGAGATTGAGGTTTCCTCCGAGGAAGTCTCCTCGCGGATTGAGTCGGTTTATGAGTCGTTCAGGAGTAAGGCAAAGGTACCCGGTTTTCGGCCCGGTAGAGTACCCATGGGAATTATCAAAAAAAAATTCGCCGACGACGCTCGGATAGAGGCGTTAGACCAGCTTCTGCCGGAGGTTTTCCAGCGGGCGATTCTGCAGGAGAACCTGATTCCACTCGGCCGTCCGAAAGTAACCGATATCGAGTTTGAAATAGATAAGCCTATGAGGTTTAAAGCCGAGGTCGAGATTCAGCCGGAAATAGAACTTAAAGAATACAAAGGTTATAGAGTCGAGAAAAGGATAAGCAAGTTAACCGACAAAGATGTAGACGATGCTTTAGGGTACTTACGCGACAGAAAAGCCGAATTTCATCCCGTAGAGCGACCGTCGGAAAACGGTGATCTTGTGATAGTCGATCTCCTAAAAAAGCACGATAAACTAGGACGTTTGAAAGAAGACAAGCTCGATGATGTTGAGATTTTATTAGGTAGCGACGGTGTTCTTAAGGAATTTAACACCGAGCTATCCGGTGTACGGATCGGAGATACGAAGGATATCGCGGTTGAGTATCCGGAAGAATACTCCGATAAGGTTTTGGCAGGCAATAGCATAAAGTTCATGGCTATTGTTAAGGAGATAAAAAGAAAGGATTTGCCGGAACTAAACGACGATTTCGCGGCTTCAGTCTCCCAGGTTAAGACTATGGAAGAGCTAAAGGATAAGATCTGGAAAGACCTGGAGGCTCGCGCTCAGGATGAGGCAACCAAGAAACTCAGATCGGAGATAATCAAACGAGTAGTTGAGGGAAATATATTCGACGTTCCTTTGTCTATGTTGGAACGATATCTGGAAACCGTGATGGAGGATTTCAAGAGCAAGGGTGAAACTGTCGATGAGGAAACTATACGGCGACAATACAGGCCTTTAGGCGAGAATTTCATTCGCTGGTCATACCTGTACCACGAGATTGCAAATAAGGAGGGGTTGAAAGTAGAGGCCGACGACAGGAAAAGGTGGGTTGACGGTTTCGCCAAAACCTACAATGTCTCCGAGAAGGTGGCCAGGGAATATCTGGGCAAATCTAACAAGTTACAGGATATCGACGAGTCTATTCTCGAAGATAAAGTGGTGGAATTCATAATAAAAAATTCGGAAGTTATTAATATCGAATGATAGAGAGGGGAACAGAATGACACTGGTACCGATGGTAATAGAACAGACGGGACGCGGGGAGCGAGCATACGATATATATTCCCGTCTTCTAAAAGACCGAATCGTTTTCGTAGGCACGCCTATCGACGACAATGTAGCCAATATGGTGATCGCCCAGCTTTTATTTCTGGAAGCCGATGACCCTGAAAAAGATATCTACCTGTACGTGAACTCTCCCGGCGGGTCCGTTACGGCTGGCCTGGCGGTTTACGATACCATGCAGTATATCAAACCGGATGTCAGCACCATTTGCGTGGGGATGGCCGCGTCGATGGGGGCGGTTTTACTGGCCGCCGGCGCCAAGGGTAAAAGAGCGGCGTTGAAAAACTCCAAGATCATGATTCACCAGCCCTGGGGTGGATACCAGGGAACCGCGTCGGATATCGAAATCCATGCCAAGGAGATCATCAAGACTAAAAACCTTTTGAACAATATCCTTGTCAAACATACCGGGCAGCCCCTGGATAAAATTGTCACCGATACCGACCGCGATTTCTTTATGAGCGCCGAGGATTCGAAGGAATACGGCTTGGTCGACGAGGTATACGAAAGAAAGACAAAGTAGATTGGCTTCGGATAAAGATAAAAAAAAAGGTAAACCGGCTGGCGAGGATCATTGCGATTTTTGCGATCGGTCCCTGGGGCGGTCGAGGAGGGTATTCTCCGGTGCCGAGGCGGTAATCTGCGAGGATTGCGTCAACGTCTGTAATCAGGCTCTGGAGGCTGATCGCGAACCGGAATTCAAGCTTGATTTTACCTTGCCTACCCCAGCAGATATAAAGGGATTTTTAGATCAATATGTTATCGGCCAGGATCAGGCCAAGAAAGTCCTTTCCGTGGCGGTCTATAATCATTACAAGCGGATTAAAAACCAGGCGACGCTTTCGGCTGACGATGTCGAACTGGAGAAATCGAACGTCCTGCTATTAGGCCAAACAGGCACGGGTAAAACGCTTTTGGCCCAGACCCTGGCCAGGATGCTTCATGTACCATTTACTATAGCCGACGCTACAGTCCTGACCGAAGCCGGTTATGTCGGGGAGGATGTCGAGAACATTCTGGTCCGCTTGCTGCAGGCCGCGGATTATAATCTCGAAGCCTGCCAGATGGGAATCGTGTATATCGACGAACTCGATAAGATCGCCAGAAAATCCGCTAACGCCTCGATTACCAGGGACGTTTCCGGCGAGGGTGTTCAGCAGGGATTATTGAAAATTCTCGAGGGTACGATATCGGCGGTTCCCCCGAAAGGTGGCAGGAAACATCCCGAGCAGGCTCTTATTCAGATAGACACCAAGAATATCCTGTTTATATGCGGTGGGGCTTTCGACGGGCTGGATAAAATTGTAGCCCGTCGTACCGGAAAGAAAGTTGTCGGGTTTAAAAGCGAGAGTATAGCGACGTCGAATAATATTGGCGATCTGATGGAGCGGGCCGAGGATGAGGATCTTCTGGAATTCGGTCTAATTCCCGAGATTATCGGCAGACTGCCAATAGTCTGCGCCCTTCGGGAGCTTGACGAGAAAGCCCTGCTAACTATTCTCGTCGAACCAAAAAACGCGCTGGTGAAGCAGTATGAGAAATATTTCGAGCTCGAGGGGATCGAGGTCGTATTCGAAAAAGAGTCTCTGAAGGAGATCGTCAGAATCGCCATGAGCAGGGGTACCGGCGCTCGCGCCCTGCGTTCGGTAATGGAATCGGCCATGATCGATACCATGTATGATATACCGTCGAAAAAGAACATCAAAAAATGTGTCATCACAAAAGAAGTGATCGATAAAAAAGCCGAGCCGGAGTTGATTTATAAGCAGAAACGTAAATCAGCGTAGATTCCCGTGTATTGGAGACAAATACTATAAAAAACACTTAGATTCTTACAATCGTTTGCGTTATACGGCATCTAAAACCCTATAATCTTCACCGATGCTAACCGTTTTTTTTGCCCCTTTTTCACGCAACCCTTGCGCATAATCGATTCCTCTTATATAATTGCGCGGGAAAAAAATGAAAATCACAGACTCGAAATTCGTGGGATCGTATCCCCGTTATGATCTTGCGCCCTCCCTGGGAGTGCCGGAGATCGCGTTCGGGGGCAAATCGAACGTCGGTAAATCGTCGTTGATAAATAGCCTCCTGAACCGAAAGAATCTGGCGCAGATCTCGAAAACGCCCGGCAAAACGAGACTATTGAACCTGTTTTTAATAACCGGCGGAAATCGTAAACCGGCCGTCGGTTTTATGGATTTACCCGGTTACGGATACGCTAAAGTCTCGGCGTCGATGCGCAAAGAATGGCAGTC
>JAZGHS010000060.1:0-5553 GCA_036481315.1 Candidatus Zixiibacteriota bacterium | reverse complement strand
TCTCTGGATTTGATCGATAAAATCAGTTATAAGGAAATAAACGAATTGATGATAATGACCCAACCCGCCCATCTTCAGAAATTTGTGGGGCGGAAAATGGAGAATACAGAACGCGACATGGTTCGCGCTGATTTTGTGAGGGAAAAACTTGGTTAGGAAAATCAGTATTTTTATTCAAAAGGGGTGTACCCGATGAACGAGATGTTCACCGAAAGTGCCCGCAAAGCTATCGAATACGCCCGTGATGAAGCCGCCAGGCTGAAACACGATTATATAGGCACGGAGCATTTACTGCTCGGGCTTATTCGTCTCGGTGAGGGCCTTGCAACTGAAATTTTAAACAACATCGGTATAGACTTAAACGAATTGAAAGCGTCTGTAGAGGAGATGGTTCAGCCATCCGGCGGTACTATGCAGATGGGTCAGCTTCCGTTGACCGCCAGGGCCAAGAAAACCCTGGAGGTTTCCGGAAACGAAGCCAGGGCGCTCAAATCGAAAGATATCGATACCCAGCATATTCTTCTGGCTTTATTGAAAGACGAAGAAGGCGTAGCCTCTCAGGTTATGGCCATGTATGATGTCGACTATAAGGAAGTTTACGAGGAATTAAGAAATATCCAAACGGGTAAACCGTCCTCTTTTGGACGTAAGCGTAAGAAATCAAAAACTCCCGCTTTGGATCATTTCGGACGCGACCTTACCGAACTTGCCAGGAGAAGTCAATTAGACCCGATTATTGGCAGGGACGATGAGATCGAAAGGGTGACCCAGATTCTGTCGCGCAGGAAAAAGAATAACCCCGTGCTCATAGGTGAACCGGGGGTGGGAAAAACCGCCATAGCCGAGGGATTGGCCCAGAGAATAGTACTTGGTAAAGTGCCCCAGATACTTGAAGACAAAAGAATAGTAACTCTCGATATGGCTTCTCTGGTGGCCGGTACCAAGTATCGGGGTCAATTCGAGGAGCGTCTTAAGGCGGTCATGAACGAAATCTTGAGTTCCAGGGACGTTATCATTTTCATCGACGAACTTCATACGATCGTGGGAGCCGGAGGAGCGGAGGGTTCGTTGGACGCCTCCAATATTTTCAAGCCCGCTTTATCGAGGGGCGAGTTACAGTGTATTGGCGCTACTACCCTAAACGAGTATCGCAAATATATAGAAAAGGATGGAGCCCTGGATCGAAGATTCCAGACCGTTATGATCGATCCGCCATCGGTGGAGGATACGATCGAGATTCTAAGAGGATTGCGTCCTAAATACGAAGAACATCATAAGGTGATTATCACCGACGAAGCCATAGTAGCTGCAGTTAAGCTATCGGAACGCTACGTATCCGGCAAGTTCCAGCCCGACAAATCGATTGATATTATAGACGAGGCCGGTTCACGGGCGCATCTGATGGCCTACACGAAGCCGGAGACTTTCGGCGAACTCGAGGATGAAATCGCGGAATTCGCCAAACAAAAGGAACAGGCGGTCAAGGGCCAGGAATTCGAACAAGCAGCCCAGCTTCGCGATAAAATCAAATTCAAAAAAGAAGAACTCGAGAATCTGAAAAAAGATTGGGAAGAGAAACGGAGCATCGAGAAAATAGAGCTCAAAGAAGAGGAGATCTCGATTGTTATCTCCAAAATGACAGGTATCCCGCTTTTCAAGCTCGAGGAGAAGGAATCCAGGAAGCTTTTGAGAATGGAAGATGAGCTAACCAAACGGGTAGTTGGACAGGAGGAAGCTCTTCACGCCATCGCCAAGGCTATTAGACGAACCAGGGCGGGATTAAAAGATCCGCGCAGACCCATCGGGTCATTTATATTTCTTGGCCCGACCGGTGTGGGAAAAACTGAGCTGGCTAAAACTCTGGCTAATTTTTTATTCGAGGACGAGGATTCGTTAGTCCGAATCGATATGTCCGAGTACATGGAAAAATTCGCGGTCTCGAGGTTAATCGGCGCGCCTCCCGGTTATGTGGGTTACGAGGAGGGCGGCCAGCTTACCGAGAAGGTAAGACGTAAACCGTATTCGGTGGTTTTACTTGACGAAATCGAAAAGGCTCATCCGGAGGTTTTCAATATATTGCTTCAGCTTCTCGACGAGGGACAGCTTACAGATTCCTTCGGACGCAAGGTCGATTTTCGAAATACCGTTATTATCATGACCTCGAATATGGGTACCCGGCAGGCGGCCGCAGGCAAGACCCTGGGATTCCAGAAAGCCGACGCCAAAACCGATTACGAGAAGATGAAAGAACGGATCCTCGACGAGATGAAGAGGACGTTTAACCCCGAACTGATAAACAGGATCGACGAGACTATAATTTTCCATCCACTCGGTAAAGACCATATTCTACTGATTATCGATATTCTCACCAAGGATCTGGTTGTCAGGCTCAAGGATAAGAATATCGATATCAAAATCACTCCGGACGCCAGGGAATTTATCGCTGATAAGGGATGGGATCCCAATTTCGGAGCGAGACCATTAAAAAGATCCTTGCAGAAGTTCTTGGAGGATCCCATGGCGGAGGAAATCTTAAGGGGAGAATACGGTAGCGGTTGTACGGTCAATGTTTTGAGAGACCAGGATGCCGACAAGTTGAAATTCGAAATAAAGAAAAAGAAATTGACTGAAAACACCGGTAAGAAAAAAACCAACGCTACCGGTTGAAAGTTTTGAACTTAAAGACCGGCATCCGCTTGATCGGATGTCGGTTTTTTTATGATGGGACGCCCTGAAAATCGAATAATTACCAATTAGGATCAGGGCGCATCTTTTCAATTAATTTACAAAGAACTCTTGACAGGGCAAAAAGATAATGTAAATTGCGTTGTTTAGAAAGGGGAATGGTGTGGCACACAAAAAAGGTCAAGGATCGATTAAAAACGGGCGGGACTCGGTCGGCCAGAGACTCGGAGTGAAAGTCTTTGGTGGTCAGCAAGTTACGGCCGGTTCCATTATAGTCCGCCAGAGAGGAACTAAAATTCTCCCAGGCGAATATATCGGTCACGCAAAAGATAACACTCTGTTTGCCTTATCCGACGGCAAGGTTATGTATCAGCGTAAAGGCCGCAAAAACAAGAAAATTGTCTCGATAGTACCGTAAAATACCTCGGGTTTATCCGCGTGCTCGCGGATAATTTTTTCCCGGTGATGTGAATTATATCACATGATCTTTAAAAGCTGATTAAAATGAATAAGTCTCCCCGGAAAATCGGAATAATAACCAGCGGCGGTAATCCCTGGGAGATCGTTTTTTGCGTTCTACATCTGGAAAATTACAAGTTCATAAGATCGCCTATCACTTATAAAGTGAGTAATTTACCCCCGGAGATCGCCGCTTTGGAAAATGATCTTTCCCGTCAACAGGACGTTGATATTGAAGATGTAAAGGCCACCGGGATCGAGGGTCTTATCGTCCCGGGTGGGATCAGGATATTCAATAACCTCTGTGATTTCGAGGATGTCGGCGCGGCATTGAAGGTTGATGATGGGTTTAAGAACCTGCTAAAAAACGTCTATCGATTGGAAAAACCTATCGGGGCGCTCGGGGAGGCGGCTTTATTGGTGACCAAAGCGTTGCAGGGAATCACCAAGTCGGGGCTGGTTGTAACCGTAGGTAACGATCCTAAAATTCAAGGCGGAATCGAGAAATGCGGAGCTCAGGCGGTGGTTACTCGTCCCGGAGAGGTTGTTCTCGACGAGACAAACAAGATTATAACGTCGGGAGGAGAGCTAGGGACAAGGCGAGCGAAAGATATTTATTCGTCATGCGAGAATCTTATTTCCGGTATGAATGGATTGATAGAGAGCGGGGATTGAATATGAGGAAAGTGGCCGCCGAAGAAGTTATCCGTGCTTTAAAAGAACTTTCTCAAAACGCTAATTATAATCTCGGTGAGGATGTTATCACGGCGTTACGGAAAGGCGCGGAGACGGAGGAGTCTCCGTTGGGCAAGGAGATACTCAATCAGATCCTTGAAAACTCAGGGATCGCCGAATCGGAGAAGATGCCGTTGTGTCAGGATACCGGTCTGGCCGCCATTTTTGTAGAGCTGGGGCAGGACGTTAGCGTGTCGGGCGGAGATTTCGAGGAGGCTGTCCAGGAGGGTATCAGGCAGGGATATGGCAAGGGTTTCTTGCGTAAATCGATGGTCGAGGATCCTTTGAGACGGAAAAATACCGGTGATAACACACCAGGTGTGATTTCCATTCGTATTGTCGCTGGCGATAAAATTAAAATCACAATCCTCCCCAAGGGCGGCGGCTCTGAAAATATGAGCGCTATTAAAATGCTTAAACCGTCCGATGGCGAGAACGGTGTGAAAGATTTCATAGTTGAAACGATTCGAATCGCGGGCGGAAATCCGTGCCCGCCCATTATCGTAGGAGTGGGAATCGGCGGTTCTTTCGATAAATGCGCGTACTTAGCCAAGAAATCGTTGTTGCGGGAGGTAGGCAGTGTCCATCCCGATCCTTATTACGCGTCTATGGAAACAGAGCTTTTCAAACGTGTCAACGATCTTGGAATCGGACCCCAGGGTCTGGGTGGCAGAACAACGGCATTGGCTGTACATATCGAAACTCATCCATGCCACATAGCCAGCCTGCCAGTCGCGGTGAATACGCAATGTCATTCGGCGCGTCACAAAGAGATATTGATTTAAGGAGTAATTGCTATGGAATCGATAAGATTAACTCCCCCGTTAAGCGATGAGGATGCCGCGAAACTGTATTCCGGGCAGAAGGTGATCATTTCCGGTTATATTTACACCGCCCGCGACGCGGCTCATAAGAAGATGGTCGACCTGATCGAAAAGGGAGAGGAGCTTCCTTTCGATCCGACCGGTCAGATAATCTATTTCGTAGGTCCTACTCCCGCGAAACCGGGACAGGTGATCGGTTCGGCCGGGCCGACAACGTCGGGTAGGATGAATAAATATTCACCGGTCATGTTAAAAGCCGGCTTGAAAGGGATGATCGGTAAAGGGGAGATGGGTTCCGACGTAGCGGCCGCGCTCAACGAGTACAAAGGCATATATTTCGTGGCCACCGGCGGCGCGGCGGCGTTAATCGCCAAAAAAATAACCGAGGCTGAAGTTGTAGCCTATGAGGAGCTTGGCCCCGAGGCCATAAGAAGGTTGAAAGTAGAGGAATTCCCAGCCATAGTCGCTCAGGATTGTCATGGCGGGAATCTCTTTAAGGAAGGGGTCGAGAAGTATCAAAGATAGATTTCTTAGGCCGAGTTTGGAAATAAAGTAATTGAATTTTATCTTAATGATGATAATAATGTTGTAGGGCGGGTTTGATATTTTGTGATTGGAGATGTTTTTTTGAAGATATTCATTCTGCGGTCGGCGAACGGACGAATCGGGCAGCGAAGCTCATTTGTTATCGCCGGCTTTTTTTCAGGAGGCGTTAGATGAGTGGGACGATAACGTCGCGTAGCCCGTTATTCTGGTTGTTGCAGAGGATCTCCGGCGCGTTTCTGGCGGTATTCCTCTTCACCCATGTGAAAGTACTTCACTGGGATTTCGATTTTACAACCCAGGGGCT
>JAZGHS010000059.1:0-8962 GCA_036481315.1 Candidatus Zixiibacteriota bacterium | reverse complement strand
TTTTTATAAAAAGGAGCCCGTTTTGACGTTATGAAAAAATTCGTAGATTCTCTTGATAGTATTGAAAAAAATGCTGTAAAGGCATTTGAAGACGCGGCAGATAAATCATCGCTCGACGCGGCGGTGGTGGAGTACCTGGGACGCAAGGGGGCGCTTACCTCTTTATTGAGGCAACTCGGTTCGATCGATCCGGCAAACAGACCCTCTGCCGGAGCGAAAATTAACGAGCTGAAGAAACGCCTCAACGATCTTAAAGAGGAAAAAGATCGCGCTTTTGAATCGAAAGTCGAACCGGATTCTTCCTTTGATCATACACTTCCGGGACGAGGATCGTTTGTGGGACGGACTCATCCGCTGATACAGACCGCCGAATTGATCGTTCAGATTTTCCGGGGTATGGGATTCGAGGTCGCGTCCGGTCCGGATATAGATACCGATTTCTATAATTTCGACGCTTTGAACACGCCCGACGATCATCCTGCACGAGATCTTTCGGATACTTTCTATATCGATAAAGGAATATTGCTTAGAACCCATACATCTACCGTTCAGATTCGGACTATGCAGGCCCAAAAGCCGCCGGTCAGGATTATCTCTCCCGGACGATGTTACCGTTCTGACACCCCCGACGCTTCGCACTCGCCGGTCTTTTTCCAGTGCGAGGGATTATACGTCGATCGCGGGGTAACCTTGGGCGATATGAAAGGAGTCATCATCGCCATGGCAAAAGAGCTTTTCGGGCAGGCTGTGAAAGTTCGTTTCAGACCGCATTTCTTCCCCTTCACCGAGCCGTCGGTGGAATACGATTTCTCCTGCGTACTTTGCGGAGGCAAAGGCTGTAGAGTTTGTAAGTATAACGGTTGGCTGGAGATCTCCGGCGCCGGTATGGTCGATCCCGAGGTTTTCAAAGCGGTAGGTTACGATCCTGAGGAGTTCACCGGTTACGCGTTCGGGATGGGAGTCGATAGGATCACTATGTTGCGTTATAGAATCGGGGATATCAGATTATTGTATGATAACGATGTCAGATTTTTGAGGCAGTTTTAATGAAGATCTCGTTCAACCTTCTACAAACACTGATTCATTTCGATTGGTCGACTGAAGAGTTGGCCGATAAGTTGACTATGTCCGGAAGCGAGGTCGAGGCTATCGAGGTTAAAGGCGCTGAAATCGAGGGCATTATAGCGGCTGAAGTTACTGTCGCCGAAAAAGCCCCGGGATCGAAAAAGCTCAGCCTCTGCAAAGTATTTGATGGTCAAAGCGAATATCAGGTTATATGCGGCGCGCCTAATGTGGCCGCCGGGCAAATAATCCTCTTTGCTCCGGTTGGATCTCGGATTCCGGGAATGAAACTCGAAAAAGCGGTTATTCATGGTCACGAGTCATATGGTATGATTCTATCCGAGGCTGAACTGGGGCTTACCGAAAACGCCGATGAAATTACCGTATTATCATCGGTTATTAAGCCTGGAACGAGACTCGGGAATATAATCGATTTCAAAGACACGATCTACGAACTCGAGATAACGCCGAATCGCCCCGATTGCCTCTCTCATCTGGGTATAGCGAGGGAAATTCAGGCTTTGGGCGGCGGCAAAATAATTACACCCGATATTTCTCTTGTCGAAATCGATGATTCCGCGGCCGATGCCGTGAAAATTACAATCGATGATCCGATCGGATGTCCGCGTTATACAGGGCGTGTAATCCAGGGCGTAAAGATCGGCCAATCTCCGCTTTGGCTTAAAATGATAGTTTACTATCTCGGTATGAGGCCTATCAATAATGTGGTAGATATCACCAATTACGTTATGCTGGAACTCGGTCATCCTTTGCATGCTTTCGATTACGACCTGTTCTCATGTCCCGAAGTTAAAATTAGACGGGCGGTCAATGATGAGAAATTTGTTACGCTTGACGGAGTGGAACGAAAACTCATCGATCAGCATCTGCTTATTACCGATGGCGATATCGGTGTGGCCATTGCCGGCATTATGGGCGGGGAAAAATCCGAGGTATCGCAAGGAACCGATAATTTATTATTGGAATCCGCATATTTCGATCCCGCTATTATCAGAAAGGGATCGAAGAATCTTGACCTTGCAACCGAATCTTCCCGTCGGTTTGAACGGGGCGCCGATCCCAATATGGCCCCGGTTGCAAACGATCGCGCCTGCAAGCTCATATCGGAATTGACAGGGGGGCGAGTTTTAAAGGGCATGGTCGATACATATCCTAAAAAATCCGTCCCGGTTAGTATAGAGCTCAGACCGGCAAGGGCAAATAAGCTTCTCGGTACCGATATTTCCCTCGAAAAAATAACCGAGATCCTGAGAAATCTCGATATAGAAATCTCTGTTGGGGAGAGCGTGGTAGCCCTGCAACCGAGTTTCAGGCCCGACCTCACAAGGGAGGTCGACCTGATAGAGGAAGTCGCCAGAATTTATGGACTCGATAATATTCCATCGAAATTCAGGCCGGGCGGGTCGTTGATTACTCCCGAAACGAGCCTTCTTTCGATTTCCGGAAAAACGAGGTCGTATCTTTCCGGTTTGGGAGCGATGGAGATCTTTCCCCTTACGCTCGTTGATTCGAAAATGACCGAGAAATTCGGCCTGGCCGATTCGGCGGTTAAAATTATGAATCCGCTCTCGGAAGAAATGGCCGTGGTCAGACCTAATCTGATTCTATCGATGTTGTCTGTAGTCAGGAGAAATATAAATTATAAAGAGAACGATCTCTTTCTATTTGAGATTGGCAATTATTATAGCCTAAGCGCTGATGGTAAGCTTCCCGAACAAAAAACCGCCTTGATTATCGCTCAAACCGGATTAGAATCTCCGATTTTCTGGGATAGTAAGCCCAGGGCGCGGGATCTTTTCTCGCTAAAGGGGGCCATTGAGAATCTGGCCGATTTCCTTAATTTGGGGAATGTGGAATTGAGACCCGCGTCCCATTTTGCTTTCGAACAAACACGGTCATTCGAGGTATATATTAATAATATCGCCGTGGGGTACATAGGTAAGCTTTCCAAAAAAGGAGGCTCCATCGCCGATATCAAGACGGATGTTTTCATGGCAGAGTTGGATTTCGATATTATCGTCCGGATGGTCCCCCAATCGCTGGAGGCAATCCAGCTGGCCCGGTTCCCGTCGGCAGACAGGGATATAGCCATCGTAGTCGCGGATTCTGTTAAGTCCGATGATATCAAAAAGACGATTACCGAAAGCGGCGGCGGCCTCGTGGACGAAGTCTGGATTTTCGATCTTTATAAAGGCAAGAATATAGATAAGGGCAAAAAAAGCCTTGCTTTCGGCATCAAATACAGACGTCCCGACAGAACCCTTACCGACGAGGAAGTTGACGAAATGCATAAAAAAATATCCGGCGCTCTCGAAGAAGAGCACGGAGCGACATTAAGAAGTTGATATAATATGAATTCTGAAGTATTACTTGAACTGGAGAATAAAATCGAGCGGGCTGTAAGTCTCGTGGTCGATCTTAGAAAAGAAAAGGAGAAATTGGAATCAGAAAACCAATCTCTAAAACGACAATTGGAGGATTTCAAAAAGGAAATAGAAGAGTACAAGAAACAACTTAGAAACGAATTTTCCGGGTCCCTGAAATCCGATGCAGGTTTTGACAGCCGTGAGATTAGGAAGAGGCTGAAAAAACTCACCGGCAAACTGGCGGCCCTGGAGGATAGTTGGAATTGAATATATAGCGGGCGTTGTGTTGGAAAAAGCTAAAGTGAAAGTTACGATCTTCGGTAGAGAATACAGTATTGTCTCGGAGGTCGATCCGGATTATATAAATAAAGCCGCTGATTTTCTCGACTCGAGAATGCGCGAGGTTGCCGAGAATTTCCCGAATGCGTCGGAAAATCGCGTGGCCGTACTGGCCGCGTTGAACATTACCGACGAACTTTTCAGGTCCGATACGAATAATCCTGAAGAGTCCGATTCGGAAAAGGTGGTTATCCGGCTCACTCAGAAGCTTTCCGAAATACTTTAAGATAAACGCTCGCCCCGTTCTGGAGGAACAATGGAACCAATTTATTACGTGGTCGGGGCAGCTATCGCCATCCTCGCTTTCGTCATCGGTCTTATGATATCTCGCAGGACCGGCGAAGGCAGGATCGCAAACGCTGAAAATCTGGCATCCAAGATCATCGCCGAAGCCGAGAAATCGGCCGAAATCAAGAAAAAAGAGTTGATGCTCGAGGCCAAGGACGAGTGGTTTAAATCTAAACAGAGATTCGATAAAGAAACTCAGGCTCGCAAGGAAGAAATCGCTAACCTCGAGCGGAATCTCGCCAACAAGGAAATTAACCTCAACAGAAAAGTCGATATCCTCACTAATAAGGAAAAGGATGTCGGACAAAGGGAGAGATTGCTCGGGATCAAGGAAAAGGCGGTCGAGACCAAAGATAGAGATCTCGAACACCTGATCAATGAGCAAAATATCAAACTTGAGAAGATAGCGGGGATGACATCCGAAGAAGCTAAAAAGCTTCTTATCACCAACCTCGAGGCCGAAGCGCGTCGCGATGCCGCCATGATGATAAAGGAAATAAAAGACGATGCCGAGCGAACCGCCGAGAAGGAGGCCAGAAATATAATCATCCAGGCTATTCAGCGATGCGCCTCTGATTACACCGCCGAATCGTGTGTCTCCGTCGTAAACCTTCCATCCGACGAAATGAAGGGCAGGATTATCGGCAGGGAGGGCAGGAATATCCGCTCTTTCGAGACCGCGACCGGTATCGATGTTATAGTTGACGATACGCCGGAGGCGGTTATCCTCTCGGGGTATGATCCTATTAGACGCGAAGTGGCAAGAATGACGCTCGAAAAGCTTATCATCGACGGCCGTATACATCCGTCGCGTATCGAGGAAGTTGCCGGTAAGGCTGAAAAAGAGATGGAGGTTATCATCCGCGAAACCGGCGAGCAGGCATGTTTCGATGTCGGCGTTCATGGTGTACATCCCGAGGTTGTCTACCTTCTCGGGAAACTTCATTTCAGAACCAGCTATGGACAAAACGTGCTTCAGCACTCAAAAGAGGTCGCTATCCTATGCGGGATAATGGCCGCTGAACTCGATCTCGACGGTAACATCGCCAAACGCTCGGGTCTCCTCCACGATATCGGTAAAGCGATCGACAGGGAGACCGAGGGCACACACACCGCTCTAGGTGTCGAATTCGCCTCTAAATTCAACGAAAACGATACCGTGCTCAATGCCATAGCCAGTCACCATGAGGATGTCCCGATGGAGACACCTTACGCAGTTTTGGTTCAGGGCGCGGACGCTATCTCCGGGGCTCGTCCCGGCGCCAGACGCGAGACTCTCGAGGGTTATATCAAGCGTCTGGAAAAATTGGAGGAGATGGCCGACGGTTTCAAGGGCGTAGGTAAAGCTTATGCTATTCAGGCGGGACGTGAGATAAGGGTAATTGTAGAATCGGAGCAGATGAACGATGCCGCAAGCGCGAACCTCGCCGGCGAGATCGCCAGGAAAATAGAATCGGAAATGGAATACCCGGGACAGATTAAAGTAACCGTGATCAGAGAGGTCAGAACGGTCGATTATGCCAGGTAACAATGTTACGAGTGTGGACGTCAAGGTGCCGTACCGGCTTTTAAATTCGTTTTCTCGAAAGGAAAAGATTGAAAGTTTTATTCGTAGGCGATCTTAATGGCAAACCGGGCAGGCAATGTCTCGAGGCTCATCTCGCCCATTGCCGACGGAATCATGTTCACTACGATTTTATAATCGCCAATGTCGAAAACGCGGCGGGAGGATTCGGTCTTACCAAAGAGATATCCCAAAAACTCTCGTTTATCGGGGTCGATTGCCAGACCAGCGGAAATCATATTTGGGATAAAAAGGAGATCTACTCCTACTTCGAATCCGAACCCCGGCTTCTACGGCCGGCGAATTATCCTGCCGGGGCGCCCGGATCGGGATATAATATTTTCGATACCAACGATGGTGAACGTATCGCCGTGATCAATATGCAGGGACGTACGTTCATGTGGAATATAGATTGCCCATTCCAGACTATCGATAAAATCCTCGGCGAGATTAAGGGTAAGGTTAATAATATAATAGTAGATTTTCACGCCGAGGCGACGTCGGAAAAACAGGCCCTGGGATGGTATCTCGACGGTAGAGTATCGGCCGTTGTCGGTACTCATACACATGTGCAGACTGCCGACGAACGTATATTCCCGGGAGGAACAGGTTATATAACCGATGTCGGCATGACCGGACCGTATGAATCGGTTATCGGAATTGAGGTTCAGGACGCGCTATATAGAATCACAAGGGGTATGCCTAACCGATTCACTGTGGCGCAAAAAGATATCCGGTTCGCGGCGGTGGTTCTGGATATCGATCCCGCGACTGGCAAGACAACGTCTATCGAACGGATTTTTAAGCCGATAAAAAACGAGAATAATTCCGAAAAGAAGCAGGAGAGATTCTAAATGCCCGCCGAAATAATCAGCGGCAAAATAATTTCCAGGAATATAAAAGCAGAATTAAAAGTTGAGGTGACCGCCCTTAAAGAGAAGGGTATCGTCCCGGGGCTGGCCGCTGTTTTGATCGGCGATAATCCCGCGTCGGCTTTATATGTGAAAATGAAAGCCAACGCCTGCGCGAAAGTCGGAATTTATTCCGACGTTATTACCAAAGATAATTCCCTTTCGCAAGAAGAGCTTCTGGATCTCGTTGAGGATCTGAATCGGAGGGATGATATCGACGGTATCCTGGTTCAATCGCCATTACCCGATCATCTGGACGAAGCCGCTATCACATTAAAAATCGATCCGGGTAAAGATGTCGACGGTTTCCACCCGGTAAACCAGGGGCTTGTGCTGGCCGGTCGTCCCGCTTTCGAACCGGCAACCCCGATGGGAATATTAGAACTACTCGATAGATCCGGCAATAATCCGAACGGGAAAAATGTCGTTATTCTCGGACGGGGATTGTTAGTTGGAAAACCGCTGGCCGCTATGCTTGCCAATAAGTCTCCCAAGGCGAACGCCACTGTCACGATCTGTCATACCGGCACGAAAGATATTGTATCGCATACTAAAAACGCCGATATTATAGTGGTTGCTATGGGTAAAGCTCGATTCCTGACGGGTGACATGATCAAATCGGGAGCGATTGTTATCGATGTCGGCACCAATCAGATCGATGATCCCACTCATCCCAAAGGCAAACGAGTTGTGGGCGATGTCGATTTTGATTCGGTTAAAGATGTAGCCGGGGCTATATCGCCCGTACCCGGTGGAGTCGGTCCCATGACTATTGCCTCCCTTTTAAAAAATACGTTGAAAGCCTGTAAACTTCGAAACAAAATAGAATAGATTATGGCTGATAAAATATATTCGATATCGGAATTAACTAAACAGATCAAACAGATCTTAGAGGGCTCATTCCCGAGAATATGGGTAGAGGGCGAGATCTCTAATTATATCAAACATTCATCCGGTCATCGTTATTTTACTCTTAAAGATCAGGATGCTCAACTCAGATCCGTAATCTGGCGCTGGGCCGGAAAACGGCTCCAGTTCGAACCCCAGGACGGGATGAAAGTCAAAGCTAGCGGGCAGATAACTGTTTATGAAAAATCGGGGCAATACCAGTTCATCGTTACCTCGCTATTACCGGCTGGTATAGGGGAGCTGGAACTTGCTTTTCAACAACTCAAAGCAAAACTTGCCGCCGAAGGGTTGTTCGATCCCGAGCATAAGATCGCGATCCCCGAATTTCCTCAGACAATAGGCGTGGTAACGTCACCAACGGGAGCGGCAATACGGGATATCCTCAATATTACCCGTCGACGCGCACCATGGGTGAAGATTATTCTATGGCCGGTTTCTGTACAGGGAGAGGGAGCCGCCCAAAAGATCGCCGATGCTATCGATGGGTTTAACAAACATAATCTCGCCGATCTTCTGATAGTTGGCAGGGGAGGGGGATCGCTGGAGGACCTCTGGGCTTTCAACGAGGAAGTTGTCGCCCGATCTGTATACAAATCAAAAATCCCGATAATCTCGGCGGTCGGTCATGAGATCGATTTCGCGATCTCCGACTTCGTCGCCGACCTCCGAGCCCCGACGCCCTCGGCCGCCGCGGAGATAGCTGTCCCCGACGGCGAATCATTGACAGAACGTGTCCTTGGGGCAGATAACGCCATGCTGTCTGTATTGAAGCAGTTATTGGACGGCCACAAATCTCAATTGGAACAGATTGGTTCCCGGTACGGTCTTCGCAAACCGGCTGAGATTATCGCCCAGAGATCGCAACGTTGTGATGATCTAACTCATCGGTTGAGCTTGAACATGGATCACAGAATGCGCGCGTTTGAAAATAAATATCGCATCGTCGGCGAAAAACTCGAGATGGTCTCTCCAACAGCGGTGATGAAACGGGGCTATTCATACTGCCGCGATCAGGAAGGGAAACCCGTGACAAGTTTCCGTAAGGTCGCAGTTGACGATAAGATGGACATTATTCTGTATGAGGGTGGTCTCGAAACCAGGATCACTCGAATCGACCCCCACGGCATACGAAAAAGTGGAGGGAAACATGAGTAAGAATCTGCAAGGGAAAATTTACTATTCGATCTCCGAGGTAGCCGAGATGGTCGGCGAAGAGCCGTATGTTTTGCGGTTCTGGGAAAAAGAATTCCCCAAACTCAAACCTAAAAAGAACCGTGCCGGCAACAGAACTTACCAGGCTAAAGATATCGAGCGGGTTATGCGGATCAAGCGGCTACTTCATGAGGACGGCTACACGATCGAGGGCGCCAGGAATCTCCTCAAACAGAAAAGCGCTGAAGCGGGAGTAGATCCTAAAACCGGAAAGGTACGGGCTCTCTTAGGGGAAATTCGGGCCGAAATCGAGGATATCCTAAAACTTTTCCCTTGATTTGATCGCTTTC
>JAZGHS010000058.1:0-9936 GCA_036481315.1 Candidatus Zixiibacteriota bacterium | reverse complement strand
CGCAATTTGGTTTTGGCAAGGAGAAAAGGGGGGGGAAATATATTCTGAGGGGTTTTCAGAGAATTGATTATGAATGTTGCCGAAATTCTCCGCTTGACAGGATCGAAAAACCGTAACATATTTCTTTTAAGATCGTAATATTATTAAACGAACTTTGAAGCCGGGAAGGAGGCGTTTACAGATGATTGTCGATTATAAGCATATTCCTGTATTATGTCTCCGGGCGAGAAGTCGTTAGCTAAACCGCTATTTTTTAGTATAGATGGCCTTCTCAACGTGAGAGGGCCTTTTTTTGGCCTGAGACAGTATTATTGACAGTTAAAGAATAGTGGATATTCGAGCGAAAAGGAAAACAAAATGAATTTGATAGATTTAGGTTGGAACGACCATCTCGAACAACATTTCGATAAAAACAAAGACGATTCCCTGATTCCGGCGAGAATTGCCGTACAGCAGAAAGACAGATACGTAATCTTTTGCGAAACAGGCGAGTTCCAGGCCGAAGTATCGGGGAAATTCCGTTATGAAACCTCTTCTAAGGCCGATTTTCCCACAATTGGCGACTGGGTAGCGATTGCTCATACGGAGGATGAAACGAGCGCGGTTATCCATCGGATACTACCGCGCAAAAGCAAGTTTTCGCGTAAGGCGGTAATGGGCGGGGGCGAAACCGACGAACAGGTGCTTTCGGCCAATATCGACATGGCCTTTATTGTAGCCGGGCTGGATGGTGAATACAATTTACGAAGGCTCGAGCGATATGTTGCCGTAACCTGGGATTCCGACGCATCGCCGGTGATAATCCTGAATAAAAGCGATCTCTGCGAGGAATTAGATCAGGTGGTATCGGAGGTTGAATCGACTATTATAGGAGTTCCGGTGCACCCGGTAAGCGCGGTCAGTAATGATGGATTAGATCGTATCCGGGAATATTTCGGGAAGGGTATAACCATTTCGTTTTTGGGATCATCGGGCGTCGGCAAATCCACATTGATAAATAGTCTTCTCGGACACGACAGACAGAAAACCGGGGACGTTCGCGATTATGATAAGAAAGGACGTCATACCACCACCTATCGCGAGTTAATCATTCTTCCGGAAGGCGGTGTGCTAATCGACACTCCGGGTATGAGGGAGATCGAGATGTGGGGCGATGAGGACGGTCTCTCCAAAGCTTTCGACGATATCGAGGAGTTGGCGTCCGGATGCCGATTCGGCGATTGCAAGCACGAAAACGAACCGGGTTGTGTTATTCAGGAAGCCCTATCGGCCGGAGAATTGGACAAGGGACGTTATAAAAATTATCTGAAGATGCATAGGGAGATCGAGCGGCTCGAGATCAGGAAAATTGGGAAACAGGCGCATACGGAGAGACTGAGAGGGAAAAAATTCGCAAGCATGGTTAAGGAAATGAAAAGGCTGAAGGATAGGTACAAGAGGTAGGCAGGATTGCCCGAGACCTGCCGCTCAGATAATCGGCGATTTCGTGGGCGACAGACCTCTCGGTCTGCCTCATAAATCTCGGTATTTCCCGGCAGACGAGGACGTCTGCCGGGCACGTAATAATCTATAGACTACATATCAACGTTGGCGTATTTGGCGTGTTCCTCGATGAACTTGCGGCGCGGCTCGACAACGTCGCCCATGAGCGTAGTGAAAATTTTATCCGCCTCCGCCCCGTTCTCCGAATCGATACGTTTCAAGATCCGGGTTTCCGGGTTCATGGTGGTCTTCCAGAGCTGATCGGGGTTCATCTCGCCGAGACCTTTGTAACGTGTCAGATGTATGCCCTGTTTGCCCATACGCTCGATCAAACGATCGCGTTCCTCGTCGTCGTAGGCGTAGGCCTCCTGCTTACCCTTCTTCACACGGTAAAGCGGGCGTTGAGCGACATAAACCATGCCGGCATCGACCAGCGGGTTCATGTAGCGGTAGAAGAATGTTAAGAGTAATGTGCGGATATGCGATCCGTCGATATCCGCGTCAGTCATGATAATAACCTTGCCGTAACGTACGCTGGCGACATCGAGATCCTCGCCCGATCCGGCGCCAAGGGCCAGGATCAACGTGCGAATCTCCTCGTTGCCAAGAGCTTTATCGAGCCTCGCTTTTTCCACGTTGAGGATTTTGCCCTTCAAAGGGAGAATCGCCTGGTATTTGCGGTCACGTCCCTGCTTGGCCGAACCGCCCGCCGAGTCACCCTCTACGATGAATATCTCGCATAGTTCCGGTTCACGCAGGGAGCAATCGGCAAGTTTGCCGGGCAACGCCCCCGATTCGAGCGCCGATTTACGTCGTACGAGATCGCGCGCCTTGCGGGCGGCGTCACGAGATCGGGCCGCAAAGACGCATTTTTCTATTATTTTTTTCGCGATGGGTGGATTTTCCTCTAAAAATGAACCGAGCATCTCGCCGACTATCGATTCGACAATCCCCTTGGTCTCGGAATTGCCCAGCTTGGTCTTGGTCTGTCCCTCGAACTGGGGATCCGATACCCGAACCGAGAGAATGGCGGTCATCCCCTCCCTGACATCCTCTCCGGTCAACGATTGATCGCCGTTTTTAAGGAGTTTGCTTTTCGTCGCGTAATTATTGACTGTGCGAGTCAGCGCGGCTTTGAATCCTACCAAATGCGAGCCGCCCTCGATGGTGTTGATATTGTTGACGTAGCTGAATATGTTCTCGGAGTAAGCGTCAGTGTATTGGAAAGCTATTTCGACATCGGTGCCCTCGCGCTCTTTGCGGAAATAGACCGGTTTGGGATGTAGAACTTTCTTGTTTTCATTTAGGTATTTCACAAAATCGCTGGGGCCGCCTTTGTAGCGGAATGTCTCCGTTTTTTCCTCGCCCTCGCGTTTGTCGGTAAGGACTATTTTCAAGCCCTGGTTCAGGAAGGCAAGCTCTCGGAGACGTGAAGCGAGGGTATCATATGAGAAAACGATTTTCTGAAATATGGTCCCGTCGGGGAAAAAAGTGGTTGTTGTGCCGCTTTTAGCACTCTTGCCGGTTTTTTTCACAGGCGTAACCGCTCCGCCGAATTCGTATTTCTGATAATAAACAACTCCGTCACGACAAACCTCGACCTCGCACCATTCGGAGAGAGCGTTAACAACAGATACGCCAACGCCGTGCAGGCCGCCGGAGACCTTGTATGTATCATGATCGAACTTACCGCCGGCGTGCAGAGTGGTCATAACCACTTCCAGTGCGGGCTTTTTCTGTGTCGGATGCTCGTCTACGGGGATACCGCGGCCGTCATCCTCCACCGTCACAGAATTATCGTTGTTGATGGCGACTTTGATTTCCTCGCAAAACCCGGCCATGGATTCGTCAACCGAATTATCAACCACCTCGTATACCAGATGATGAAGTCCTCGGTTGCCGATATCGCCTATATACATTGCCGGGCGACGACGCACCGCCTCAAGCCCTTTTAATACCTGTATCGTCGCGGCATCGTAATGATGTCCTCCGGCCGGGACCGTATCCTTGTTCATTTCTTCTCCGTTCATTGTTGTAATCCTATAAAAAGCGGATATCCTTGATATCCCCTTCTAATTCCTTTTTAAGCTTCGTCAGAAGATCGTCTTTTAGAAACTGCAACTGTTGTCTCCAAACCGCCTGATGTACTTTCACCACCAACGTATCTCCATCGATTCTCAACGCTTCGGTTTGGGCGGCGATTTTCTCTCCGACAATTTCACTCCAACCGGTTACCGCCTGTTGTTTTTTCAGCCGATCCGAAACTCCCATCCTGTTCAATGCTTCCAGGATGAAGCCGCCGATTTTTTGAGGTTCTCCGGACAAAACTCTTAACCTTTCATGTTCTTATACGCCGGGTTTTCGCATATCCCCGACAGATTCAAAATATACCGAATTTTAGTCGGAAATTCAAGTTTAATCCCGTAATGGCCCCAATTAATCTCGCCCCACAACGACCTGAAAGGCAACTGGTTAAACGGGTCAAAATGATCGAGCTGGGATCTTTGCACTCTTTTTCGCGTATTAATTAATCAATGCGGGAAAGTCGATGAGAATACGGAGCTTTTTATATTGATTGACATTGCGACAGAAGCAACTATATTTTGAGCCTTTTGATGGAAGGATTTTAGATGAAAGCGTTGATTACAGGGATAACCGGCCAGGACGGTTCATACCTTGCGGAATTGCTTCTGGAGAACGGGTATGATGTTTACGGTATGGTGCGGCGAAGTTCCACCGAGAGTTTCGAACGTATCGATCATATTACCGACAAGATTACTCTGGTGCACGGCGATCTTTTGGATCAGCTTTCGATGCTTACGCTTATCGATGAAATCAGGCCGGACGAGATCTACAACTTAGCCGCGCAATCGTTCGTACCGACATCGTGGAAACAACCGATACTCACCGGCGAGTTCGACGCTTTAGGAGTTACCAAGATTTTGGAGGCGATCAGGCATGTAGACACCAAGATCAAATTTTACCAGGCATCATCGTCGGAGATGTTCGGACGGGTTATGGAAGTGCCGCAGACGGAAAAAACCCCGTTCTATCCTCGCAGTCCATATGGCGTGGCTAAGGTTTACGGGCATTTTATCACCGTTAATTATCGTGAGTCGTACAATATATTCGCGGTCTCCGGAATTCTCTTCAATCACGAGTCGCCTCGACGGGGGTTGGAGTTCGTTACACGGAAGATCACCGATGGCGCCGCGCGAATCAAGCTTGGAATGACAGAGAAACTCGCTCTGGGCAATCTCGACGCCAAACGCGACTGGGGCTACGCGGGCGATTACGTGCGGGCTATGTGGCTGATGGTTCAGCACGATACCCCTGAGAATTTCGTTATCGCCACGGGCAAAAATCATTCGGTGGGCGATTTGTGCGAGGTTGCTTTCGCCCATCTCGATTTAGATTACAAAGATCATGTTGTCAAAGATCCGAGGTTTGTCCGTCCGGCGGAGGTTGATACGCTGCTGGGTGATTCGTCGAAAGCGAAGAAAATCCTCGGCTGGGAGCCGGAGGTAACGTTCGAACAGATGATTAGGATAATGGTTGACGCGGATATGAAGAGGCTGGGAAAAGCGAGCTGACATGAAAGCACTCATCACAGGCATACGAGGGTTTGTCGGCGGACATATGACCCGGCTATTGCTGGAACGCGGCGACGAGGTTGCCGGGCTTGACGCTGACGATAAGGATTTCAACGTCGCGATCGGCGAAAAACCGGTCAAGGTGTATAAAGGAGATCTTCGCGACGAAGATATAGTCTCCAAAGCCTTAACCGAATTCAAACCTGATTGTCTGTTTCACTTAGCGGCGCAATCGTCGGTAAAACTCTCATTCGAAAATCCGCTGGAAACTTTTTCCGCTAACCTCATAGGGACTCTTATCCTGCTCGAAACTGTTAGTAAGCTCGATTTCCCGGTAAAGACTTTGGTCATATCCTCGTCGGAGGTATACGGCCGCCTGAAACCAGAGGAATGTCCGGTCGGCGAGGATCATCCTATGAATCCGATCAACCCTTACGCTGTCAGTAAAGCGTCGGTGGACCTGCTGGCCCGACAGTATCACCGGGCCTACCAGATGCCGGTCTATATCGCCCGTGCTTTTTCGCATTCCGGACCGGGACAAAAGACGGTGGCAGTGCTCTCGGATTGGGCTTTACAGATAGCTAAGATTGAACTCGGCCTTGCGCCGCCAATATTGAAAGTCGGCAATATCAAAGTCCAGCGTGATTATACCGATGTTCGCGACATTGTGCGAGCGTATCTCGATATTATAGAAAAAGGTCAGCCGGGCAAGCCGTATAATGTCTGCTCCGCTAAGGGATACAAGCTGTCCGATCTTTTAGAGAAGTACCAGACCATGGTAAATAAAAAATTCGAGGTTACCAGCGACAAATCGCGATTACGTCCGATCGATATCCCTATTCTCACCGGTTCCTACGAGCTTTTGAAAGCCGATACCGGATGGGGGCCGAAAATCCCCATAGAGAAAACCTTGCGCGATTCGTTGAAATCTTGGCATAACCATCTTATTGAGGAAATGTAATGCCTGTCGATATAGTTCTTAGATGATAGATTGAGTTTATTCTGGAGTACAAATGCCCGTTAAATCGAAAAAAACAAAAGTTAAAACAAAACGTCCGGCCAAACGCGGCGAGGGACTGGTCGGACAACTTGAGAAGAAGATAAAAGATCGCTCAGCGACAATGGCCATAATAGGGATGGGTTATGTCGGCCTACCACTGGCCATCGAGTTCGGAAGAGTAGGCTTCAAAATCACCGGAATCGATATCTCAGAGAAGAAGGTGAAGACCGTAAATGCCGGCAAATCGGATATCGACGATATCAAGGATTCCGATGTTAAGGAGCTTATCGATCTAAAACGGCTTTACTGTACATCCGATTTCACGGCGTTAAAACATACCGACGTTGTTATAATCTGTGTGCCGACACCGTTGAATAAAACCAAGGATCCGGATGTCTCGTTTATTCTCGACGCTACCACCCAGATTGCCAAACGTATTCACAAGGGTCAGCTGGTGGTGCTGGAATCGACAACCTATCCGGGGACAACCGAGGAATTGATCAAGCCTAAACTCGAGGAATCGGGTTTGAAGGTCGGGAAAGATTTCTTTTTAGCCTTTTCGCCAGAGCGAGTCGATCCCGGAAATCCGAAATATACGACACAGAACACTCCCAAGATTGTAGGTGGAACGACATCGAATTGTCTTAAAATCGCCCGGACGTTCTATGAACAGGTGATAGTCCAGGTTGTCCCGGTGACGTCCACTAAAGCGGCCGAGATGGTCAAGCTTCTGGAGAATACGTTTCGTTCGGTAAATATAGCCTTGGTAAACGAAGTCGCGTTGATGTGCGATCGGCTCGGTATCGACACTTGGGAGGTTATCGACGCCGCCGCGACCAAGCCTTTCGGATTCATGCGTTTCTATCCGGGGCCGGGTCTCGGAGGGCATTGTATTCCGATCGACCCGCATTATCTCTCCTGGAAACTGAAATCGCTGAACTATTATGCCCGATTTATCGAGTTGGCCGGCGATATTAACTCACGGATGCCGGAGTTTGTGGTGGAGAAAATAGCAACCGCATTGAATACCAAACGAATCTCGATAAACGGCGCGAAAATACTCGTCTTAGGCGTTTCCTACAAAAAGGATGTATCCGATTTGAGAGAATCGCCTTCGCTGGATGTTATCAAGCTGTTGCAGGAGAAGGGCGCCAAAGTTAGCTATTGCGATCCGTATGTCCCGGAGATACATATGGATTTGGGGCCAATCATGAAGGCCGTTCACTTAAACGAAAAAGCGTTGAAGGCGGCCGATTGCGCGGCTATTATCACAGATCATTCCAATTTCAACTATCAATGGATAGTGGACCAATCGTCGCTCGTGGTTGATACCCGTAACGCCACCAAGAACGTGATAAACGGACGGAAAAAGATTTTTAAGATTTGAATACACGTGTCGTTCGAAACGCCGCTGTACAGGCGGCGTTTTTTTATGCGGAGAGGCCAGACTGTCAGGGAAATTGTTATTCAGAAATAGTAATTCTTTGTCGATCTGTCGGGTATGAGCAGGTGTCCAATGAGAAGAGGGGATTGATAATGCGAACGCTTACGACAATAACATCGATCATCGTTCTTTTCACGACATGGGCCGCGGCGGGTGAGGATTTCGAAGTTCTGTTCGAGGGACATGGAGATATCAGGTCTTATCTATATTTCGAGCAGGACGCGAATTATTTCATCGATACTGAACTTAACGTCAGCGTTGAGACGTTCAGGTATAAACGATTCTATTTCATGATCGATCTTTTTAAAGAGACGCATATGGGGCGCAAATTCAACTCCAACATGGTTTTCGACCCGACCCGCGCTCACTGGTCATTCGGATTCGCCGGTAGGATAGAGATGGATAATTATTTTTTTGAGGCCCAGATGCATCACGATTGCTTCCACGATATCGACCGTTGGGGAGACAATTCGGTTTACTGGAATTCACCGCGATTGGGGTTCGGCTCGCTCGGTTATCTTCCTAAATACAAATATCACAAACCGGAACCGGACCAAAAGAGTGGTCTCTGGGAAAACAAGCTGGATTATTATCTGCTGGTTTCTTTTTTCGGGCCGCGCGGCGGAAGTTTTCAGAAACATCACGATTACAAGTTTAACCTGAATACGGATATCAGATATCGGCTGCTCCGACACGGTAGATGGGGCGGGGATATCGAAATGGCCAACCTCTGGGTTTTGAATACCGATAACGATATCAAAAGACAGCACAGGTTGAGCTTCAATTCCACCTTCTATGGGAATAAAGGCGTACTTATTGTTTATTTACGATTTTGGCCTTATGACGATCAATCGATCCGTAGTCGAAGCGACCATAAATTTGCGTTCGGGATACATTTGGGATTTTAGTCCGGGCGAAATTCCCGAAAAGATATCGATTTTAATAACTCAGGCGATATTCATCCACTCTTTTCCATTAAGCTTTTGACATTTAATAACCACACAGCTATATTGCGCCAGGTGATTTTATGATCGAATCGGTAGGCATTGATCTGGTTGAAACTCATAGGATTGAAGCGGCGATTAACCGTTTCGGGGAACGCTTCACCTCGAGGGTGTTTACGCCGTGGGAGATTCAATATTGTCTTTCGAAGATCAACCCTATCATGTCTTTTGCCGCCCGGTTCGCGGTCAAGGAGGCTGTGTTCAAGGCGGTAGGCACCGGTTTTGCCGATGGTGTTAAGTGGACGTCGGTGGAGGTCGTCAACGATCCTTCCGGTCAGCCGAAGGTGAGACTGGGTAAGTCCATTCGCGATCATATCGGGGATAAGAAAATTCTAATCTCTCTTTCTCATTCTAAAGAGCACGCTGTGGCTACGGCCATTCTCGTTTCGGGAGAATCGGCCAGGTTGAAATGATTTTGAATTATTAATCCCTATACGGGAGATTCTCTTGAGCGAAACAGAAAAAATTGCGTCGGAAATAACCGATTTCGGTAAACGGTTATACGAGCGAAATTATATATGCGCGACAGAGGGTAATCTCTCGGCGAGATTGTCTGACGGCCGTATCATGATAACTCCGTCGGGCGCCAACAAGGGTTATCTCAAACAGTCGGATATAGTAATTTGCGATATTGACGGTAACGTTTTAGAGGGCGAAAGAGAACCATCGTCCGAAATCAAACTACATCTGGCCGCGTATAAGCATCGTCCCGACATAATCGCCGTATGCCACGCGCATCCTGTTTACGCTACCGCGTTCGCCGTGGCAGGCAGGGCTCTTTCCAAATCCGTTTTGCCCGAGATAGTGAGTACTCTCGGAGCCGTTCCGCTCGTTGAATACGCGCCGCCCGGCTCGGCTCGGATTGCTGAGAATTTGAGATCCTCTCTCGATCGTTACGACGCTTTTTTATTGCGGTCGCACGGCGTTGTTACGCTGGGGAAATCGTGCGAGGAGGCATTCAACCGTATGGAATCGGTAGAGCGGTTTGCCAATATCCTCTTTTTAGCTGAGCGGGCCGGTGGGGCGGGGCTATTATCCGAGAAGGAAACCATCCATTTGCTCGAATTAGCGAAACGCGAGGATATTTTAAGCGAAATCGAGTTCGGCGGCTAAAAGATGAAAAGTGTGATAGATAAAGCGCAGCGCTTGTGGAAGATACCGGGCCCCGCTCTCGGTCCCATGAAATTTATCCGGAAGCGGCTGGAGTCCCGGGGTGTGGAATTGATAGACCTGGAATCGATAACTCCTGATATTTCACCCGATCTCTTAATAGAGGCTCAAAATATCAAGTCGTATTCATACGGCGTAACGGCCGATCATAATTTGATGGAGAAATTGAAATCCAAAATAGCGGAAAATCATTTGCCATTGCGTTCAGCCGGCATTAATCCCGAAACGGAGATCGTCATTACT
>JAZGHS010000057.1:0-9946 GCA_036481315.1 Candidatus Zixiibacteriota bacterium | reverse complement strand
GAAGAGGAGTTCGAGAAGACCTCCACGAAAAAAATCAAGCGGCACCTGTTTCTACATAAAAGCGAACCCCTCGGTGAATCATAGGAAATGAGGTTTTTTAAATGATTTACGGCGTAATACTCGCCGGTGGACGCGGCGAGAGATTCTGGCCTTTATCACGTCACGAACACCCTAAGCAATTGCTCAAACTGACGTCGGATAAAACTATGATAGAGGAGACGATCGGCCGCCTCGATGATTTTATCGCCAGGGAAAAAATAATAGTCGTAACCGGCGATCACTTGAAGGATAAAATAAAGGGAGTGGTTTCCTATCTTTCCGATGACAACTTTCTGCTCGAGCCGGAGGGCAAGAATACCTGTTTGGCTATCGGGCTGGCCGCCGCTCATATTATCAAGGAAGACCCCGATGGTGTCATGGTCGTCCTATCATCGGATCATCTTATTGCTCCCAGGGAGAAATTGATTTCTCTTCTTAAGGCAGGTTCTGAGATGGCCGCCCGAGGCGATCATCTTCTGACCATAGGTGTCGTGCCCAACCGCGCCGAAACCGCGTATGGATATATCGAACTCGGCGACGAATTCAGTTCTATTGCCGGTATTAAGTTCTATGATGTAAAAAGGTTCAAGGAGAAACCGAGCCCCGTGAAAGCCCAGGAATATTATCTTGATCGTCAGCATCTCTGGAATTCAGGCATGTTCATCTGGCGCGCTGATTCGATATTGAAAGCCTTAGAGAAATACGAACCCGATATTTATAACTGCCTGGTCGATTATATGTCCGAAATCGACGGAGACAATATCATGGCGGCCAGGGAGAAACTGTATTGTGAATGTACGAGCATCTCCATCGATTTTGCAATAATGGAAAAAGCCTCTAACGTGCTGACTATGAGAGGGGATATCAGGTGGGACGATATCGGGTCGTGGCTGGCAATGGACCGTATACACAGAAGCGACAACGAGAACAACGTGGCTGTCGGGGATATTCTGCTCGACGAGAGTTTTGAGAATATTGTCGTAAATGATGCTAAAGGCGTTATAGTCGGATTCGGAGTTTCCGATCTGGTTATAGTGAGGACCGGGGATATCGTCATGGTAGCGCATAAAACGAAGGTTGGGGAGATAAAGGAACTGTTGTCAAACCTCTCCGAGAACGAAAAATATGAAAAATACCTTTAGAATCCTTTTTTTGATACAGATAACGGCATTGTTCGGGATGATTTCCTGCAACCGTTATAGAGTTCCGAATTCACCTGAGGCTCTTGAAGACCGCAGGACGACAAAAGAATCGCGTTATAACCTCATGGGTTTTGCCGGAGATAGAGATGTGATTACCTCCGATGTCGCGGCCGCGGACGATACTCTCAAAGAGGAAAGCACAATAATTTCCCTGCCCGAGTATATTTCAAGTGACCAGGAGATAGAGGAGATTTTTGCTGTCCAGGTTTTCGCGTCGAAATCAAGCGAGGAGGCATTTGAATTCGAGCAATCGGTCGCTCCGTTATTCGACGAGGAAACAATTACCGATTATAAGCCTCCGTATTATAAGGTTCGTATAGGCAACTGCGCTAACCTGGAGGAGGCGGAGGCATTGCTGGAAAAAGTGAAAGATTTCGGCTATCGAAATGCCTGGTTGGTGAGGATCAGAATTCAATAAAGGGGGACCTCTCTGTGAGCGGAAAAGTAAATATCGCGAAATTCGCGAAATGTGTAAAAAAGGGCGATATAATGCTGTTCCCAACCGACACCGTGATCGGAATTGGGTGCCGATTCGATTCCGAAGAAGGTATTGCCAGATTGCGGGCCATAAAAGAGATCAAGGAATCGACTCCGTTTGCCGTATTGATTTCGTCAGAAAAACAACTCGAGACGCTTAAAGTTCTCAAAAGCCGTTTCAGCAAAATTCTTATTTCCCGTTTCTGGCCGGGAGGGCTGACTATTGTTATGTCGTCGGAAAACAGTTTTCCATGTTGCGGTGAGGGTAACAGCGTCGGATTAAGAATGCCGGATTTCGATCTTCTTCGTAAAATAATAGAGAAGGCCGGAGTGCCATTGGCCGCCACAAGCGCTAATTTTCACGGTAAACCGGCTCCCAGGAAAATGGAGGATGTTGATCCGTTAATTGTAGAAAAGGCCGATTGCGTTTTTGATTTCCCCACCCGGCTGGTGGGTATACCGTCTACCGTTGTCAAGCTCGAGGCGGGAGAACCGAAAATACTTCGCGACGGCGCGATTCCATCGATCGAAATTCTCGATGCTTTTGGAGAAGCGGTTTGAATGATACTAAATTCAATATAATCATGGTTTGCACAGGTAATACTTGTAGATCACCCATGGCCGAGGGAATTATGAAATCGATGCTCGATCATCGAGGCGAGAACGAGATTGTCGTGTCTTCGGCAGGCATCAGCGGTTTGAATAACTATCCCGCGACCCAGTATGCTATTGAGGCGGCTAAGCACTGGAATGTGGATATCTCCGATCACAGGGCCAGAAGCTTAACCGGCGGGATGATAGCCGAGGCCGATTTGATACTTGCAATGTCGCCGGAACATGTCGAATATATTCTAAGGATCGATTCTAAAGCGGCGAATAAAACATATCTGGTTAAATCTTTCCCCAGGCAGTATTCCCCGGCGCAGGAGGGAGTAGACGATCCCATAGGCGGGTTACTGGATCAATACAACAGAACCTTTATGGAGCTCGATGATGTTCTGCGACGCGCCGAAGGGGAGATCTTGAAATTGGCCAGAGCGGGGAAGAAAGACTCCTGATGCGTTTCTATTATTTATTTGTTATATCTATGGTTCTAATGAATTTTCCGCCCCGTTCCGGATTGTCTCAGGCCCCGTCCGAACATGACAATGTAGATATAGATTCAACGGCCTCTGTCGAAAACAATACGGAAAACGATCGAGCTTTCGCCTATTCCGATTCGGCCTGGTGGTATCGAAAACTGGATAACAGTTCTTTTGGCTTGGGTGAGTATCTCGAGTTTTCTGTTAAATACGGTGTGCTTCCAGCAGGTACCGCCGTTTTGAAAATACCGGAGATAATAGATTACCAGGGTAAACGATGTTATAGGATAGTCTCGACCGCCAAATCCAACAGCGTCGTGTCTGTTTTTTACAAAGTCAGGGATAGCGTGGAAACGATTGTGGATTATGACGGCATTTTCCCCCGCAAATTCCATAAAAAGCTTAGGGAAGGCGGATATAAAGCCGATAAAACCACATTTTTCGATCAGAGAAAGCATCTGGCCATAGTCGGCAATGACAGCATCCCTACCTACTCTTTCGTTCAGGACGCTCTTTCGAGCCTATACTACGTTCGAACCCGGGAATTAATCCCCGGTTCGGAGGTGCGAATCGATAATCATACCGATAAAAAGAATTTCCCCTTAAAAATCGTGGTCGAGCGGCGGGAGACGGTGGAGGTCCCGGCGGGGAAATTCGATTGCGTGGTTGTCGAACCGATTATGCGCGCCGAGGGGATATTCAAAGCTAAGGGTCGAATCTGGATCTGGCTTACCGACGATCAATATAAAATCCCGGTCAAAATGCAAACCGAGGTATTCTTCTTAGGATCGATATCGGCTAAACTTAAGAAATACACCCTTGGAGAAATCGAGGGCGACGATGAGTAAATATAAGAAAATCGATATTGCAAACATAAAAACAATCAAATTCAATAAGCGCGAGACAAAATCAGAGCTGTCGGAATTCGCGTCGCCGTTTGATCCCGACGACAACTTCGGCTCGTTTTTAAATTCTCTGCCAAAACACCTTAAAGCCGAAGACTTATTGGAACTCGCCTCGGATATTGCCGGGGCGGTAAAAGAAAAGCGAATGACGATCTGGATGATGGGGGCGCACCCTTTGAAAGTCGGTCTCTCCCCGATTATTATAGACCTGATCGAATCCGGTTTCGTCGGCCATCTCGCTGTCAGCGGCGCTTTCATAATACATGATACGGAGCTTGCTTTCTTCGGCAGAACGTCCGAAGACGTGTCCGAAGGTATCAAAGACGGTAGTTTCGGCATGGTCGAGGAGACACCGAATCTAATATTCGAGGCCGTGGCTAAAGCCCGAAGCGAAAAACTCGGCCTCGGCGAGGGGATGGGGAAATTTATAGTCGATAACAAATCGGAGTTCGAAAATTATTCGGTTATATCGGCATGTTACAGAAATGACATTCCCGTTTCTGTTCATGTAGCAATCGGGACCGATACCATTTCTCAACATCCCGGTTTCGACGGTTCCTCGTTCGGGGAATTGAGTCATAACGATTTCTTGCTATTATCCGAATCGGTCTCGAAACTTGCCGGCGGAGCCGTGATTAATTTCGGGTCGGCGGTGATACTTCCGGAGGTGTTTTTAAAAGCTTTAACGGTAGCGCGAAATCTCCGCGGCGCGATCGAGGATTTTTCGACGGCGAATTTCGATATGATACAGCATTACAGGCCGAACACAAATGTAGTTAAAAGGCCGCTGTCGGGCAAAGGTAAGGGGTTTAGTTTTACAGGACATCACGAACTAATGCTCCCGCTTCTGGCCGCGGCTATCAAATACAATTATAAGGAATTATCCAAGGGGAAATAGCATGTCAAAATTGGTGGAATGTGTTCCGAACTTCTCCGAGGGGAGGGATCCTCAGAAACTCGCGAAGATTATAGCCGAGATCGAATCAGTTGACGGGGTTCAACTACTTAATCAGGAAATGGACAAGGATCATAATCGGGCAGTGGTAACCATGGTCGGCGAACCGGAAGCCGCCGTGGAGGCCGCTTTTAAGGCTATCGCGAAAGCGTCAGAGCTGATCGATATGGAAACGCACGAGGGAGAACATCCACGTATGGGCGCCACCGACGTTTGCCCGTTTATACCTATATCCGGTATCTCCATGGATGAGTGCGTGGAACTTGCAAAGAAACTCGGCGAACGGATCGGCAAAGAACTTAAAATACCGGTCTATCTATACGAATCGGCGGCCTCTCGTCCGGAAAGGACAAACCTCGCGGATGTCAGAAAGGGGCAATACGAGGGTATTAGAGACTCGATCGAGACCGACCCTTCGAGAAAACCCGATTTCGGACCGTCCAAAACCCATCCCAAAGCCGGCGCTATCGCCATAGGGGCGAGACCGTACCTGATAGCGTTCAATGTCTACCTCGATACGCAAAATCTGAAAATCGCCAAGAATATCGCCAACGCCGTCCGCGACGCCCAGGGCGGTTTCCGCTACGTCAAGGCTATGGGTTTTGAGATTAAGGAACGCAGACAGGTGCAGGTTTCCATGAATCTTGTCAATTACGAAAAATCGCCAATCTTCAGGGTATACGAGACTATCAAGAGGGAAGCTCAACGTTATGGTGTATCCGTTGTCGGTTCGGAGATAGTGGGGTTGACCCCGCTAAAAGCTATCACCAAAACTGCCGACTTTTATCTTGGCCTCGAGAATTTCAAGATGAACCAGGTCCTCGAGTATAAATTGAAATCCCACAAAGTCGCCGCCAAAGAGGGTATGAAGGGATTTCTGGAGTTGGTCGCCGGAAAATCGGCCACGCCCGGAGGCGGTTCCGTCTCAGCTTTAGCCGGGTCACTGGGGGGCGCGCTGGGCGCGATGGTCTGCCGTCTGACTGTCGGTAAAAAGAAATACCAGGACGTTTCAGAGGAACTCAAAGAGGTTATGAGCAAAGCCGACGCATTACGATCGGAGCTGGCATTTCTGATCGAGGAAGACGCACAGGCATTCGACCAGGTTATGACGGCGATGAAACTGCCCAAATACACCGATTTCGAGAAAGAACAACGAAGCGTTAAACTCCAGGAGGCCACGTTACTTGCCACCTCCGTGCCTCTCGAAGTTATTAAAAAATCGGTTGAGGTGATGGAACTTCTTCCCGTCATAGCCGAAAAAGGTAATGTAAACTCAATCTCCGATGTCGGAGTGGGAAATCTCATGGCTTATTCGGCGGCCAGGGGAGCCTACATGAACGTTTTGATCAACTTGCCGGGCATCAAGGATGATTCTAAGAAAAAAGGATTTTCCGAATCCGCGGAAAAGCTGATAAAAAAAGCGGAAATTCTATTTACCGATACCGAGAAAATAGTGAAAGCGAAATTAAAATGAAAAGTGATTTCATCGATCTGCATCTGCATACATCCGCCTCCGACGGTGTCCTGCCGCCGGATAAGGTAATTGAGAACGCGATGAGATTGGGGCTTAAAGCTATCGCTATAACCGATCACGATACGGTCGATGGTTTTACCGAGGCCCTTAAATTGGTCAATGGCAACTTTATGGAGGCCGTTCCGGGAGTAGAGCTTTCAGGCTTTTACAAAGAATCCGATATTCACATTCTCGGATATTATATCGATTACGAGAACCCCGAGTTCGTCAAGAAAATCCGTAAATTCAAAGAATCTCGTTACGAACGAGGCGAGAATATGGTCGCCAAACTAAACGACCTGGGAATTAACCTCTCCATGGATACGGTCAGGGGTATAGCCGGGAAAAGCTCTCTGGGACGGCCTCATGTCGCCGACGCGTTATTGAAAGAAGAATTCGTCCAGACTTACGATGAGGCGTTCGCCAGGTATCTCGGTTACCACGCTCCCGCCTATGTGGCTAAAGACCTGTTAACCGTTTCGGAGGCTATCGATCTGATACATCTGGTCCGCGGGGTCGCTATACTCGCGCATCCCGGTACCTTAAGAAAAGACGAGTTGATTCCCGAGCTTGTGGAGATGGGGCTCGATGGTATCGAGGCCTATCATTCACAGCATTCCAGAAGCGATGTCGCAAAATATAAAACCATGGCCAAAAAATACGATGTGATTAATACCGGGGGTTCGGATTGTCACGGTCCGCGCAAGGGTAAGATACTGATGGGATCTCAACGCGTCCCCTATAGTATTCTCGAAAAATTAAAAAAGGTCAAGGAGACAAAATAATGCGAATTATCGCCCGAGCCATTATAACGATTTCCTTACTTGCCTCCGCCGGCTTCGCCGGACAGGAAGACGATCCCGTGGAGTTTTTATCGGTAAAAATAGCCGAGCTGAAAGGCGAGATACCCCGGGTTTCCCTTGACGATAACCTGCCCCCGCAAAAGTGCGGGACGCCGGTAACGACTGCAGCGAAGTTTTATACGCTGGTCGAAAACGAGACGTTGCTCGAAACACTCGATCGACCTGTCGATCTGCCAGAATCATTCGGCGGCGCTCATATTCTTGTTCATTACGCCCTTACCGGTCTTGACGCGCCTTATCAGGTGAATGTCGATACCAATCCCGCCGACGGCGTGCCCGATTTTGTAAACAGGACCCTTGAGGCGCTCGAATATGTCTATGATTATCAAACTGTAACTCTTGGATTTACCACACCGCTAACAGATTCCGGCAGGGGCGGTGATAATCGTTACGATGTTTACCTCGAAAACCTCGGAGCCGGTTTTTATGGGTTCACCAAGCCCGAAGACGTTATCGACGGATACAGAGCCAATAGCTATATCGTCATTGAAAACGATTTTGCCGGTTCATATTATGCTACCGAGCCTGAAAACGGTATGAAGGTTACCGCGGCGCATGAGTTCTTCCATGCCATACAGTTCTCCTATGACGCCCTGGAATTCGATTTTGAAAATCCCAATAACCCGAACTCCTACCGGCCCTGGTGGTTTGAAGCCTCCGCCACATGGATGGAGGATGTTATTTACGATGATATCAACGACTATGTCGGCTACCTCCCGTTTTTTCTCGGTTACAGTTGGATGGGGCTCGGAAGTTTCTCCTACAACTACGGCGACGCCAGATCTTATCATCCTTACGGGGCCTGCCTATGGCCTATCTATATGACAGAGAAATACGGCGTTGATATCGTGCGGGAAATCTGGGAGATCTGCGGTCAAACCGGCGGATATAACGCTTTGTACGCTATGGAAAGCGTTTTACAATCCCGGTCATCGTCGCTTTCCGACGGTTTCCTCGAATTCACGGTGTGGAATTTTCATTCCGGTAATTTCGCCGACCCGCTTAATTTCTACAGCGAGGGCGCGTTGTTTCCCGAGGTCGATACCGCGGGCTATATTGGAAATCTCGATGTTCTTCCTGTGCATATAAGTTTTTTATCCAATCCTCCCGAACATCTCGCCGCGAATTATATCATAGTCGCCACCAACGATAAACCGGGCGGTTTGAGGGTAAATTTCGATGGCGAGGACCTGGCAAGCGCGTCATGGTACACAGGCCTGCTCGCCTATTGGCCGGGAGACAGTGAATGGCGCGATATGGGGGTGGGGTACGGCTCGGGAGCTGGAACCGACGAGTGGCGTGATTGGGATTTTTTCAGCTATCTCGTGGTGATACCTACTGTATCGGGTCTTACCCCCGTCCATAATCGTCAATTCGGTTTCGACGGTTGGGTAGTTTTCGATCCCGGTCTTATCGGAGATCCGGATCTTACCGAAGGTTTCAAACTGCTCCCTGCTTACCCTTCACCGTTCGTGATAGGGGGGAACGGATTGACAATGAATATCCCGTATTCATTAAATCAGCGCTACAGCCGCGATTTGCTGAAAGTTTCGGTTTTTGACGCTACAGGGTCGCTGGTGATAGAATTACCTACAGAATCCGTACCCTCGACAAGCCCCGGTTACCATGAAAACGGTATTACCTGGGATGGCAAAAATGATAATAATAGCTACGTAGCTTCCGGGATCTATATCGTACATATGGAAGCCGAAGATAAATCGACACATACTAAGATCGCCGTCGTCAACGGAAACTGATGATGGTTGAACAGGGCGCCGAACGATGGCTAAATCTTTCCAGTATCGCGCGAGTGGCCGTTTTCGCCGCCTTCGCGTTTGGCGTTAACGCTCCTTTCTGGGCTATCCCGAACGTAGAAACCTTTAGCCTCGCGTTATTTTTGACCGGGCTTTTCCTGGGAATCTCAAGCGGTGTCGGAGCCGCATTCATCGCCGGAACGATCTTTATTTTCTTTAATCCCAACGGGCCTCAACCGGTAATTTTAGTCGGAATCGCGCAGATATTCGGTTTTATGCTTTTCGCCTTCAGCGGGGGCGCGTTACGAAAAATCGTTTTAAAAGAAAGTAAACCCGCGAGGCTCGCTGTCATCCTGGCTTTCTCCGGGCTGATCCTGACTTTCTGGTACGATCTTTCCACCAATCTCGTATTCGCGTTGATGTTCGGCCCTTTCTGGCCGACCTTAATCGGCGGGCTGACTTTCGGAATCATTCATCTGGTAAGCAATACGATCCTGTTCGGTTTGTCAGGATTAATAGTAAAAAGAATATGGAAAAGATTAGAATATTATCTGCCGCCTGTTGGCTCATAATCCTGCTTGTCCCGGCAATCGCCCAGGATATTATACCCGATTCGCTTAAGCGTGACGAAATCGTTTTGCCTGATTCGTTGGACATTATAGAATCGGATCAACCAGCCGATTCGACCGAGAGGGATCGAAAATCGAGAATCGATCCAATTGATAAAAAACGTACCGCGAGAGATACAACCGAAGTATTTGATCTTGAGGAAGACTCTACCGCCGCGATATATGAACAAAAAGAATCCATCTACGATAAAAAGCTCTATCTTTCCCGTGGGGTCGGCGACGAGTTAAAACCGTATACCCGGTTATTGATCCTTACCCACGGTACCGTGGGAACCCCGCGTGTACCGACAGAGTACCTCAACGTCGCGGGGATGGATATCAGGCTCAACGGGCTTCCGTTCGCCTATAACGGGCTTTACCGGCCGTATATAATAGGTTCCGATTTAAATGTGATTCCCTGGGAAATCCTAAACGATATATTCGTTAACAACGGTTTTATCGATCTCTCGCTCGGCCGGCCCATTGCAAACAGCAGCGGCTCCGATATCGAGGTATCGCGGGGATCTTATGGTTACAACAGCTCCAGG
>JAZGHS010000056.1:0-6835 GCA_036481315.1 Candidatus Zixiibacteriota bacterium | reverse complement strand
TTCGACGCTATTATCATACCTCCGTCGGCCGGGATATTCTCAGCTCCTATCACTTTCCGACGGCAATACAAGACCATAAAAAACTGAAGGAGAATCCACGTTATACGATAATATAATCTCACTCGATCCCCAGTTTTTCGCAAACCATCTCGTAAACTTTTTCCACCTGCCCGCTTAAAGACATATCGGTGGTGTCTATCAGAACCGCGCCGCCGGCCTTGCGTAAAGGAGAATGATCGCGTCCCGAATCGAATAAATCCCGGGACGAGAGCGAGGCCGTTTGCTCCTCCACGCTAGTCTCTATTCCTGCTCCCTCGAGCTGACGAACCCGACGTGTTGCCCGGGTTTCCAGATCGGCAACGAGGTATATTTTCAAATCCGCGTTCGGGAAAACAACAGTCCCTATATCACGGCCCTCGGCCACAATATCCCGTTGATGAGCGAACTCCCTCTGAAGCTTGACCATCTCTTCCCTGACTTTTTCATACGATGATACCAGCGAAACTCCGGCATCGACCCGCGGTTCGCGGATTTTCCATGTCACATCAATGCCGTCAAGTGTGAACCGATCCTCGTCTTCACCGGGAACAATTCCTATTTTAACTTGCGACGCTATTTCGCAAACTTTCTTTTCATCGTTAAGATCAACTTCCTTGTCCAACGCCGCCAGTGTCACGCCGCGATACATAGCGCCCGTATCGAGATACGTAAATCCCAGTTTCCCGGCCAGTAGTTTGGCGGTACTGCTTTTCCCCGAACCCGCGGGGCCGTCTAAGGCTATCACTCTATGATTTTTCATATCCTACCGATACTTTCAATTGTTTAATCTCCGCCTCCTTTAACAAACGATACGATCCGGATTTCAGATTTCCCAGATCCAGGTCTCCGTAATTGACTCTTGATAAGGATCGAACATTATGCCCCAAAGCCTGACACATCCTGCGGATTTGCCGTTTTCTGCCCTCGTGTATGGTCATGTAAATTTTCGTGAAATTATCGGTTCTGGAAATTATCTCTACTGCCGCCGGCCAGGTTTTGCCGTCATCAAGCTTGATACCATCGGAGAGTTTTCCGATCTTTTCGTCGTTAAGAAACCCCTCGCATTTAACAAGATATTTTTTATTTATTTTGTATTTCGGGTGGGAAAGCCTGAACGCAATCTCCCCGTTATTGGTCAGGAGAAGCAATCCCGAGGAATCTAAATCGAGTCGTCCCACCGGTTTTGCTACGCGGCCGTATTTCCCCAGAAGATCGGTTACCTTGGGCCGATTAAACTCGTCTTTGCAGGTAACCAGATATCCGCTCGGTTTGTTTAAGATTATATAAACGTACTCTTCTACGGGTTTAACCGTCTTATCATCGAACAAAACCTCGTCGGCATCCTCATTGACGATTGTACCCAGTTCGGTTATAACCTCCCCGTTAACTTTAACCCGCCCTTCGAGGATAAGGGTTTCGGCCGCTCTGCGGGAGGCTATACCTGCTTTAGACAAATATTTATTAATTCTCATCGGTGGACGTTGCCGGGTCGGCCGTCTCCGGCGCTCTTTTTAAAACCAGACCCGTTACCATATCTTCGTCTTCGACCGGTTCGGGCATGGGCAATTCCGAGAGATCCGAGATACCGAAAAAGTCCAGAAACTCCCTGGTTGTACCGAAGAGCAAAGGCCGTCCCGGACCATCGGATCGTCCGCAAATCTCCACAAGTCCTTTCTCCATAAGCGTCTTTAAAACGCCGTCGGGGTTTATACCCCTTACTCGTTCGATATCGGCTTTGGCGGTCGGTTGACGATAAGCCACGATTGATAATACTTCGAGCGCGGCCTTTGAGAGCCTTGCCGGCCTGGGAATATCGGCCAGACGGCTTATATATTTATCGAAATCGGGCAGGGTATAAAACCTGTATTTATCGCCGAATTCCTCTATCCTAAATGCTCGTCCGCTATCGAGATATCTGGCGTTCAACTCGTCGATAATAGCCGGTACTTTGCCTTTACCGCATTTTACTATTCGGGCAATTTCCATATCGCCAAGGGGATCGGGAGACGCGAATATCAACGCTTCCACAGCGGCCGAATAGTCGTTTTCAAACACATCCGAAATCCGGCTTTCCGTCGGCTCGATTATCGGTTCCACTATAGATTTCCCGGACTTTTTTTCTTCCCGCAATCTTATCTCCTATTTCAAATACATCAATTTACCGCGTAATACCTGATTATCCCGCTCCAGGGCGAAGAAGTACACTCCCCCGGCAAGAGGTTCGGGGATTTTCAGATTAACGCTGTTATATCCTTGCCGACCTGATTCTCGTCGGGTCAACACGCGGCGGCCGGTGATATCGTAAACCCTTATTTCGAAATTTTCGTCAATGGGCAACGTAAAAGCGATGGAAGCCGAACCGTTAAACGGGTTCGGGTACACCCCCTCGAGATTGAAACGCGACGGCAAATCGTCAACGGTCGCGATCGATGTCGAGACGCTGTCAATAAGAGCGCGGTAAGAATAATACGTCGTACCCTCCGCTTGATAGCCCTCGTATCCCCAGACCGGAATCATAATTACCTTTTCGCATGAAGCAAAATCATCCACGGTAAATATCGGAATTACGCTGTTTTCTATTCTGTGAATACCGTATTCGATTTCTCCTGTTATACGAACGACAACAATCGAGAGAAAATGTAGATCCTCGCTCATATTATCGTATTCCAGCACCAGAGAGCCCTTGGATATATCAGGTTTTAAAAATTCTATGTACGCCGCCGAGACGTTTTGTTGTTCTATCGGCTGCTGATTCCAGGGAACCGGATATTCCTGATAAGAAGCGGCGATATTGACCGTTGTGCCGAAATATCCGCCCTCATGGTAGAATCCCTGACGGTAATTCAGGCCCGTAAAATAATCCCATATCGTGTGGCGGCAATATTCGGTGTTGAAATCAAGATCGAATTCATCAAATGTAAGCTTAATAGCTTCAATAGCAAGATCGAAGGAAGCGAATTTCTCCCAGCATCGTTGTATAAGCCACGGCCCGATCGATTCCGATATGAAATCAGGAAACAACCAGGCTCCGTAAATAAAAAATCCCGATGTCTGATAAAGGGATTTATGCAAATTCTGCAGATATTCCGGTAACTGATAATAGACGTCGTTTACATCGTCGAATACGACATCCTCCGTCCACTCCGCGCAGGATTCGAACCACCATGGAGTAACATCAGTCGAATATGCCCGATAGGCAAATTCCGTGGCGTGAAAATACTCGTGAGCCGCCGAGACTTTCAAAAACGGGTAAGGATCGTCTGGATATTGCGGAGTCCTCATATCGTAGCCGAGCTGAATATACGAGGTATACGCCGGCCGGCCGGGGTATTCGTTTGATGGGCTCTCCGGGGTAGTCAGAGCCGGAACGTTTGTCATGTATATATCGTAACGTGAATCCCCGCCCAGCCCGTTATCGGGCGGAGGAGGATCGAATTCTAATTCCTCTATTATTATACGATGTGATTCCGATAAAAAATCTCCGCACCGGTTCACATAATCCGGGATACCATCGACAGGATTAAGATCCTCGTAGGGATGATAAACCGCATTCGGCCCTTCGGTGTCGAAATGAATCCTGAACAAACTATCGGGGGTGATCCAATCATACTGAGTGACGGGCCTGGTCAATACCGCGTTGCCGCTATCCGATAAAACGGGATTTCCGATTAAATCGATTGTCGCGCAACCGAAAACATCGGCCCCGAAAATCAGAATAACGGTAATTGTGATTACAATCTGTCTCATCAGTTTTCCAGATTGGCCGGGATTTCCTCTCCGGCGGTTCGATAAATCCTTATTGTCGAAAATCGCTCGGCCTGCTCTACGCGAAGACTCAATAACTTTACCAACTCCAATAGCGCGATGAAAGTTACAACCATTACAATTTTTCGCGGATCGTCTAAAAACAGCTCTTCAAACTCGACCGAGCGACGATTTTCAAACAGCGATAAAATATACTCTTTACGCATATCCACGGTGATTTCCTGCCGCTGGACTCCGTAAGCCGGTTCGGGTTTAACTCTGTTAATCAGCTCTCCAAACGCGATCATCAGAGCGGCGAGATCCACTTTCATCAATTCGGGTTCCGGTTGAGGAAGATCAGAGAGCGAGGAGTCTCTTCTGTGATGCCGCATGGAGCGGCTCTCGGCCATGTACTCCAATGATTCTGATATTTTCTTGACCCTTTTATATTCCATTAGCGCATTAACCAGCTCGGTTCTGGGATCTTCCCATTCCTCATCTTCCTCCGGCTTGGGAAGAAGCATCTGTGCTTTTATTCTTATTAATACCGAGGCCATGTATAAGAACTCTCCAGCGACCTCAAGGTTCAATTCGCGAGCGGCATCGAGATAAGCCAGGTACTGCCTGGTAATTTCGGCGATGGGGATATCATAGATATCGACCTCGTCCCTTTTAATAAGGAATAGGAGAAGATCCAGAGGACCATCGAAAGCCTCCAGTTCGAATACAAAATCGAAACCGCTATTTTTTTTAGTATCAGGCATTTTTCCTTCTCAAATTCATAGCCGAGTTAACATCGGCCATGGTCGCTTCGGCTCGTTCCCGAGCCTCGCCGGCGCCCTTATTCAATATACCTAGGACATATCCGATGTCTTTTTCAAGCTCTTTTCTTTTGGATCTGAGGGGGGTTAGAGCCTCGTTCAGATTACCGCCAAAATTCTTTTTACAATCAGCACAGCCGAGGGCTCCGGTTTTACATCGTCCGGAAATATCGTCGATCTGATCGGCGCTGTAAACCTGGTGCAACGCAAATACCGGGCAAACTTCGGGACGTCCCGGATCCCCCTTGTAGATCTTTTGCGGATCGGTAATCATTTTTTTGATCTTACCCGCGGTTTCCTCGGGCGAATCGGCCAACTTGATATCGTTATTGTACGATTTACTCATCTTGCGGCCATCAACTCCCGGAATCGCCGGAAAATGCGAAAGAAGAGCATCCGGCTCCGGGAATACATTACCGTAGAGATTATTAAATCGACGAGCTACCTCTCTGGTTAACTCTATGTGGGGAAGTTGATCTTTTCCGACCGGCACCGCCAACGCTTTATAAAGAAGAATATCCGCCGCCTGTAGTAATGGATAGCCTAGAAAACCGTAATTATCCAGCCCGAGAGTTTCGGATTTTTCTTTATACGACGGTACCCGTTCAAGCCAGGAGATAGGTGTCATCATTGAAAACAAAAGATGCAATTCCGCATGCTCCTTGATATCCGATTGGACGAATATTGAGCATTTCTCGGGATCCAGGCCGGATGCGAGAAAATCAATTGTCGTCTCGAATATTCTCTCCTGCATCCCGGCGGTATCATCGAAATCCGAAGTGAGGGAATGCCAGTCCACCACGCAAAGGTACATTTTGTATTTTTCCTGCAGGCCGACCCAGTTCCTCAATGCCCCTTCGTAATTCCCAAGGTGCAGTCTGCCAGTAGGTTGAACTCCGGAGAGAATCACCGGTTTACCGTTAAAATATCCATCCTTATCGCTCAATGTAAAAAAGTCCTCCCCTGTATCGATGATAACCTGTTATTTCCCCAAACGCGAAATTTGTCCGATTTTGAGGGTCGTTATTCCTAATTGCCGGTTACTCCGGGCTTTTAATCCATAAATAGATACGGTTTCCAGCGATGATTCTGTTTTCCGACATATTGCTGAATAAAAGTAATATGGTTGGGCCGTCGCGGTTTCCTGATCAACCGAAGTCCTGCTTTAGCGGGTAAATGATGACCTTTCCTGTTGTTGCATTCGTGACAGGCGCAAACCAGATTCTCCCAACTCTCCTCTCCTCTATGTCTTTTGGAAACGATATGATCGACCGTCATCTGCGATTTCTTCTGCCCGCAGTATTGGCAACGGCCGCCGTCACGCTTAATAATATTCTTCCTGCTCAACATTACCCGCTTATTTGGAACCTTGACATAGTAATCCAGCCTTATTACCGAGGGAACTGGAATCTCTTGTCTTTGTGATCTAAGCTTAAACCCATCAAGAGTTTCGATTAACTCAGCCTTGGCGAGATACATCATGACCACAGCACGCTTGACGCTACATATCGAAAGCGGCTCGTAATTTTGATTCAAGACTAAGACCTGACAGTAAACCATTATTATCCTTGCGACGATCCAACAGTATAATTTACAATTGTTTACGAAAATGTCAATATCGTTTTTAGATCGAGAATATATACTAATAATTTTAATGCCGCTTGACAAATTTCGGGCGTATAATATCTTTGGGCTATGAAAAGTTTAAAAGACGCGATCTTAATAGCGATTCTGGCGATTATCGCGGGATTTACCGTAAATTTCGCCAGGAACGCGTCCGATACAGGCGGTCTGCCGATCAGTACACCGTGGCCTGATAACCGGGAGAAGGTCGAATTGGAGTTTCCCTCTTCTTATGATTCGACCATGGATTCCCTGCTCAGCCTGGAGGACGCCTATAACCTGTTTCTATCTGGGGACGCTATATTTATTGACGCCCGCGAGGAGGAGGAATACGACGAGGGCCATATAAAGGGCTCGTTAAACCTGCCATTCGAGTGGTGGGATGATTACTGGATGGACGTCGAACCATATCTGACCCCCGATGATAAAATCGTGGCATATTGCGGCGGGCTCGATTGCGAGCTATCGCTATTCGCCGCTCGTGAGCTTGATTATCTGGGATATCAGAATTCATATATATTTTTCGGAGGATGGCAAAAATGGATTGAGGCCGGGCTTCCCACCGAAATCACGGAGAATGAGGGTGATTAAGGGTATCTTACAAAATC
>JAZGHS010000055.1:0-27917 GCA_036481315.1 Candidatus Zixiibacteriota bacterium | reverse complement strand
TAAAGCGGGAATCGTCAACCGTGCCTGTATAATAAAATGTCTGCAGCATATGCATCAGGGCGTCGCGCTGCTTCCCCCAGATATCGCCCGTATGACCGAATTCAGACAGAATGACCTGATGGCCATTTTTTAAAAAAGGCAACAGATCATCTCTCGCGAATCGCGCCGGAGTGGAAAAATCAATACTGCCGCTTATCAACAGGGTCGGCACATCGGACGGCTGGACATGCCGCAACGAATCCGCGATGATATTCCCGGGCCAGCCTTTTGCCGCCGCGATTCCGAGAAGTGAACCGGGAGCTCCAATAATTGAGTTCGGGGGCATAAATTCCGCGAGCGGATCGCTTTCAGGCTCGAATATATAATCAGCGCACATAGCTTTCGCGGCCTGATCACCCCAAACCGATGCTCCTTCCAACATAAAATCCACGGAAAGGGATAGCAACGCGATACCACTCCAATCACCATCTCCGGCCGCAATCCATGCGTCGAATACGTCCGGAGCAGTGTCTGTATGGTATAACATCATAAAAGTGCCAATTAACACATGCCCTTTCTTAATCGGAAAGAATAACCAGTGGTCAGGCATGTCGCGAACCGCGTTGTGGATGGTTTCAGCGAGGTTGCCAGTACGAGCACCGTTTTCCTGGTCTGTTTTATACAAATCCGAGTAATACCTTATTTGTTCATCCATAACTTCAGGGCGCCATTCGAAGCGTCCCGGAGGATTTACGCTAATCATCGCAGATCTATGAATACTCTCTGGGTACACCCACGCATAAATCATCGCCAGCCGCGTACCGTAACTCGCGCTCAGCAGATTGATACGATTATAGCCTAAAGCTAGACGTGTGTCTTCAAAATCTTGAATCACCTCTTTCATAGTATAACCATCCGTATCAATACCTTCCCCCAGAACTCGACTGGCACAGCGAGAATAAGCCGCGGCCATGCTATCGAGCGTAGCCTGTTCGGTAAGGTCGCCGGGGAGATTATTGAAAAACTCATCTACTTCAGGACAATTCAAGACTACAGACCCGTCAACTCCTCGATACCCAACAAGGACAATATCATGATTGTAGATAAGATCGTTAACGAAGCGATAAGAATCTATATTTGGATTACCTGGGCCTTCATTTAGGAAAAAGAGTGGTTCCGCAACACTATCTCCCGTAGCATGTATTTGGATAAAAGGAATTTCTATTAAACGAGAATCTGGCTTACTGCGGTTTTCGGGTACAACAACGACACCATTGTGCGATTCGTATTTCATCTCATAAGCTTGATAAATGCCTCGTTCAAGATAGACTTTGCCAGCCCGAGCATCTATCGGGACTGTTATGGCCTGTTTTTTTCATCATTTCCACATGATATCATAACGCTCATTAGAATTACAATCACACTCAGATCATAACAAAACTTGAATTTCATAAAAATCCTTTCTTTGAAATCATGTTTGCTGTAATCCACCCCCGATCATTGTACCACTTTTTAAGTTAGTCCTGCCGTTGAAAAAGTATCTATTGGTGCGGAGCCTTCAATAGATGTATATCATCAATCCAGACAGTGCCCTTACCGCCGATCACAAGATTTAACTTAATTATATCAGGATTGTCGCCCTTTTTCAGGAAGAAAAATGTTTCCTCTGTGGTCCAGTCTACAGTGCCTGTTAAGGGACTCTGGAGATCCCGAGAGAAAAAATCACCTCTTCCCGGGAAGTGGCATAGTATTTCTAGATAAGCCAGTCCCTCTAAATCTTTACTTCGAATGCGAGCTTGATATACAAGACGAGCGTTTTCAACATCGATATTTTCAGACTCGAATAATCTCACTGTTGTAGATTCCGGTACGGATATTCTTATGGCACCATTACCATCACTTGAAATCTCCTCATCTATTTCGACGTTAGAAATAGAGATAATACCATCAAGGTTGTCCACCGGAAAGTGTTTTAACTCGGAGATCTGTACAGGTTGTTTAGCACAGGCTGTTAATATGAAAATAACTGCAACAAAAACCACAAAGATCAAATATTTCTTAGGCATTATCCAAGCCTCCTTACGATAATATGAAAAGGCCATTCCGGGGAGTATACTCTATGCTGAAGCGAGCGGGAATCTTTTCAACCTCACGGCTTAAAATACTATCTTTTCCTCTTGTGCAGATGGCAAACCTTGGACGGGGGCTTTGCTTTCAATGTACATCTCTTACCTGCTTTTGTTTTGGCGGCACAACGAACTTTCTTTTTAGCTTTCTTCTTTGCTGGCATTGAAATCCTCCTTTAATTAATGCAGAGTGTCTATAGCCCACTTATTATTATATCAAAATAACGTCTTTGTCAATAAAGTTCGTATTGATGACCTGTCCGCAATGAATACAACTCATCTTAAATTTGTCCTGCCATAGCCGAAGTCAAGTTTATCTGAAGAATTCCCCATTGCCACAAATAGGAGGTTTATGTCAATACACACAAAGCCCATCTGAATATCTACGTATTTATTCGCTGGCCTCCTATATTCAAGCTCCAAAACTGGTCCGATTTATGGGGAGCAGGTCACAATAACATCCTACGAAGATATCCTCATACTCCGCGTGGTTCCCGAAAACCCGTAGTCATCGAAGGAACCATCAGGCCCAAAATCCAAAATAGGATTGACGATATCTAATTTTGTCCATGTTCGGCGATGAAATGGCTCGTATTGCTTATTTAATTGTTGGTTTGACCGCTTAACTTGAATAACGACCGTAGCCTGTCGACAAATTCGATTGCATAGGTAAAAATAAGCGGGGTTAGAATAAGCGTAATTATTGTAGAGACCGCCAGACCGCCGACCACTACTGATCCTAATCCTCTATATAATTCCGAACCGGCTCCAGGCATTATAATCAGTGGCATCATAGCCAAGGCGGACGTTGCCGTAGACATAAATATAGGTCTCACCCGAACCCGCACCGATTCTTTAACCGCGGAATGAGCATCCATACCATCACGCATCAAATGAATAGCATGATAAACTATCAAGATCGAGTTATTAATCACAGTACCGACAAGAATTACGAATCCCAACATGGTCAAAATGTCAAGTTGCTGACTACTGTCGAATATCTGGACGATATTCAAGCCCAGGACTCCGCCGAATATGGCAAGCGGAACAGTAAGCATAACGACTAAAGGATATGTGAAAGATTGAAATAGGGCGGAAAGCAAAAGATATGTTAAGAGAATGGCCAGATTAAAACCGGTAAATATTTCTTTTCGTAGTTTCGATAGATCATCGGCGGTTCCGGATAAGTTGATATCATATAAATTGCCAATCTGATTTGACTCTCTTAGAGGTCGAATAATTTTATCATTAATCAAATTCATCGCCTTTTCCAACGCTATTTCGTCCGGAACCGACGTCCGTAGGGAAACAACGCGCTGACGCTCGACGTGACTAATTTGAATCGGACCCTGCTGCTGTTCAATAGTTGCGACATCGCCTACTGTAATCAGCTTTCCTTTTGGTGTCGCAATTGGAAGTTGGGCAATATTTTGAGTGTGCTCCGTCCAATTATCATCCGCCTTGAGTACCAGATCTATTTCGTTCTCATTATGAAAATATTCAGAGACGATCACGCCATCAACCATCGCGTTGACCGATTGACCGATTTCACTCACGGTTAGGCCGGCATCCGCCGCGCGAGCTCTATCCGGATAGAGTTGAACTTCAGGACTGCCTAAATCTATGGCGGTTACCGGCGATGGATAAGCGCCAGGTAGAGCCTGGGGAAGGGTTTGCATAATATTCTGCGCCAGGCCTATTATTGTTGTGAATTCGGGGCCGGTTACATCAATTTGAATAGACCGGGTTCCGGCGAATCCCGCGCCAAAAATCGAGGCCTGATTCGCAAACCCGAAAGATCCGGGGATAGTATGTAATACCTGGTTAGAAATCGGAACCAGCTCCCGCGCACGCTGCGGTTCTTTAGCCCGGAGACCCATAAACGCGCGGTTGGGAGTAGAAACAAAAAAGAAATTATCGACTCCGCCAGCAGGTAAATCCTTAGAGGTTGTGTCCGAAGGATATAAATAACTCAACTGCTCCTCAATTTTATTGCCGATAGACTTCACTTCGTCAATATTGTACCCGGGGGGCGGAAATAACATCCCGAATACGAAATTTTGATTTCCGTTCGGTAGATATTCCGCATCCGGAATCAGAAGCCAGGTAAGGCCGATCGAGAGGATAACAATCCCCGAAATTGTCGCTAGCCGCCTTGTATTACTCAGATTTATGAAATTTACGAAAGCCGCTATTTTATCCGCGAAACGATTTAAATAGGACTTTTTAGAACTGTCGTTTTCCAACTTAGCAGGAATTCTTAAAATACGGGCGGACAAAGAGGGAATGACGGTGATCGATACGATTAATGCAATTGCTATAGCTGAACAAATCGCAATCGCAATATCTTTAAATAATTGTCCCGCTCTCTCTTCAATGAACATTATAGGCAAAAATACAGCGACAGTCGTTACCGTCGAGGCCAGAAGCGCGCCCCATACTTCTCTGGCGGCGTCCAGAGCCGCCTGGAATCTGGCTTTCCCCATTTGCAAATGACGATATATGTTTTCAAGTACAACTATAGAGCTGTCTACCACCATGCCTACGGCAAAGGCCATTCCGGCCAGTGATATGACATTGATCGACCGACCAAAAATCCTCAATGCCAAAAACGTGGCGATAATTGAAATCGGGATAGAGAGACCGATGACTATTATGGCCGATTTTGACCTGAGAAATAAAAAGAGCGTGAGAATCGCCAGGAAACCGCCCAGATATATATTGGAAAAAACAAGATCGATCGCCGAATTAATATAAACGGTTTGAGAATAGACATTTTTTATCTCCATTCCCCGCGGTTCCATAATTTCTTTATTAATTTTCTCAGCCTCGATCAACAGCCTGTCCATTACTTCAATTACATTAGCGCCGACCTGTCTTTGTGCGTTAAACGCGATTACTGTCTCGCCGAAATAATTGACCTGCGCGGATGGTTTTTCATAGGCAAGCTTTACTTCGGCAATATCGATGACCCTTATTGGCACTCCGTTCTTTGTGGCGACAATCGTCTGCTCTACTGCCTCGAGAGTTTCATACCGGGCTATGGTACGCACTACATAGCGGCGCTTGCCTTCGGAAAAATCCCCGGCTGAGATATCACGGTTTTCAGAACGTAGGGCGTTTATCAGCTGATTAATTGTTATACCGGAAGATGCCAGCATATCCGGTTCAAATATCACATGTAGCTCTTGCTCGAGTCCTCCGAACGTATTGATCGATGATATACCGATGATCCGTTCCAATCGAGGTTTCACCATGTCCTCGATAAAAGTTTTCATATGAGGAAGATAGACTGTACTATCGGTCGTTCTTATGACAAACCAGGCGATTGCGTTATCGAACGGACCCGATGTTGTTATAGTTGGCTGGTCTGCGTTTTCCGGATATCCGGGAACCTCATTTAATTTATTCGAGACTCGAATATAAGTTGCCGAAAGGTCGGTGCCTGCTGGGAATTCTAAGGTGATAGAACCGCTCCCGCTACTCGAGGTTGAGGTCATTCTCAGAACACCCTCAAGAGATTTCAGGTATTTTTCCTGTTTATCTATAATCTCCTTTTCTATTTCATTAGGAGAGGCTCCCGGCCATACGGTTAAGACATTAATAACCGGACGCTCCACCTCCGGCGTCAATTGGACCGGAACTGTCTTCAAAGCGATAAAACCGCTAATTACGGCTATCAATACTCCTACGATTACAGTCACTGGAAATTTTATCGATAATTGTGTAAGGTTCAAGCGGAGATGTCCTCTTTTAAAATTTACTTCCCTATTCCGATGATTCTCTGATTTCCTCTGTCTTTTGGTCTTCACCGGTAGTTACATCGGCTCCGGGATAGATTCGTTCGTTCCCTCGTGTAACAACGGGCATCCCTACTTTTAACATTTGAGATTCAACTGCCAATGTTTTACCTGACTCTGATGTGATAGAAACCGGTATCGAAGTCGCTTTCCCATCATCGATCGTATATACTATTGTCTTATTTCCCTGCCGGACAATAGCGTCCTTGGGTACAGCTAAGGATCTGAACTCCTCATTCAAAGTAAGTATAGTTCTCACGAGCATACCGCCGCCTAGTTTTCCCGTAGAATTATCCACCTCGATTATTACCGGATAAGTATGCGTTTCCCGGGAGGCATTTGGAGATATGCCGGTAACATGTCCCATGATCTCGGTTTCGGTATCATTTGACACGGTCACATTTACCTCGCTGCCGATCTGCAAATGACCGAAATATCGTTCCGGGAGATCAACGATAATTTTTATGGCCGATAAATCAACCATTTCAAAAATGGCCAGACCGGGCGTAACCCATTCGCCGACATCGACGAGTCTTCTTCCAGTATATCCGTCGAAAGGAGCTTTTATAACTGAGTTTTCATAATCGAGTTTGAGTTTTAAGCGATCCGAGTTCACACGCTGATAATTCGCCGCTTGAATAACATCCCAAACTACCGCAGAATCAAATCCGGCATCCGAAATCAGATTCTGCTTCTTTAGCTCTACTGCTCTTGCTTTTTGGTCCTTAGCGAGTTCCGCCTGAACGGTTGCCTGCTGCGATTCAGCCTCTTTTGCCTTAAGGGTCAAATATAGTCTCTCAGAATCTATCGTTATCAATGGCTGCGAAGATTTTACCCAGGTACCTTCAGAAGCATTGATTTCGGCAACTCGTCCGGAAACCTCTGATACAATCTTGCTCTCGATTTTTGCCGATGTTCGACCGACTAGGGAGATCCGATCATGGAAAGTTCGTTCCTTAACAGGCTCGGTATCAACCACAACCGGACCCTGACCGTAAACCGGTAATGTCGCGAAAAGCAGTATGGCCCAGTAAATCGGAATCCTAAAATACGTATTCAACTTCAACAACCTCATTTCTTAGAATCGGGTGGACTTTTATCGCCGATAATGGTAATCAAAACGAGCGATAATGTACATAAGTTCCTAATATACGATATATTAACTATTATGCTAGAAATAATCGGAGATTCTAATTTCGATGGGAATTTGTCCAGCAACCTATTATTGTACTATATTTAAGTTAATGTTGCTAAAGCAAAAGTCAAGTTTGTTTGAGGTTTTTGAGATTCCGGTCCCTTACTCAGGAATCGAAGCAATTTATGGAGAACAGGTTAGCCTTATAAATCCTCTTTCATTAGATTATTATAATAACTCAGAATAGCCGAAGGTATCTCTTGATTTAATTTGCCGGCATAATCCATTAATTTAACATAGGCGGGTTTCTTCATTCTGGCAGGTATTCCGCCTCTAAGCCGACCGATGATACTGATATTTACAGGTTCATCAATTAACTCTCTCATTTCATTTTCGAGGGCGTTCAAACTACCCAATTTTTCATATCTACCTTTGATCAAATCACAAAAATATCTCATTAGTCCAAGCTCATTAAAACTGGCCTTACCTCGTTGAAAATCTTCAATTTGATCAAGTAGATTTCTAAAATTCTCTTCCATCTTCTGTCCGCTCCCGATAGTTTTATCACATTTAATTTAGCCCCGCCACAGCAAGAGTCAAGTCTGTTTGTATAATTTGCCCTTGCCACAAATGGAGGGGGTGTGGCAATGTAGGTTACAAAATTTGCTTTAATCGGCTCAATAATCCAGTTCGTCTAATACGGACTTAGACGAAGAGTGGGAAAGAAGGAGTTACTTTATGTATTGCCACAAATTGTACACTAGTGACAATAGCACACAAGGCTCCGTCTAAACATCCTCATAATCTATCGCAGGCGCCCATATTCAGACTTTATAACTGGACGTTTTTGTGGGGGGTAGGTCAAGATCAGCCGCCTGAATTAAGACGAGAAGACCATTGAGAATCTAATAGATGACGTTTAGTCAGCGCATCAAGTCATTATTCATCTACAACAAATACCCGGGGTATATACATAATAGGGTCTATTACCATTTTTGTCTTGATCTTACAGTTAAAATTATTATATTTATTATCGTCATCGTTGTCGGCTATTTTGCCGATATCGGGCTGAATTTGCAAACCAAATAGACTTCTAAGCCAGGTATCGGTTTTCTATTATTACTTCGAATAAACCCGTTACTTGAGGGGTCCTGACATTAGAATTAGATTATAGAATAATAGATATTAACCAGGAGAAACGACATGTTGCGCAAATTGCTAAGGACACTGACGTTGGCTGTTTTGATAATCCCGACGATCATCCCGAATCCGGCCATCGCCCAGACCGCCAATCCGGGCGATTTGGAATCCCGGGGAGGCTCCCTCGATCTCATCACCTCGGTACCCAGAACAATGACCTACCAGGGAAATTTGAGAGACATCGATGGTAACCCGGCGCCGGGTGGTGATTACAATATCATCTTCAGGATTTACGACGCCCTGACTGACGGAAATCTTCTCTGGGATGAAACGATTCTGGTTACCACATCGCAGGGATCATTCACGGCTGTTCTGGGCGAGACGGAGCCTGTCAATCTCAGTTTCAATATTGATTATTATCTTTCGCTTCAGGTAGTAGGCGACGACGTCATGGAGCCGAGACAGAAGCTCCACATGAATCCCTACGCTGCTGTAGCGGACACCAGCGATTACGCTGGAAATTCCGGTTATGCCCTCGACGCCGACCTGCTTGACGGCTTCGACTCGGCTGATTTTGCCGGTTCCGCTCACGACCATGATACCGATTATGTCAACGAAAACCAGCCTAATTCGATATCCAACCTTATGATAATCGATGGCACGATTCTATTTGGTGATATTGGTCAGAATGGAGCCTCATCTGGTCAGATTATGAAGTGGAACGGCTCGGCCTGGGTTGCTGATAACGATGAGACAGGAGCCGGAGGTAATGGTTGGGCCGATGACGGCAACTACGTCAGGCTGGATACAGGCACTGATTCTGTCGGAATAGGCACGACCACACCGTCAGAAAAGCTCGACGTGGTGGGAAATCTTTTAGTAAGCGGCAAAGCTAATATTGGCCTGGCAAATTCGAATTCCGGCGCGTTCGCGTTCGTAGCGGGCGTTAACAATTTGGCGGGCGGAGATTATTCCACCGTCAGCGGTGGTTACGCCGACACCGCAAGCAGCTACGCTTCCACAGTTGGGGGAGGTATTTTCAACACGGCCGGCTTTGATGGCGCTACAGTAGCGGGAGGCTTCTGGAACGCGGCTCTCGGAGACCGCTCAACCATCGGCGGCGGTTTAGCTGATACCGCCAGCGGTAGTTATTCCACTGTGGGGGGCGGTTATATTAACAGAGCCAGGAACATCTATGGTACTGTAAGCGGTGGCGCGAATAACATTGCCGGCGAATTTGCCAGCTTCGTCGGCGGAGGAATGACTAACGACGCCAGTGGCGCTTACGGCACTATAAGCGGGGGAGGCTCGAATCTTGCCAGCGCTCAGGGTAGTGTCGTGGGAGGTGGAATTAGCGATACCGCCTCAGGTGACCAGGCGACCGTTAGTGGCGGTTTGGGCAATGTCGCCAGCGGGGCCAGGGCCACAATTGGCGGCGGTTGGAACAACCTCAGCGATGGGGTCCAATCGACGGTCGGCGGTGGTGGGAATAATACCGCCAGCGGCGGTTATACAACGATCGCGGGTGGTTGGAGAAACGCTGCTTTAGGATTCCTTTCGGCTATTCCCGGCGGGTATGCCGATACCATAGAAGTTACCGGTAATTATTCTTACCTTTTCGGAATCGGCAGTAAACTTACCGAAGATTCTACATTAATGATCGATATGCCGCATATTCGTTTCGGAGACGAGACCACCGGATTCGAGTTCCCTACTTCAGACGGTACTAACGGTCAGGTAATGGCCACCGATGGCAGCGGGCAGTTAAGCTGGACGGTTCCGCCAAGTGGCGGTTGGTTCGATAGTGGAAATATTGTCAGGCTTGAAACAAGCTCGGATTCTGTCGGTATTGGGACAGGATCACCTTCGGAGAAGCTGGAAGTTAACGGCAATATCCTGGTAAGCGGTAAGGCGAATATTGGCCTGGCAAATTCGAATTTCGGCGCGTTCGCGTTCGTAGCGGGCGTTAACAATTTGGCGGGCGGAGATTATTCCACGGTCAGCGGTGGTAACGCCGACACCGCGAGCGGCTATGCTTCCACAATCGGGGGAGGTATTTTCAACACTGCCAGCAACTCCAGTACGACAATCGGCGGCGGTAGAAATAATAGAGCCCGAGGAGAATATTCGGTAGTCGCTGGAGGTGGCGGGGCGACAGCGGCTGACTCTAATTCCGCCAGCGGCAATCATGCTTCAATACTGGGTGGAACACAAAATAAAGCCACCGGTGTACAGGCGGCCATCGGAGGCGGCTATCGCAACATTGCCAGCGCCTTAAGAGCTACGATTGGCGGTGGAGGGCTCAATGAAGCAAGCGGTAACAATTCCACGATTGCCGGCGGTTTTGACAACACCGTCAGCACCTCAAACGTGGCGACGATCGGCGGAGGATATAGAAACGTGGCCAGCGGTGATTACTCTATAATCCCTGGTGGATATTATAATACAGCGGCAGGCGTTTATTCCTTCGCGGCAGGCAATAGGGCAAAAGCTAATCATGACGGCTCTTTTGTCTGGGCCGACAGTTATTCCGCGGACTTTACTTCCAGCACCACCAATCAATTCAATGTGCGCGCCATCGGAGGTACACGCATATACTCCAACTCGAGTCTTACCGCAGGCGTCAGACTCAATGCAGGCTCTTCGGCCTGGAGCATGGTGTCTGACAGTACGCTAAAGCGAAATATTCATCAAGTGGACGGTGAAGAAATTCTCGAAAAACTGGCACAACTCCCGATCAGCCGTTGGAGTTATAAAGCCCAGGAAGGAAGCATCGAGCATATCGGCCCCATGGCACAGGATTTCTTTGCTCTCTTTGGGCTTGGAGAAGATGACCGTCATATTTCTACGCTTGATCCATCAGGCGTGGCTCTGGCGGGAGTGAAAGAACTAATAGGAATTATAAAAAATCAAAATATCAAGATCGAGGAGTTAGAGAAGAAGATTGTTGTACTTGAGGAAAACTTGAATTAATTTCCGGCTCCACTGAATAGAAAAGACAAAGGGGAGCAACATTGACTCCCCTTTCTTATTGGTCTGCAATATAAGCTTGTCAGATACGATAACCTGTGACAGCCGCCTGTGGTTATTTTGGAGGCCCCGATAGCGGTCTCATTCTATTTCCACAAATGGGGAGTCTGTGGCAATTAGGCATCAGATGTATACGAAAATCTTGTTTAAAGCCCCTGTAGATTCCATAAGATCATTCGTGGCAGATGCCATCTGTGCCCATATTGTGACCACCGACTCCCAAAACATACAAAGCCCAAAAAATGTCACGCACTTTGAAGAGCCCATATTTACACATTAGCAAAGGCCCTTGTCGTGCCCCCACCGGGGGGGGTGGGTCGGACTTATCCAACCATCCATGTATAGCTAAATCTCGATCTACAGCCCCGTCGTGGTTCCATTGGCCGGTTTGGGATGTAGGGGATGGGAGTCGTCTTAATTAGATATTGCTCAGTAAATCAATATATATAAAGGGCAGTTATTGTTGAAATCATAGTGGCAGAATGATATTGTCAATTCGAAATGAGATTAGCGCACCCATAAATTTCCTTGTAAATCAAGAATCAGTGACTATATTAATAATAGTAATTTAATTGACCTGTCTCGCCTTGTATCTTCTATAGAGGCGATGGAGATTCGGCTTTGCGACGAAACGCGATCAAGACGATTTTAATATCTATCCTGACGACCGGCATAATATCAGCGCAAACAGATCAGGTATATTTCAAGTTCGAAGCGCCGTCCGTTGAGGATTTACGCGAAATCACCAAGCTAATTTCGATAGATAATGTTGCGGATGATACCGTTTTTGCCTATGCAACGAATGACCAGTTTGACCATTTTAGAACTCTGGGTTATGAATATATCCTTTTGCCGAATCCAGGATCCTTGATCATTCCCCGGATGTCAGATACCAGAGAGGAAATCCTCGAATGGGATTCATATCCAACATATGATGCATACGTAGACATGATGTACCAGTTCGCGATTGATTATCCCGGTCTATGCGTTGTCGAGAATATCGGCTTCTCGGTTGAAGGCCGCGAAATACTATTTACCAAGCTCTCCGCGAACGTAAATGTTGAAGAAAACGAACCGGAGGTCATGTATTCCAGCACAATGCATGGCGATGAAACGACTGGTTATGTACTGATGCTAAGGCTTATTGATTCTCTTCTGACGAGCTACGGATCGGATGCACAGTTGACCTATATGCTCGATAACATGGAGATTTGGATTAATCCCCTTGCCAATCCGGATGGAGCTTACAATGGTGGTAATAATTCAATATTCAATGCTATCAGATATAATGCCAACGGGGCTGATCTGAACAGAAATTTCCCCGATCCCGACGAGGGTCCGCATCCCGACGGAAGAGAATGGCAGCCGGAGACCATTGCCATGATGGATTTTTTTAATGAGCATACTTTCGTCATTTCGGCAAATTTCCATGGAGGGATTGAAGTCGTAAACTATCCCTGGGATACCTGGCCGCGACGTCACTCAGATGATAGCTGGTTTATCGAGATCAGCCGTGAGTATGCCGATTCGGCACAGGCCAACAGCCCATATGGCTACATGGACGACCTGAATAACGGCATCACTAACGGCTGGGATTGGTACGATATCGCCGGCGGGCGGCAGGACTACTTAAACTACTGGAAAGGATGCCGGGAAACCACTATTGAACTATCGCAAACAAAACTACTTCCCCCCGATTTGCTCCCCGATCACTGGAACTACAATAAGGCTGCGATGATAACATATTTGGAACAGGTCTATTATGGGGTCAGGGGCCAGGTTACAAACGCAGTTTCCGGTTCTCCGGTGGCCTCGATCATTTCGGTTATGGATCATGATATTGACAGCTCCGAGGTATACACCGATCCAGATGTCGGGGATTACTACCGCATGATCGATGACGGAACGTATAATCTGATAGTCAGCTCGCCGAACTATATTACGCAGGTCATTAACGATATCTTGGTCATCGATCGCCAAGTTAACATAGTGGATGTCCAGTTGAATGCCGTTCCTTTAATCTTACATCTTCCCGACGGTTCGCCTGAATACATCAGTCCGGACGTTCAGACCGTATTTGCGGTTCAGATTGTGGATGGTGCTGAGATTTATCTACCCGGCACAGGTACGCTTCATTTTCGTTATTATGGAGACGAGTTTATGACATCGGAGTTAGCCTACATCGGCGAAGACTTATTTGAAGCTGTTTTACCACCGGCGGATTGTAACGCAACTCCAGAATTCTACGTCAGCGCGGAGGGCAATGGAGGCTCCATCGTTTTCGAGCCTCTTGGTGCGCCAAACGATTATTATTCAGCAACGGTCGGTATTTTGATAACTGTAATGGAGGATAATTTTGAAACCGACCAGGGTTGGATGGTCAGTGGCGATGCCCTCGAAGGTCACTGGGAACGAGGCGTACCCGTTGGCGGCGGTGATCGCGGCGATCCGCCCGCCGATTACGACGGTTCCGGGCAATGTTATCTTACCGGTAATGTTTATGGTAATTCTGATGTAGATGACAGGTACACTTATCTTGATTCGCCTGTCATTGAGCTTAGCGAATATGAGGATGCGCTGGTCAGCTATGCCTTATGGTATACAAACAACTTTGGGAATGATCCAAATAACGATTTGTTCAAGACGTACGTCTCCAGCGACAATGGCCTAAATTGGAATCTTGCTGAAACTATTGGTCCCGGAACATCCGGTGGTTGGGTTGAGCACTCCTTTAACGTTGGCGACTTTGTGTCTCCCACCGCTCAGACGAAAATCCGCTTTGAGGCTTCCGATCTCGGTGACGGCTCTGTGGTCGAGGCCGGTATAGATGCAATATCGGTTAAAATTATAGAATGTGAAACTACCAATATCCCCACCCTCTCCGAATGGGGGACGTTGCTTATGGGGCTATTGCTGCTGGCGGTCGGGACGGTAGCGATAGTGAGGGAGAAAAAGGCGGCATTAAGCAGGGCTGTATAAAGAACAATCCAAATGAATAAAACTATGGGGGCCGTTTCGATTTCCCTTTCTTATTATCAGTTAATGTATCTGTTAAATCCGATCTCCAGGACTCAGTTGCCTGTGCGTGATTTTGGGGATTTCCTGAAAACCATGCCTCCACGGCGATCGAGGAACAGTAGAAATCTTTTGCCAAGCCAGGCAAACATTGATGTCAATCTCCTATTGCAGATAGATTCTCATAAGTCGTTAGTTGCTGCGAAAGCCAACTTTTTCTTGCTGAATCGGTGGAATATATCTACATTAGTTATAGTGCCGGTAACGCCGGCAGATAGGAATCTTCTCATTAGCGATCTTGGGAGTCGATCATTCGCCTCGTAGAACAAATTTCCAGGAATTCGGAGGTTTAGATGAAATCCTCAACTATAAAGTTGGTAATGGTATTATCCTTTTGTTTAGCTGGCAAGGCTCCGGCACAGGTAGCTGAAGATGGTGTACCCTACAGCTTTTCGTTTCAGGTGGACGATGATATCCCTGTAATCGTAATGCCCGAAATCAACTTAATGGTTCTTCTTGCGGAGGATGAAATCGAAGAAGCAGAAGGTATGCCGTTTCGGTTCGGCGCACCTTTTGACATTGATCTCGGTCTGGATAATTCCGGGAAATGGGATACTTTATCGAACGGTGATCGCTTGTGGCGAATCAAGATCGTTTGCCCTGAGGCATACTCCACGAACCTCATCTATAGTCGCTACCGGTTACCCGAGAAGGCCAAGTTCTATATTTACAGCGAGGATAAGAGCACTGTTCTAGGGGCGTTTACGGCAAGTAATAACAAAGAGCACGGTAAATTTGCTACAGGTCTTTTAAGGGGCGAAGCCTGTATTCTCGAATATAATGAACCCCGTTCGGTCGATCAACCTGGTCGGATAAATGTTTCGAGGGTCGTGCATGGCTATAAGGATATTCTCGCGGGCTTCGGGGATTCTGGGTCATGCAATAACAACGTCAATTGTCCGGTTGGCTTGCCATGGTCGGATCAGATTCGATCAGTGGCGATGATATTAACAGGCGGGGGATTCAGGCTTTGTTCAGGCGTACTTTTGAATAATGTTAACCAGGATCTCACGCCGTTTTTCCTGACCGCCGATCATTGTCTCGGGGGTGAAGAAACCTGGATCTTTATGTTCAATTATGAAAGCCCTAATTGCTCCAACATCAACGGGCCCACGAATCAAACGGTTTCGGGATCAACTCGCCTGGCGAATAGATCCACCTCTGATTTCGGTCTTTTATTACTCAATGAGACAATTCCGGATGCGTACGATGTTTACTATGCAGGATGGTCCAGGTTGGATACTCCGGGCCAATCAGCCGTCGGAATACATCATCCCAGTGGGGATATCAAGAAAATCTCTTTTGATTACGATCCCGTAACATCGACCGACTATCTGGAAAACACGGGGACGACCCATTGGCGTGTCGGGGATTGGGAGGATGGAACTACAGAAGGCGGTTCGTCCGGCTCACCGCTCTTCGATCCCGATCACAGGGTCGTGGGTCAGCTACATGGCGGCTATGCCTCCTGCTCCAGTATTACCCCGGATTGGTACGGGAAGTTTTCGCTTTCCTGGGATGGTGGCAGTAGTCCTTCGAGTCGCCTGAGAGATTGGCTTGATCCCGATAATACGGGAGTTGCTACGTTGGATGGAATGGATGAACGGTTTATAGTATTCAACTATCCGGATGGCCGCCCTGATCTTATTGATCCCTCAGGAGGAACCACTGTCCGTGTAGAGGTATCCTCAGGAAGCCAGAACCCCGTACCCGGAACAGGAATGTTGCACTATAATAATGGCTCGGGCTGGATAAGTACATCTATGCAGGTGGTTTCACCCAACATCTATGATGCCGTATTCCCTGCCTTTGACTGCGGGATCGAGATTTTGTACTACGTTAGCGCCGAAACAGACCAGAGTAATATAATCAACGATCCTTCCGGCGCCCCGGGAGTCAGCTTCTCGGCGCCCAGCGCCTCGAGTATGATAGAAATCTGGGCGGATGATTTTTCCACCCATACGGGCTGGACAGGTTACGGAGGCCCAGCAGAATGGACGAGAGGTCCCGCTATGGGAGGTTCGGGGAACGATGGATATGGAGGCCCCGATCCGTCTACTGACCATAGCCCCGGCCTCGACGACAATGTATTAGGCAATGACCTTACCTCCGGCAATGGAGGTGATTACAATCCCAATATTAATTCTCTTTATTGGATAACGTCGCCTGTTATCGATTGCTCCGGAAATTTTAACGTAATTCTAACATTCTACCGCTGGATAGGCGTCGAACGCGACCTGTACGATCACGCTTATCTTCAGGTCTACGGTAGCGGTGGATGGCAAACGGTATTCGAGAACGGCTCATCCACGATCGACGAGTCCTCCTGGAATTTGCAGACATATGATGTCTCCTCCATAGCCGACGACTATCCCGGTTTCCGTGTCCGTTTCGGGTTGGGTACAACAGACGGGGCATGGCAGTACTGTGGTTGGAATATTGATGATTTGAGCGTAACCGGATTCGGTTGCGATCTGGAGGTTTTAGGGGCTTGTTGTGACGCAGGCGGTTCATGCATTCTTCTTAGCGAACCGGAATGTCAATCGGCTGGCGGGGCATTCATGGGTGGTGGCACCGAATGCCTTGGCGATGTCGATGGTGACGATATCGATGGTATGTGCGATAACTGCGCGGACGACTTCAATCCGGGCCAGGAGAATTCGGATGCTGATATTTATGGTGACGCTTGCGATAATTGCCCCGAAGAGGAAAACGAGGATCAGGCCGACGATGACACTGACGGCGTAGGTGACGTTTGCGACAACTGTCCTAATGATTACAATCCTGATCAGGCTGATAGCGATGGCGATGGCATTGGAGATGTTTGCGATACTCAAGACATCCCTACGCTCTCCGAATGGGGCGCGATCATTCTGGCGCTGTTGCTGTTGGCTTCTGGCACGGTTGCGGTAATTCGCAGACGTAGAGTCGTTGCTATTAGAGAATAACATCACCGACAGAATTTTTATTCAAAGGAGGTCTTCGGGCCTCCTTTAATATTTGCACCGCGACAACAATACGACAACAACGAGTAATATATCCGTGGTGTTCTCTGGTGTCGAAAAGTGTAGGTCGCGATGGAGTTAAATCGTTACGGTTCGGCATAATAGGTCTATTTACAACAAGTTAGCCAAAACACGGTCAGAGGAATCATAATCTTCGTGGCCTCAGGTTCGAGTCACTTCGCCGTTAGTTAATACAAATATATATTCCATATAGTCTTTCAATTAACTTAGTTCTTCTTTGACGCATTAACCCTCAAGGGCAATCTCCTCTAAAAGGGGCTGAACCTCCCTTTAAAAATGCGACAAGGTAAACCACATCAAGACCGTTTGTAATGCAATCACCGTTGGCATCACCGGCGAGCATGGGATCAGGCGGATTCCCTGATCCTTTTAAGTAATCAACAAGGTACGTGACATCTAATTCAGTTACGAAGCCATCCGAATTTGCGTCACCAGGTAATACAGTGAGACGGGGAGCGGTGGCAAGATAAGTCCGCCTTCTCCATCTTTCGGAGATATCATGCCCGGCATTGTACGCAATAATATAACGGCTATTATCTTCGTCAATAACCAAAGTCGGAGTTCTCTGGAATCCCTCACCGGGGACACCATCCGGGAATTGACCCGGCGCTATAATTGGATTATCCGGATGGCTAATCCAGGTATCACCCCAATCGGGTGACCAATAATACGCAAGATGACCATAACCCGCGTAATTCTGATTCGAGACCGTTATTATCATATGAACACCATCGGCAATTGTATCGCCGGTGCAATGAGCCTGCCAGGATCCCCGAAACGAAAATCCATCAGGCCAGGGGAGTGTCCATTGATACGCGGGATTATCAGGGTCCGAAGGATCAAAAGTCGGTTCAATATTTTTTACCCAGCCGGTTTTGCCATCTTCACTATCCGCATATGAGATCCGCCAGTTCCAGTATGAGCCCGGTGAACCATTTAGGCCGCGATAAAACAATCTTACCTTGCCCTGGTCTCCAAGATGAGGAACCCATACAGGAGTCGGCTCCGATAAGCCACCCTTTATTTCACCATTATTGTTCCATCCTTCTTCCCACCAATGTTCAGCGACAAGGATATTTTCATAATCTTGGTCAAAAGGAACACCAATATTCGGTGGAGTATCGCTGGTTGAGACCTGAATAGCGCCGATATAACCGGGCAATCCATCCCATTCGGGATGTAAATGCTTGGTGCCGGGACGCACCGTGTTATATATTAGATGTTCACCTGTTATTGGGTGTTGAATGTAGCCGGGGGTATCAGTATGGCTCCAGGCTGGCCCCGGGATCGAGCCTCCGGGACATGCCAAAGGAGTATATTTTACCTTGGTGATCGGATCATATCCTAATGCCCAATTATCGAGAATGTTTTCCTGGAGCGGGTGTTCGGTTAAGTATGTTTCATGGTAACTATGATATAGGAGTTTTATTTTATTATCCTGTATGAAAATGAACTCTTCTCCGACTATTCCACCCCAATCACCATACAAATGCGTTTGAAATTGAGGGTTATCGGGATGAGGTGCGGTAATGTATCCGATCGGCGTAAACTGCGGCCATTCTCCAAGCGGACCATCATCTGCTCTTAATATAGGGCCGGATACAAAGATAATAGACAAGCAAATCGCTAACATGCGCAAATATTCATACATTCAATTACTCTCCTGACATGCCCAATCTTTACCGTAATCGATTTCTAACATAGAATATCGTCTATAAATCACTACTTGCAAGGATTTTTCAATCGTATCAGCGATTAAAGTAAAAATTCAATTAATCAAGTTCCTGCGCGGCCAGTTGTGTTGCTAGGTCTTACGGGGATTAATGGAGGTCGAAGTTTCCCTGAAATTGCCCGGATGTTCAGGTATATTGTCTGCATGAAAAACAAGGATTCAATTGACCGGTTTTTCGAAAATCGTTATATTCAGATGAGTAAGACAAATATATCGGAGGCGTTTTGAAAAGCGATTTTCATATAGCTTGCATCGCAGCCATAATTATCTGTTTAACCGGGTCGTTGGCCCCGGCCGAACCAAATTCACATGAGCATATATATCAGCAAACTCACGCTGACTCGAGATATGTCGAAGAAGATGTTCCATTTTTTAAACTAGTTATCCCGGATGATGTGCAAAAACGATTCGCGGCGTTGGACACGCTTCCTCCCCCCATGCTGCTCAATACCGAGGATTATTTCGACTGGCGCGTATTGGGAGGTGTCACCCCGGCGAAGAATCAGGGTAATTGCGGCTCCTGCTGGGCATTCGCGGCAACCGGCGCATTTGAATCGGCCGTCTTAATAGGCGATGGGGTTCTGTGGGACTTATCTGAACAGCAAGTGATTTCATGCAATGACCAAGGATACAGTTGTGATGGCGGATGGATGGACGGTGGATGGAATATATTTATGGGATATGGCGCGATTGAAGAGACGGATATGCCATATCAGGCAAATGATAATGTACCGTGCACTCAGGAAAATTACTCGCCGGTAGCATTTCTCCAGAGTTTTGAAGATATTCCCAATAATATAAACGCGATCAAAAACGCGCTTATGAGTGGTCCGGTAACGACAACTTATTTACATTCTCAAGAGTTTCAATATTACTGTTACTGGCAAGATCCCCCCGATTATTTAAACCATGTTGTGGTAATTGTGGGCTGGGATGATAATATGTGCGACGGCCACGGCGCCTGGATCGTGAAAAATAGTCTGGGTCCCAACCATGGCGATAGCGGGTTTGATTATATTCCTTATTATTCATGCGGAATTGGTTCCTATTCACAGCTTCCTATTTATGACGCCGGAACTCCGGAACTGTTTTACAGTCCCGATTCAATTTCTGTTGATCTCCTTCTGAACGAAACTATCACACAACATGTCAGCATTTTTAACCTTGGCGATGGGGATTTACGATATCTTCTCCGTGCAGCGCATACAGTTGAACAAGACCAATTTGGTTATTACTGGTTCCATTCTGACTCGTTGATCGGACCGCACTATGAGTGGTTGGACATCTCAAATATCGGCCAGCCAATTGATTTCGGAGGTGATATCAACAATGGGAATTCCGGACCCCTTAACCTGGGATTCGATTTTGAATTCTATGGAAACCTGTTCAATATTATCAATGTCTGTACTAATGGGTGGGTATCATTTACAGATAGCGTATCAACACAGCAACAGATTTTTGCATTGCCTAATCCTGACGCCCCTAACAACATGCTGGCCCCACTTCTATACCCTTTAAATTTTGAGTTCGGGGGGGAAGCGTACTTCTATACGAATTATTCTGATAGCGCCGTTATCACTTGGGAAAATGTGTTTAATATAATTCAGGGAGGACCTTTTACATTTCAGATAATACTTGTCGCCTCCGATCATATTAAATTTCAATATGATGAAGTTGCGGAAGATTTATTTTACAGATGGTTCGTGGGGATCGAGAATGTGGCTGGTACAATCGGATTGGAAGTGAACAAGTACAGCCCTTACATTCGTGATAATGTTGCGGTTGAATTCAATCTGGAGCCCCTGCCAGAGCCTCTGGATTGGATCTTTATCGATTCGACTTTGGGTACAATTCCGCCTTATGAGAATCAACTGTTGGAGATCAGTTTTAACGCGGAAAATCTTAATCTTGGCGACTACAGTGCTGCTCTGCAAATTGCATCTAACGATCCCTATAGTAGATTAAATATTATTCCTGTTATCATGAGAATAATCGAACCAACCAATGTGCCTGAAAACAATGAAAATTCTCATCGGTACTTTTTATTGAACCAATGCTACCCCAATCCTTTTAATGCTGAGATTTTGATTGGATACGAATTAAAAACTACTTCTGATGTAAAAGTCGTGATTTACAATATTCTTGGGAAAAGAATAGAATCACTTTTCGAGGGGAAGCAAGAAGCAGGCGAACATCAAATAACTTGGACCGGCGACGACCAACCATCAGGCATTTACTTCTACCGAATCCAAGCAGGTAATTATTCCGAGACCAAGAAGATGGTATTGTTGAGGTAGGCTTCGACAATTTTATGAGAATTAACTTATTAAGGCGATTTTAATGAGAATTAAAGTGTTTATTGCTGTAATATCGATTATATTTTGCTCAACAGTAATTGCGTCAGATATCAAAATTCGGGCTAACTCTTTAGGATTTCTAAATGAAATAGAAATTTATAATAGTGAAGATTCTTATATACTTCCTGAGATATTCCTCGATACCGCCGAGCTGGATTCTTTTATCCTTGATCAGATGGAGTCATATCATATACCGGGAGCATCGGCATGCGCGATTAAGGACGGAGAGATATTTTGGACCGGGAAATACGGTCTTGCGAATATGGAAGACAATATTACCGTTACAGATTCCACTACATTTATGCTTTGCTCTGTCTCTAAAACCGTTGTTGGGGTCGCCCTAATGCAGTTATATGAGGATGGATATTTTGGGCTTGATGATAATATTGAACTTTATTTACCGTTTGAAATTGATAATCCGATGTGTCCGGGTATCAATATAACTTTCCGTATGTTAATGACTCATACGTCGTCTATAAGGGATAACTGGGATGTTCTCTATCCACTTACGGTACCGGGTGATTCGCCGGTACCTTTGGATTATTTTATGGAGGAGTATTTATTACCAGACGGTATTTACTACAATACGGCCAATTTCAATAACTGGTGCCCAGGTGAGCAGGAGAATTACACTAATGTTGGGATTGCGTTAGGTGCTCTGTTGGTGGAAATAATAAATCCTTATGGGCTGTCGTTCGATCAATACTGCGATATGTTTATATTTGCGCCTTTAGAGATGCATGATACTTCATGGTATTTATCGGGCATGAATATTGATAATATAGCCATACCCTACATGTATTACGATAATATGTATCATAGATGGCCGCACTACGGTAATCCCGTTTATCCAGCCGGTTTTCTTCGCTCTAACTCGACACATCTTGCCCGTCATTTGATCGCTTTTATGCAGCATGGTATTATCGACAGTGTTAGGATTCTCGATAGTACGACTGTGGAGTTAATGACGACGGTTCAAATTAATAATCGCGGCTTGGTTTGGCATAGATTATATAGTAATGGGCGTTTACTTTGGGGCCATAACGGAAGCAGCTGGGGTGCGGGAACGAAGATGTTTTATTGCCCGGATGAAAATACTGGTGTAATAGTTTTAACAAATCGGGATGCCAATAACGGCACGATTGCAATAATGGACGCTCTTTTCGAATTCGCGTCTCAACATACGGGAATCGATACGGAAGATAATACCCCCAATATAATCTCGATGAAACAAAACTATCCAAATCCTTTCAACGCTTGGACAACGATACAGTATTCATTATCCGAACAATCTCATGTGGTTATAGATATTTATGATATACTTGGCAAACGAGTTAAAACAATTACTCATGCCAAACAACGGGCTGGCGATCATAAACTAATCTGGAATGCTAAAAATCAATCTTCAGGAATATATTTCTATCGCATTCAGGCAAGCGATTATTCTGAAACCAAGAAGATGTTATTGTTGAGATAACGAATTTAAAAAAACCGTCGCAATTTGATCACATTATGTGTTAACTCGTTGCGGGATAATAGGAGGAATGGGGTTTGATCCTCCGATCCTCGGTGGCGACAACAATACGATAACATGAAAAGGCGGCTCGGGGAGTGTGTTGATAATAAAAATCCTTGATCGATTTATGGGGGGGAAGGTCATTATACTCGCGCCACACAGCTCTATATTGGTTTTGTCAAAGGTACCCGTGCAATCACCTGGATATTTTTATTCTGTCACTTTGCATAATTCACTTCATATTCCCAGAAAGACACCCCACAATTCTTTCTGATTCCACGTTATGTTTATCTTTTTGAATTGACATATATCCTCACCAATTATTGATCTTTAGGAATCAGTTTTACTGGATCAAAAACTACTCCGCCTTTAAGAACTCTCCATATTTTGTGCGCATTCCGAATATCTGCGAGCGGATTCTCATCAAGGATAATCAGATCAGCAAGCTTTCCTATTTCTATTGTTCCGAGATCGTGCTCAACTCCAAGTGCTCTGGCATTTTCATAAGAAGCGATATTTAATGCTTCGAAGGGAGTAAAGCCCGCCAATGTATAAGACTCCAGCTCCTCATGCATGGAGGCCCCGGGTGCGTACGGAGTATCAGTACCCATCAAAATATTTACACCGCTTTCATGAGCGTCTGTCAAAGTTCGCAATTGAATGGATTGCAATTCCTTTAAAAAGCCTGTCCTATCTGCCCATCTCGTTTGGTCGCACTCTTCTGGGAAAAATGCACAAAACTTCTCATCTTGGAACCTATCCTTCTCTAGAAGCACCAAATATATGCTCCCCCCCATCATATTCAAAGTAGGTGTCCAATAAACACGACTTTTAGCCAACAGTTTATGTATATCCTCAAAGTATCGAGAAAACATATCAAGGTGTTCAAGATAGGAATATCCCTGTGCTATCCCCCTCGCGATTTCTTTTACATTTGATCCATGCGCAGCAATTGGCAAAGAATATTTTCGTGCTTCTTTTACAATTTCTAAATGGAAATACCACGGAAGATCGGCATACGATTTAATAAATTGCACCCCCGATTCATAATGTCGTTTTATTTCGGGTTGAACTTGAGATTTGGAGCGGATAAGCGTAAAGCTTACGGCTAAGTTGTCATATTTTCCTTGGAATAAATTACCTGGATATGCATATCTCGGAATTGGAGCATTAGTTAGTTGGGACCGATCTACTAAAGATTTGACCCAGGATAGGGATTCACCCATATCCCGAACTGTAGTAACACCATAAGCAATGTATGCTGTTTGATCGACATCCTTGTACCACCATGGAGCTTCAACATGTATATGGGCATCTATCAACCCTGGTATTACAAATCGTCCTTTTGCATCTACTATTTCAGTGCCTTTAGGTAGTATGAACTTCTCATTGGATCCAATCCAACTGATTCGCTTGTTTTCGATCATCAGATTCGTAAGATGTGAAAACCCACGAATATCATTTTCAAGCAAATATACATTTCTCAACAAAATTGGATTTTGAGATGGCCGCTCCATATTTATTTTAATGAAAAATTCTTTTGATTGATGCTCCGTAAGTGAATACAAGAACACTTTATTATTTTCAGAATAAATTATACCGGATCCATCAAATATAAAGTTGAATGATCTTCCACCAAACGGGCTTATTAATTCTGCACCTACCTCAGAAATTGGGTATTCATAACTGTCCCGTGCTTCAAATGGTTTGAGCCAAAGTTCCGAATTCAATCTAAATGCTATCCACTTTTGATCAGGGGAAATTAGTACATTTGATATATTATTTGCAACTTTTGCTACTGTCTTTGGAGCTTTCTGCGTATCTAAATCAAACCTTTTTATCAATGCTGCGTTGGAACTGTCCTGTCTGTAAAAAAGGTATTGACCATCACTTGAAAAATGAGGTCGTGGCGGAAATTGTCGGCTTACGGAAGCCAATATGGTGTCTTTAGCATTTGTAGAATAATTCCATGAAAATATATCTATTCCTTCCCAGTTACCTTCAGTCCAATAAAGTTCATTTGTTCTCGGATTCCAGGTTAGATCCCAGAAGTAGCTTCCAGTAGTAATTAAGCTGTCTTTACCTGTACTTATATTCAATAGCCTAATTTGCGGATCATGATGAAGGCCTTTTACATACGCCAGAGCATTGCCATCCGGCGATAAAGCATGCTTCCGGTACAATCCGATTCCAGATGTCAATTGCTTTGCCTGGCCACCATTTAAATCCTGCTTCCATATGTGCCCCATTGCTCCAAAAATCAAAAACTGACCATCTCTTGAAAGACGAGGGGAAAGAATTGTGCTGACCTCTTTTCCATCGTCTATGTCAAAAGTTATAGGAGAAATAATAGGATTGACATTCAGGCTTATTTTGGCGGTAAAAGAAATTGGTTGTTTATTTCCGTTATCCTTTGTTACTCTCCATAGATCTCCGTCAAATCCTACTATTACAGCATTTCCATTACGAGTCACATCGAACTTTGATACGCAGGGTCCCAGGGGTACTTCAATAATCGGGACCACAGATGAAGAATTTAGCGGGCTGTAGACGATGGTGGATTTTGTATCCCATGGGATCCTCTTAATAGTATAAAAGCCATCTCCGGCAGGATCAATTATTACACCTTCTCGACTCCATTTTATTGTTCTGAGTGTGTCAACATTTCCATTGACATTCATGACTAGTATTCCAGTTTCATAAACTTCGTGTCCCAGATTTTCATCATAGCCGCTACTGTAAACAACGGACCAGCCCGGTTTTGAATCCTGTGTATAAAAGGTGGAGGATATTTCATTATACTCAGAGGTTAAAGTTGAAATTCTAAGATTCGACAAATTGATAGATTTTACAATCGATAGTCCGGGACAAGCTCTTCTTGGTCCATCATCATATTCTAAGAATAAGATGTTCTCCCCATCTGGCGACCATGAAGGATAACCGGCAGAAAGACTGTATGTGACCTGGGAGAGTTCTTTAGTATCAAGATCGAGAATGAAGATATTGCCTTCATTGCCATCTCTATCAGAAACAAAAGCAATTCTCTTGCCATCAGGTGAAAAGGAGGGCTCATGGTTGTAATAAGGACCAAATGAAAGCTGTTCTGCGGCACCGCCTTCAATTGGTAATCTGAACAAATGACCAATTATCGTGAATACAATGGTTTTACCGTCTGGTGATACGGTGATATCAGGGGTGGTTGCCTCTGAAACTTTAATGTCGAAAGTAATTAATCCAACATCTTGGTCGGAACTTTCTAAACCATTTGGAGAATTACTTAATGAGCTTGAAGAAACAAAAAATAGGGTGATGAATGCAATAATTAGAGTACGCTTATAATTCTCCATATGATTCTCCCCGATTCTTGTACCAGAAGCTGGATCAATTAAAACAACTCCTTATTCGCCGTGACTTGTCCCAATAATTATACCACTCTTTAGTTAGTCCTGCCATAGCTAAAGTCAAGTTTATTTGAGGACGGATGACGTCGGGTGCAGGAGGCACATCCTGGGCGCAGGGGGATGGCTTGCCGCGACAACAATACGACAACAACGAGTGGTATAGCAGCATCCGATAGTCAATGTCCGCCTAAGCTTCAGTTAATTGCGTTACACGTCCCCCATTCCGAGGCTGGACAGTATCGGACGCGGCATGGTCGGGTGCAATGACATGGTAGGCCGTAACGCCCCCAATGACGTCACTCTAAGTCGGAGCCTTGAGGCGTTGCGGTCCCGGCGTCCTTTACATACTTGTCGAACCACCGGAGCTGCTCCCAGAGCACGTGCTCCACGCTCTCCCGGGCCCGGTAACCGTGGTCCTCGAAGGGCAGCAGCACCAGCCGGGCAGTGCCGCCCGAACCACGCACGGCCTCGAAGAAGACCTCCGACTGGAACGTGAGGGTACCTGGATTTGAGTCGTCGTTACCGTGGATGATCAGGACGGGCTCGTCAATCTGGTCGGCGAAGAAGGTCGGCGAGAGCTGGATGTAGACATCCCTCGCCTCGAAGAGGGAACGACGCTCGGACTGGAAGCCGAAAGGCTGGTTGGTCTTGTTGTAAGAGCCGCTCCGCGCAATGCCGGCACGAAACAGGTCAGTGTGTGCAAGGAGGTTGGCTACCATGAGCCCGCCGTGGCTGTGGCCAATGATGCCTATCCGGTCGGGATCGGCCACTCCCATAACGACAGCCTGTTTTACTGCGGCTTCTGCGTCTGCCACCAGTTGTGGCACGAACGTGTTGTAGGTAGTCTCGGGATCACCGAGCATCGGCATAGCGGTCCGGTCAAGCACTGCGTAACCCTTAAGCAAGAAGTAGAGGTGAGAAGGGCCGTACAAACGCATGAAGCGCTGGGTTGAACCCCTGACCTGACCGGCGGTGGTTGCACTGGAGTACTCAAGGGGATAGGCATAGAGCACCGTGGGTAGTTGTGTACCCTCCTTATAGCCGGGGGGCAGATGCAGTTGGAAGCTGAGAGGTACGCCGTCCTCGCGTTCGTAGCTCACGAGGCGCTTCTTGATCTCGCGCAGCCGGGGCGTGGGGTCCTCGAAGCGCGTGATCGGTACCCGCGTCAGGGCCAGGGTGGCCTCGCCCTCAGTCGCTTCGATTTCCTTGCCAAAGGTGGCCAGATAGTAGTTGGGTACGTCGATGGCGGACTCGGAGCGCATCACAAAGCGGTCCTCGTCACCGGCAAACGCCACGAAGTACTCGTAGCGGTCTGGATCGCAGACGAACAGACGCTCGGTCTCGCTGGTTTCCAAGTGGCGCAGGTCCAGGAAGGGCCGGTCGCCTTTATCGGTGGCACCACTCCCGCGGAAGTAGACTGCGTCTCTCTTCTGGTGTAGCACCCGGCGACCGTTTGGCAAATGGTGGAATAAGGGGGAGCCTGGATTTCCGTAGCGGTCGCCCTCATCGAGATCGAACCACAGGCGCGACGTGCCCTTGTCCACATCCAGGAGCCAGACGTAGCGCCAGCGGCGAATCCGCTCGCGCTGGGTGAGCATAA
>JAZGHS010000054.1:0-5141 GCA_036481315.1 Candidatus Zixiibacteriota bacterium | reverse complement strand
ACATTATACGCATAGCCGTAATCGGGGCAGGGCCGGCTGGAATTTTCGGGGCAATCTCGGCGGCGGCCCAAAACCGGTTGGCGGAAATCATCGTATACGAAGCCACCGACAATCCGCTTTACAAGGTCGGTATCTCCGGGGGCGGGCGCTGTAACGTTACCAATCATTGTTTCGACCTCGCCGAATTGGCATCAAATTACCCGAGGGGATATAAAGAACTTCGAGGGCCGTTTTCCCGTTTTCAGCCTCGGGATACGGTCGCATGGTTCGCGAAACACGGGGTACGGCTCAAAGCGGAGGAGGACGGTCGGATGTTCCCTGCCACCGATAAATCGTCAACCATAGTAGATTGTCTTCTGGAGACCGCCCGCCATTCGGGGGTTCGGATCAGACTCGGAGCCAGGGTAAAACGGGTCGGGCGTCTCGATACCGACACCGACACCCCGGAATTCGAAATCGAGCTCCAGGATAAAACCCTTAATCAATTCGACCGGGTTCTGCTGGCCACCGGAGGCATCAATCAAGGACATCGGTTGGCCAAGAATCTCGGGCATAATATCCTCGCCGGTGTCCCCTCGCTGTTTACGTTTAATATTAAGGATCCGCGCCTTGAAGGTTTGGCGGGGACTAGTTTTCAGGATGTGAAATTAACTCTGGTAACCGAACGCGGCAAGAACCTGGAAGAGACCGGTCCGCTTCTTATCACTCATTGGGGATTGAGCGGCCCGTCCGTTTTAAAATTATCGGCCCGGGGAGCGCGGAGGTTTCATAAGCTTGGATATCAAACGGAACTTATCATCGATATTCTCCCGGGGCTGAGTTCCGACGAGGTCTATCGAACAATCCTCGAATACAAAGACAAGAACGGTAAAAAGAATGTTCATCTCCGGAGTCCCTTCGTTATCCCTAAAAAATACTGGAGCCGAATAGTCGACCATTCGGGGATCGCCGGAAAAACCGTATGGGCGGACCTGACGAAAGAAGCGATGAGATCGATAGCTTCGGAATTGACCAGCGCGAAATTCGCGATCACCGGCAGAGGAGAGTTCAAAGATGAATTTGTGACCTGCGGAGGTATCGATCTCAAAGAGGTAGATTTCCAAAGCATGCAAAGCAAGCTCTGTCCCGGCCTGTATTTCGCCGGGGAGGTTTTGGATATAGACGGTATCACCGGTGGATTTAATTTCCAGAACGCCTGGACTACCGGCTGGATTGCCGGAATGAGCATGGCAGTATAGTTTGATATACTCTACGAATCTCTAAGAAATTAATGTCTTTATAATCCTAAAAAACCGATCTTTTGCTTTGCGCTCTATCCACGGGTAATGACCGCAGTCAGGCAGGATATGAAATCGGATATCGTCAATACAACTTTGTAAAAATGGACGGATACCCTCTATAGGATGAGGATCGTACTCGCCGTGAATCACCGTCACCGGAACTTTGATTCTGGAAAACTCAGTCTTCAAATAGCCCTGCCTGTCGCGCATCGTTACAAAATCGGCCCAAACTTTCTTATGCAGTTCGTACTGAACCTCGATCACCTCCAGATCCCGGGTAATCGGATCGTAAACGTCAGTGTCGAAAAAGAGCGAGCCCCACTCGTCCATAAGGCTATCGGCTTCTTCTCCCTCGGCCGATTTCATCGCGGACATAAGTTCGTGGTAACGATCACGTTTTCCTGGCGCGAGCCTCTCCAACCGCAGTCCCTCTATCTTAGCCGAGTTCTCGGCGTCGAAAACGGCGCTCCCGATAAGTATCAGTCCGGCGATAGCGACCTCGTTTCGGGCTGCGGCGAACAGAGCCAGCACTGCCCCCCACGACGATCCTATCAACGTCAACGGCTTGTCTGCGTGGGCGGACAACTGCTCGATTAACTCGTCGATCTGCCCAAAGACCGAATCCCGTGTCTGCAATGGTTCGATTACCCCGATGGTTTTGGCAAGCTCTCGTGCTACAGGCGCCATGTATCCGGGCGCTCCGGGTCCGCCATGCAAAACGGCAACCCTGTGTGGAGGATTGCCGTATTTCCTGACTGTATCGGACATCGTACTATTTATCGCTATTCAAATGATCATTATCCCTGTCTGCCGTTAAAACGACCAGTTGACTATCGGAAAGAACGGAAATTGCCCGCCCTGGTCGATAATATTAATCAATCCGATCTGAAGGCCTTTCATAGTGACTGCATGGTTAACTAATCCGAGCTGAAGACCATGGACATAATTGGCGTGATTCACCACTCCCCATTGCATTCCCTCGAAATTCCCCTTGGTGACATTCACCCAGCAATCCTGCCAGCCTACGAAATCGGCTTCGGCGTAACCGACAAGACCGAACTGCACACCCTTGGATACGCCTTTGGTGGTATGATTAACCAGACCCCAATCTAAGCCGGAAACGGTCGTGTTTTTTCCATATAAGAGGCTTAGCCTTATCCCGCTTATCGCTTCACCTTCGGGGACAATCTGGACGGGATTGAAGAGCGCAAGTTGAAAGGGTTTGTCTTGGGCTATTGCCGGCGCTGAGATTAAGCCAAAAGTCAATAACATTAATACGAAAATTACCTTAATCCTTGTAGTCATTTTATCCTCCCTTGTTGTTTAGTTTTAAAGCAAACGTGAATTCTGGTAAAAACTTAATAAATAGCCCGAGGCTTCTCAACATAAATATGAATCTCTCGAAATATATTTTTCATTACCCGCAGGAGTCATAGCGAGACCCTAATTAAATCTGCGTCAGAACGTCATTGTATCTCAGCCCCGACGCATTAATATTATTCTAATAACCGAGGCTTTCCAGCCTCGGATCGGCCACAGAATCGAATAAAATTCTAAACTTACGGCGATTTCCGGATCAAGAGATAGCCTTTCAAAGTAGTGGCCATTTCGATGGTGTTATCCTTTGTTGATCCTGTTAGCCTATTTATAATCAGCATCCCTTGAAAATCCGAGTTTTGCTCTGTTATCGTGAGATCCTTCAAGGGCGTTTCAGACGAACGATCCGGCCCGATTAAATCAATCAACGGCGATAACGCGAATTCTATCTCATGGGGGCTGTAGCTAAATCTTATCCGGAGAGCTAACAGTTCCTCGTCCATGGAAATAAAACAGGAGTCATTGTCGATTATTAGGATTCTCTGAAAATCCGTAATATTCCGCGTTTCAATATCGATTAAATAGTCGTACCCGGCGATTTCGGAAAAATCATTTTCATCGGAGCTCAGATTGAAATATCCATCAATTTCCGAACTCCGCCAGCGTGTTACGTATTTAAAGCCGATCAATTCGCAAATCTTTTCCGCCCGGGAGTATCGCGAAAGCGTATCGAACTGTGCTAATGTTTCCTCATCGAACCAATCCTTAAAGGGCGCAAATCCGTGCCATTCGACAAGATAACTTACGATGGCGCTCATCTGTTTTCGATCATCATACTCGACCGATACGGAGGTTTTGTGTAATATGCCCTCGGATATCATCTCGTTATCGGTCAGAAACTCTACCAATCTTCCTTTTTGATCTTTTTCCGAAACTGAAAAAGCGCTTTGGGGTCCGTAAGTCGACAAAAACGCGGAACAACAGATAACCACCGGTATTATTCTGATGTCCTTATTCTTACTGAAAATGAAATACAGGACCGTTACGGCGAGTCCCACGGCCATGCCCAAGACGAAATAACGGTTCTCGGTAATCCCGTAATCGGAGATTCGCTTCATAATTGCCAGAAATAACATTATCACCAGGGGAACCAATCCACGGAAAAACCAGCGTGAGAATACACCTATCCAGCGATTACCGGCGCCCTCGCGAAGCGGACGCAAAAGCAGCATGGATAGTATACCCACGACTGAATACCATAAAACAAGATTCGAAACCCAACCCTTGGGCCAATTCCAGTTGAAAATTATCTTACCTTCATAGGCAATCAGGATAACGAAATACAATACCACCAGCGGCAAAAGGATATATTGGGTGAACAGTTTGAGCGCTTTAGGATACTCGATCATGTCGTTTAAATCGGCAAGATTTCCGGGAATACCGGCTAAGAAAATCCAGGTGTTAAATATTCCTGCCAACAATATCCATAGCTGAAAATAGCGGGTTTCCTTGATCTCTATACCGAACAGGTGATCGGCCGCCGCGAGGGCTATGGCCAGCCCGATAAACATCACAGCCGAATACAAAGCCGCCAAGAGAAATCGCAGAAATAACGATTTGTTGAATTGCCAGAAACCATTGGTCTGATCCCGTTCGATATAGGGTAAAAACGCCACCAGAAAATGCAGACCGATATTCAATAACAAAAAACGGATAAAGTGCATGACTGCCCCGGATAAATCCGCGGGTAACGAAAAATAATAAACAACCAGAGCGACAATTCCGCATGCCTGCAAAGCCCATGATCGTTTTTCCGTCCATCCGCGCTTCTCGGCGAAGACTGCCAAGGCTAGAAAAAGAGGCAGGCCCAGCGCCGCGGTTAGCAGTAATTTTTGATGAGTGAACACTTCTCCTGCGGGGTCCTTATCGACCATTATGATCGCTATCGCGACCCCTAGCACAGCGCTCAAAAGCGAAAACGGAAATCTTCTAAACGCCAGAGCCCCGTTGGCGAAAAGGTACCGGTACGATGGAAACTTATCGAATAAATTCATAACCCGACCTTCTTTCAATGATGGAGTATTTACTGATTACCATTGGATCATTTTTAGCCGCCTCGTTTCGACGATATCATGCTAGTTGAATGCACGTCGATGCCGCCCTAATAACGGATAATTATACGATACTCACGGCTGCCATTCAATAAAAATAAAACATGTCGAATAATCGCCTCGGTTGTGGATGTTTCTTTGAGCGCATCGCGAATTATAGCCCTATTTATTTGTGCTTAATAAACAGGTAAGCCACAGCTTACCTTTGGGAATCATCACCCTTTTTTGAGAAGCATATAGAAGTAGATATCGTTTTAGCGCGGCATGGATTTATAGCGCCTCAGAGATCACTCCCATTAAATGTATATGATTTTCAAATTTGATGTTCGATTACGTTGAAATTGAATGAACGGAATTTGATGGAAAGCAATACGTTAGCTGTTTTACAGTGCAACCGTTTAACACATCTTCGCGGTACTTTGCTACTTCATTC
>JAZGHS010000053.1:0-4283 GCA_036481315.1 Candidatus Zixiibacteriota bacterium | reverse complement strand
CTAAATCTCGGTTATTCACAGAGTCATAAACCACGCTTTCCGGAGCGCGGAGAAGGTTCTGAGCGAAAATCGGTAAGGGGCAAAGCGCGACTAAAACCACAAAAGCTATGAAAACTCTCCACATTTTTTTCAAAGATCCTCCAAGTTATTTCACTCGGGATTGGCTTTATTTCAATAATGTCATCTGCCGCGAAGCGATGAAATTTCCCGCCTGAATCCTATAGAAGTAAATTCCGGATGAAACATTATCGGCGGCCCAGACCGCCTGATGATGTCCGGCGTTTTGCTCCCTGTTGATTAACGTCTCGATATTTCGTCCCAGAATATCGTAGATATTAATAGTCACCTCGGATTTGACCGGCAGATTATATTCTATTATTGTCGATGAATTAAACGGGTTCGGATAATTGTTCGAAATTATCGCTTTATCCGGGAGTATCGTTGATTCCTCTTCCACCCCGGTGACGAGGTCGTTTTCCCACCAGACTACTTTATTAACGACGTTTGACCCGGCCAATATATCGCTATCACCGTCGTTCTCGATATCGCAGGCGAAAACCGGCCAGGCGCCGTTAAAATAAGGATCGACTGTAATTTCTGTCCATTCGAATGGGTCACCGCCGTCGTTACGCCACCAGGCGATATCATCGTTGCCATCGCCGGCCCCGGCCACGTCAATATCATTGTCGTTATCGAAATCCGCGGGGTACAGTGTCAACGCGCCACCGAAGTTGCCGTCGATCGTTTGCCTGGTCCAGTCCCTCGGATCCGGCCCGTTATTGCGCCACCAGGTTATATCGGCGGCCATATAGGCCGCACCCAGAACATCGAGATCGCTATCGCCGTCCATGTCGTAAGACATTACGAAGTGAGCGCCGTTGAAATTAGCTGTGATACCGAGCTCGGTCCAGGTTATCGGGTCTCCGCCGTCGTTACGATATAAGTTGATCTCGTCTGTGGAAAAGCAGGCTCCCAGGACGTCGAGATCACCGTCTCCGTCGATATCCGACGGGAAAACCGATCGGGCCCCTCCGCAACCGTTATCGATAATGAATTTCGACCATTCAATGGGATCACCGCCATCGTTCCGCCAATAAGCGATATCATTATCCCCCGGTCCCGCTCCGAGGACATCCGTATCACCGTCACCGTCCAGATCTTCAGCGAAGACGTCGTGGGCGTTATGAAAATCGCCGTCGATCGTATATTTTGTCCAGGTAATCGGATCTCCGCCGTCATTTCTCCACCAGGCTATATCATGATCGTACCAGGAGGTGCCAAGAACATCGATATCGCCATCACCGTCGACATCTTTTGCGAAGACCGACATTGCCCCGGTGAAATCCTCGTCAATCATATATCTGGTCCAGGTTACCGGGTAACCGCCGTCGTTGCGCCACCAGGCGATTCCTGAATTCACACCGGCGCCGAAGACATCTATATCCAGATCGCCGTCAAAATCGCAGGCGTAAAGCCCGGCGGCATCGAAATCATCGTCAATAATGTTTTCTGTAAATGAAACCTCGGAATGTCCGATAGGGGAGAGAATTAGAAACAGAATTAACGTTAGCGGTGTTAATAAACATTTGCTGTTGTTCATCTGAAGCCTCCGGTTATTGACTGACCGGTCTGGTCAATTATTATCGTATCCATATAAAAATCAAGTAGTTAGTTTCTAAGAAAATTGTTTGCATTGGCGGCCAGCCCTTATCTTTATAATACCTACAATTATATCTACGGAATATTCCCCGAATTTGTTGGGAAAAATATAGAATGTTGATCCGGCATCCATGGGCAGGGCTATTGCATTGATTTTGGTTGACACCTGTTCAAATATGGGGCATATTATACATGATCGCGGTTTGAAACTGTGGTCTTTTCCCTCCCCCCGGGAAGATAGACAGACTATTACAAGCTTACTTGGTTTAGGATCATTCGCTGTCTAGCCAGGCAAGGATAATATTAGGTTGACAAAAGAACACTTGGCAAGAAATAATACCGCAGTCAATGACAAGGACGTAATATGAAGGATTGGTTAAAAAAAGTATTCGATCCAACACTCAATTTGGCTACATTTATTTCAATATTGAGTGCCTTTGTAGCAGTAATATCCTTGATTCGCGGATGTCAAAATGATAGTAAATATGAAAAGATTACATATCTTCAAGATGCTCTTGCGAATCAGCCAAGGCTCGAATTAAGTGACCCATTAAAGTATATTGACTTAAAGATAGAGCCTAGGTCTGACTCTTTGGTGATTAGTATATCAGACACCATAATTAATTTCCCATTAAAATGTACTTTTAGTGGCAAATTCCTGATAGAAAACCGAAGCCAGAAAATCGCCCATGTTCGATTTATTGCACTTTCCGATAGCTTCAGTAATTCCGCAGTATTAAGGAGGATAATGAGAACTGAAAAGGATAGAAATAGACTGTTTACAATCGATCGTTCGCGTGAGACTAGATTTTTTAATTATATGAGATTGGCGTCTTCTGACACAGCATCGACTGAGATTGATATTCCGTTAAGGCATCTTTACAAAGATTCTCTGTTGGTTCTACATGCTTATATTTTATATGAAAATGATGCTGATGCTCTTTTTGATACCTACTATTTACTTCAGATACATGTAAAAAGCCCGTTAATTCAAGCACGTCGATTCATCGAGAATAATCAGATCGGTTACGAAGTAAAGATTGCCAAAAGCGATTTGATGATTCCACTTGAACAAAGTATAAGTAGTTACGTCTACAAAATAGACGAAAGAAACGAGATTGCAGAATGGTTAAATAGGCAAATGGAGAAAATTAACAACCTTCAAGAATAGTTATTAAGGAAAATAGGATTATTATTCTAAAGATCGCAAAACTTTACGTAGTTAATCCTAATTTTTTGCCTGCCCGTTCGATTTTTCCAGATTCAAATTTAGTACCCCCCCCTTTACGCAATATTCCATACCTACGATGGCAACAGTTTTTCTAATAATATCTTCTCCACTAATCGATAGATTTACCCAAACAGGGCAACTGACTACCCCCCTCAAAAAAATATAAAAAATCCTTGACACCTGCACTAATGTTCAGTATATTGCTGTCGAGACAATAGGTAGAGGGGGGCTGGATCCCTTCGGGGCGACAGCCAAGGCGTTATTTTAAAACAAGTTATAAGACATTTCGGATCTTTTATGAAAGTTCTGGTTATCAGAAAGATCCGGTCCGAGGGGAGGCGTTATGACCAGGAAAATGGAGTACGATCTATTCGCCGCGCAACGTAAGTGCCAATGCGGCAACGAGATGATTTTCGACGGCCAGTTGATGGTCTGCGTGGGATGTTTCAATGTATTCTGTCCCAGCTGCTATAACGGAGCGGTATCCGAAGGGGGATGTTTCGCCTGCGCCTGCTGCGGCTGGAGCGCTTGCGCTTAAATGAATATCGAGACGTTAAGAAAACATGGAATTCCCGGGCAGGTTATCAATCGCTGGAAATCGTCGGGCATGAAATTCCTGCTTCCGATCCAGGCCGAATCGGTGAACAGCTACGGTATCCTCGACGGTCAAAGTGTGGTAATCAACGGACCTGGGACATCGGGCAAAACATTCTGCGGTGAGACGGCCGCCATCCGCAACGCAACCCGGGGCGGGAAATCTGTCTTTCTGGTACCGCTAAAGGCGATTGCCGAGGAGAAATATCGTCTATTTAAAAAACGGTACGCCCCTCTCGGAATCCGGGTGGCCATGGCTACACGGGATCATATCGATAGGGGTATCGCGCGCGGCGAATACGAGATATTGATAAGCGTCTACGAGAAATTCAATTCTCTAACCGCTACCGATATAACCCTAATCCGCAATACCGGCTGTTTCATTCTCGACGAATTCCAGATGATTTCAAACAGCGAGCGGGGCTTCAATCTGGAATTGCTTATCGCCAGAATACGCGAATTCAATCCCGAATCGCAACTCGTACTGTTAATGGGAGAGGGATCGTCGCCGAGAAATGTCTCGGAATGGTTGGATATCCCATGCCTCGAGGAAAACCGTCGGCCGGTGGACCTGCGGCTGGGGATTCTGCATCGCGGCACTTTTCATTTTCGCGGCTTTAATGATTTCAGAGAAGGGGAAGAATTCTGGCTGGAGCGTCGGGAAAAAACGGATTATGACGGCGTTCTCGGGGATCAAGCGGTCGCGGCAATCGAAGCCCTTATCACAAAAGGGGAGCAGGTAATCGTATTTTGTTCGAGTAAACCAGGCTGTATGAAACTCGCCGAGCATCTTGCGGCG
>JAZGHS010000052.1:0-26648 GCA_036481315.1 Candidatus Zixiibacteriota bacterium | reverse complement strand
AGGCTCCGCTATCGGGCGCGAGATTTATTTCCTGGCCAAAAAAGAACTTTTTAAAAATCTGTTTCTCAGGGTACTAATCAGCAGCTTAAACTCAATACCTGTCAAAAGGGGAGTTTTCGACCGCAGTGCTCTGCTGAGGGCCGAAACAGTGCTAAAAAACGGATATGGTCTCATTTTTTTCCCCGAGGGCACCAGAAGCAAGACCGGTGAACTTGGGAAGGGAAAGCCCGGAATCGGTATGCTGGCCCGTAAGGCAATGGTTCCTATCTTACCCGTCTATATAAAGAATTCCAAAGGTTTTTTGTCCATCCCGTTCTCCAGTCGTCGTTTGAGCGTGAGTTTCGGGCCACCGTTGACGCCTGAAAAGCTGGCTGGCATCTCCGACGATAAAGATGGTTACCGGGAGATAGCGGCGTTGGTTATGGAAGAAATTCAAAAGTTAAAAGATTCACTGAAGGCCTGAAAAAACGCCTTCTCGGGCTAAAAAATAGTTTGCGCTTAAATTCAAATTTTTTATATTGCGAATCTGTATTCTCCCGATAAGGTTAAGATGGGAGACCCCTTAGGGGGAACGATAGTATTAGGAGGAACATTTGTAATGCCAGCAAAAAAAACCACGAAGCGGACTACCAAGAAGGCCAAGACAGGAGGTGGCGCTAAAAGTAAGTCGGACAAGGCTAAAGCGGAATCCCGCAAAAAGGCTGTATCGAAGAAAACGACGAAAACTGCCCATAAAGGCAAATCTGCCGTCTCCGCGGTAAAGCGAACCCGTACCAAAGCGGCGCGGCAGAAATCGAAAAAGATCGATATCGAACCGGTCCTGACCGCTGAAGATATCGAAATGCAGGAATATTCGACCGAAGAATTCGAACTAATGCTTTCCATGTATGAGGGTACGCTAAGGGATATCAAAGAGGGCGAAGTTGTCAAAGGAACCGTTCTTGGCGTAACCAAGGACGATGTCATTGTCGATGTCGGCTTTAAATCAGAAGGAATAATTCCTATATCCGAATTCCCGACCCCGGTAAATGTCAAGGTGGGTGATGAGATCGATGTTTATCTCGACGCTATCGAGAACAGCGACGGCCAACTTGTTTTATCGAAACAGAAGGCAGATTTCATGAGGGTTTGGGACGAGATCAAAGAGTCTCACGATTCCGGGGAGACTGTTGTTGGAAAGGTTGTCAGGCGGATCAAAGGCGGCATGGTTATCGATATGCTCGGCGTCGATGCTTTTCTACCCGGTTCTCAGATCGCATTACGTCAGGTACCGGATTTTGACGCTCTTCTAGGACAATCCTTGGAATTGAAGATCATCAAGATCAATAAGAGTCGACGTAATATTGTGGTTTCCAGACGGGTTGTTCTGGAGGTGGAACGCGAGAAGATGCGCGATCATCTATTACAGGAAATCGAGCCCGGACAGGTGCGTAAAGGCATCATCAAGAATATCACCGATTTCGGTGTCTTTATTGACCTCGGAGGCGTTGACGGGCTTTTACATATAACAGATATGTCGTGGGGGAGAATAAATCACCCGTCGGAGTTGGTTCATCTTCAGGAGGAAATCGATGTTAAGGTGCTGGATTTCGATAAATCGAATGGCAGGATTTCCCTCGGATTGAAACAGCTCACGCCGTATCCATGGGAAAAAGTCGATGAGAAATTCCCTGTGGGAAGCAGGATAACTGGCAGGATCGTATCGATAACCGATTACGGTGCTTTCATGGAACTTGAGAAGGGAATCGAGGGACTCGTCCATATCTCGGAGATGTCCTGGACCCAGCATATAAAGCATCCGTCGAAACTGCTGAACGTCAACGACACAATAGAAGCGGTTGTTCTCTCGGTGGATAAGGAAAACGAGAAGATCTCTCTGGGATTAAAACAGCTCGAACCGGATCCCTGGGAAATGCTTGATTTGAAATACCCCGCCGGTACCAAGGTATCCGGAAAAGTGCGTAATCTTACCACTTTCGGCGCGTTTGTCGAGATTGAGGACGGTATCGACGGTTTGGTTCATATATCCGATATGTCCTGGACAAAGAGAATTCAGCATCCGTCGGAGATTATGAACAGGGGTGACGAGGTCGGCGTAGTAATCCTCGGAATAGACAAGGATAATCGTCGTATCTCTCTTGGCCATAAGCAGGTACAGCCGGATCCCTGGCCCGAATTACAAAAGCAATTTTCGGTCGGTACCGAGACCATGGGTAACGCTTCCCGTTTGTTGGATAGAGGAATAATAGTCGATCTTCCCGGTGGCGTGGAGGGGTTCGTTCCCACCAACCAACTGGGTAAACAGGATATCAGTCGTCCCGCCGAAGCTTTTACCGAAGGAGACGAATTACCGTTGAAAGTGATCGAATTCGATTCGCACAACAGACGGATTATACTTTCGGTTGACGCTTATCTCACCGGCCGCGAGGAGACCGAGGTTGAGGCTTACCTGGCTAAACATCCGACCAAAGTAGTGCCTGTGGCCGATTTGGTTGAGGACAGCGAGGCATTAATTTCCGTGGAAACCCCCAAGCCTGCCGCGAAAGAGGATAAAGCGGTAGAGGAACCGGCGGAAGCCCCTGAAGAGGTGGCCCCGGTAGAGGAATCGAAAGAAGAGTCCCCAGACGAAAGTCCGGATACCGAACAAGCCGCTGCTGAAACTGTGGAAGAGGAAGATAAGACCGATACTCCGCCGGCCGAAGATTAGACCGGGAATTTATCATAGGTTCTTTTGAACAACCGAACGGCCCCCTTTAATAGGGGGCTTTTTGGTTGACTTTAAATGACTTAAATATATAAATTTACGTATGCACTTTAGTCCGACAAAAAAATCTGTTTTTGGCTTATTAAGATTACTACGAAAGCCATCCGATAGGGATTTAGATTCGAATAAAAGTGGATTTCGCGTGCTGTTGGTTAAACAATCGGAGCGGATGGGCAATATTATTCTTTTAAACTCGGCAATAAACGCTATTAAGAATCTTCCGTCGGTTACGATAGATCTGATGTTACCGGCCGCCTTTGAACCGTTAATGCGCGATATCAGGGTCGATAATATAATTTCTATCGAAAAGAGAGCCTATATAACCCGTCCCTGGAAACTGATTTCGCTCCTCCGGTCTTTAAGAAAAACAGGTTACGATCTTGCAATCGACTGTTCCGACGTTAACTCCCTTTCTCTAACAGGCGCGGTTTATACTCTTTTAAGCGGATCGAAACGCACGGCAGGATGGAGGATGGACGCTAACAGAGTTTTTGATATCGAAGTACCCCGTTATGACAATACGATTCATGCCGGTGAGATGTACTTAAGACTTATTTCCGGCGTATTTAATCAGCGCTTGGACGGGGAGCCTTATTTTCCGGATACTCCGGCGGCTTTGGTGAATACCATTCCAATCGTTGGAATAAATTGTGGGGGAAGGGGACCCAAAAAATGGGATCTGGAGAATTTTCTCCAGATCGGAAATATGCTATCCGTTAAAGGCATAAAGACGGAGTTTATTTTGGGGCCGGACGAGGAAGAATCGAGATCGTTCCTTGAAAAACATTTGCCCAAAAGGGGAGCTTTGATACCGTTAACACAGATTGCCGATCTGAAAGACCTGTTCTGTCGTTACGCCGCCTTTGTATCGTCGGATACCGGCCCCATGCATTTAGCCTGGAGCTTACGTATCCCGACTGTGGCGATTTTTATCGACTCGGAAATCGAGAAGTTCAAACCGCTTTCTTCCGGTTCGGTGGCTCTTGACGCTCGCGACGGGGTTGACTTGCAAACGGTCTTCGACCATGTCACGAGAATAATAAAAACCAGGGAAGTACCGGCATGAATTTATATTTGCGATTACTGAAATTCCTCAAACCTCATCTGAAATTCTTCATGGTGGCCGTAATATTCATGGTCATTTCCGCGAGCTTGAGCGGTGTTTCGATCACCATGGTCGTTCCCTTCACCAAGATTATATTCGAGCATGATATGCCGTCGAAAGAGATATCCTCCCGGCCGATAGATTACTCTAAATTGCTGGAACTCGATAAGGATACCTATATAAGAGTGATAGGCGGGGAAACCAAGATCGAACTTCTGGAGCGATTTTGCGTTCTCTTGATCATCCTCTTTCTGATAAAAAATATCTTTCTATATGGCTGGAGTTTTTTGATCGTACGAGTTGAACAGGGAGTAGTTCGTGATATAAGAGACAGCTTGTTCGAGCATTATCATCGATTGCCCCTTGAGTATTTTCACGGCCGGCGGGCCGGGGATTTGATTTCGAGGATTACAAACGATATTACTTTAGTCCGCGGGGCTGTCGCCAACGGATTATCCGATCTTTTGAAGAATCTATTTTTAGCTATAGTATTTATGGTCCTGATTTTTGTGGCTTCCTGGAAATTGGCCCTGGCCGGAATTCTCGTCATGCCTCCCTCGGCGGCATTGATAGGGATACTTGGGAAAAAGCTTCGTCGAAGCTCCCGAATAACTCAGGAAATGATGGCTTCGATTACAACCGTTTTGCAGGAGACTATGTCCGGCATTCGAGTCGTCAAGGCGTTCGCCATGGAAAAATTCGAGATCGGCAGGTTTAAGAAATACACTCATGGTTATTTCAAGACCATGGTTCGTCTTACCAGAGTTGGATCTCTGGCTATACCCTTAAACGAGATGCTCGCGGTAATGATGGGAGTGTTCATCATCTGGTTCGGGGGACGGCAGATTATTAACGGAACCGGTCTTACGCCTGACAGATTTCTTCTGTTTCTGGCGGCCTTGTTTTCCCTGACGCAACCGTTGAAGGTCTTAAGCCGGGTCAATATCGATATCCAGCAGGGTCTGGCGGCGGCGACCAGGATTTTCGCCGTATTGGATACCGAACCGAAGATTATCGATAAACCGCAGGCGATAATACTGGACGGTTTCAACGACGCTCTCCGGTTCGAGGATGTCAGTTTCAAGTATAACGAAGATGGTTTCGTTTTGGAAAATATCAACCTGGCATTGAAAAAGGGGCAGGTAATGGCCCTGGTGGGACCGTCCGGCGGCGGTAAATCGACCATAGTCGATTTGATTCCGCGATTTTACGATCCCATTTCCGGTAGGGTGTCTATTGACGGTTTCGATCTGAAAGATGTCAACACGGAATCACTGAGGACTCTTCTCGGTATAGTTACCCAGGAGACAATTTTATTCAATGATACGATTTTCAATAATGTCGCCTACGGACGAGGGGATATCGAGAAATCGATCGTCGAGAGGGCGTTAAAGGCCGCCTGCATATATGATTTTATCGATGAATTACCCGATGGTCTGGAAACGGAAATCGGCGATCGGGGTGTCAAGCTCTCAGGCGGACAAAGGCAGAGGCTGGCTATAGCCAGGGCGCTTTTAAAAGATCCTCCCATTTTGATTTTCGACGAGGCGACATCGTCTTTGGATACCGAATCGGAACAGCTTATTACAAAGGCGATCTCGAATCTTTTGAGCGGCAGGACGGTAATCCTCATCGCTCATCGTTTGTCGACCATACGCAAAGCGGATATAATTCATGTTGTGGAAAACGGTAAAATCGTGCAAACCGGCGATCATAACGATTTGCTAAACGAAGGCGGATTATATAAGAAGCTTCACGATTTGCAATTCGAGGACGGCGGATCTTGATCGGACCGAAAAAAGCGTTGATGATTCAATTGCGTCGTATCGGCGATGTTTTAATGTGCACGCCGGCTATCAGGGCGTTTAAGAAACGGCATCCCGATTGCAGGCTGGATTTTCTCACCGAGCTGCCCGATGTTCTCTCGGGTAATCCTCATCTGAACAATATAATCCCGGTAGATCGATCAAGACAATATGATCCGTTCTACCAGTATTCGCTGATACGAAAAATTCGGAGAGGGCGGTACAATCTGGTTGTAGATTTTTTCGCCAATCCGAGAAGCGCTTATTATTCATTTTTAAGCGGGGCCGGGACTCGACTCAGTTACGGATACGGTCATCGACGATGGGCCTACAATCTCGTACCGGCAAAATCAGATGAACCGGCTTACGCCGCTCAGGATCGATTGAATCTACTGGAGAAGATTGATATTTCATCCGATGATTGCCGGCTCGAATTTTATCCCGATAAAAAAGATCGCGAGACAGGGGCGGAATTGCTTGAAAAACTAACCGATAAACCGATAGCGACAATCTCACCGGTTTCCAGGAGGGCTTTCAATCGATGGCCTCTCGAACGATACGCAGAGCTTGCGAAAAGACTCTCCGATAAATTCGATTATCAAATCGTTATCATGGTCGGACCGGGGGAGGAGGATGTTGCCGAAAAACTCGGTCAATTGACGACCGCGTTCAAGCCCCATATCTATCGGATAGAACGACTGGGACATTTAGGCGCGATATTCGAGCGAGCCGAAATTCATATCGGTAACGATAACGGTCCCAAACATATCGCTGTCGCTTCTGACACGCCAACCTTCACGATTTTCGGGCCGCACAGCCATATAAGCTGGACATACCCTGATTACGATCGCCATCGCTACATACGTCCTGCCGATATTGACTCGGCTTGCCGAACTCCCGGCCATGTTTGCGGCGATAGATGCGTTCTAAAAATACCGATTGACGTTGTCTGGGAGAGGATATCGTCGATAATCACGGAGATTAAGACCGGGAAATCGTCGGTAAAAACGCCATGAAAATTATCCAGATAATTGATGTCCGCTGGTATAACGCCAGCGCCGATTTCGCCGTTACTCAAGCCCTTGCTTTAGCAAACAGGGGGCATGAGATATTACTTATGGTTAATCCGGGCTCTCCGCCAGCGGATAAAGCCCGGGAAAAAGGGCTCGAGGTATCCGAGAAAATCGATTTTTCAAAATCGAACATATTCGGTTCGGCGGGAAAGCTCGCCGAGATTGCCGCGAAATTCAAACCCGATATAGTATTCGCTCATCGAGGGGAATCACATCTCGTGGCCGCGATTACATCAAAGAGAACCGGGTTTAAAGTAGCCAGATTCAGAGGTGATGTTCGACCTCCGCGCCGAAATATTTTCAGCCGTATTCTTAATGAAAAGCTCACAAAGGGGATCGCTGTCTCGACGGCTCGGCTTAAGCAGGAATATGAGAAGAGATACCGATTAAACGGTATTCCGGTACGAGTCATCTATCCTGGGATCGACAGCGTGCGTTTTGAGCATGGAGCAAAAAAGGAAGAGCTGAAAAAAGAGTTCGGCTTAAATCCCGCCGCCCCGGTAATCGGTATGGTGGGACGTCTATCGCCTGTGAAAGGCCATGAATATTTTTTAAAAGCGTCGAGAAGAGTTTTCGAGCGATTTCCCGGGGTGCAATTCGTCGTAGCTGGGGGTGACGCTCAGCTCTCTGCTGAACAGTTGAAACGGAACGCCGCGGAAATGGGGTTGGGCAATATCGTTTTTTTGGGGGAAATCGAGAATATAGATCGTTTAATATCGGCGCTTGATATCGGGGTTGTGGCATCGACCGGATCTGAGATGATTTGCAGGGTTCTAATGGAATATTTCGCGGCGGGTATTCCGGTTGTGGCGACGGAAATCAACCAGGTTTACGAATTGATGTCGATATCAAAAGGGGGGATTGTGGTTCCTCCTGGCAATTCGGACGCAATGGGTGACGCGCTGATTGATCTTTTAAACGATGATATAAAATCGGCCGAATTATCGAAAGCGGGTAAAAGCTGGGCGAGGAACGATCGTTCTCTGGAGGCTCTAGCTATGGATAGCGAGAGTTTTTTAGAAAGGGTAAATAATGAATAAGCCGTCGGCAATACCATCGAGCCTCGGGTTTTACTTAATACTGCTTTTTTCGTTTTCGGTATCGGTGTTTCCGGCTATTTCCTATTATCTCGCGGCCGGGGCTTTCGGTGTCTGGCTGTTTCAAATTCTGATATTCCGTCAAACCGGATTTATATCTTCGCCGCTATTTTATCCCATCGCGGGGCTGACCGTGTTTTCGGTAATTGTCTGGTCACTTTCATCGTTATATTCTTATGATAATCCCGTAATATGCGTGGGGCTCTATTCACTTTTTTATTTTGTAATTTATAGTTTCGTTTCATCTCATGAGAAACGAAAGATGTTAATCTGGACATTCCTCGGGGGTATTATCCTCTCTGTCGGCATAGAGATTCTCTCCAATTTGGAATCGTCGGCCGGTGTTTTTCCCGGAAGTTTGATTCTTGAGGAACATTTACCCACCCTTTTAATTATGGGATTTTGCTTGATAGTCGCGATGTTCGCGATGGCTTCAGGAATTCGGGAGAAACTGTTTTATGGATTGATATCGTTGCCACTGGTCGCGGGCGTACTGATATCAGGTTATACGATTACCTTAATTACTATGATTGTCTTATTGGCGGCAGGGCTTATAAAGGAAAAATCGATTTTAATAGCTGCAGCTCTTATAGCGATTGTCGTTTCTACCGGATTATTCGGCGCAAAGGGTGAGATAATAACTCTCTTTGACAGAGATAACTTGACCGAGTTGGTGGTAAGGCCCATTGATGATATCGGGAGGAATGTCGAACATATTTCAAACAGCGGATTTTTCGGATCACCCGGCAATGATCAAACGGGAGAGTCGGCGCCGCAAGAACGATCTTTTTTCATCTCTCTGATCAGGCACGCCGGACCGCCGTCCCTTTTATTATTCCTCTGGGTAATTTTCGAATTAGCCAGGCGAGATCTGACTAAGATCAGGAAATTATCCGAGCAGGAGGAGAAAGCGTATCATCTGGCTACTCTGATTTTCATGGCAATAATCATAGTGGCGAATATTTATGGTTCGTATTTTAGTTGTTCGCCGGCGATACTCGGTCTATGGATGTTTCTGGGGATGGCGGAGATATGAGCAATAAAATATCCGCGGTAATTATCACAAAAAACGAAGAGGAAAATATCACCGCCGCAATCGAAAGCGTGAGATTTGCCGATCAGATAGTCGTAGCCGATACGAACAGCGACGATAATACCGCGGAGCTTGCCCGAAATGCCGGCGCCGAGGTTTTCAATATATCCTTTGACGGGTTTGGGCGGACTAAAAATAAAGCCCTGGAATTTTGCACCGGTGATTGGATCATCTCCTTAGACGCCGACGAGCGCGTAAGCCCGGAACTTTCGCGAGGCATATTGGATGCTGTCAACAATGAAGACGGACTTGATTGTTATGCGATTAACAGACTGACCTATTTTCTGGGCAAGCCCGTAAAGCGCTCAGGATGGTTTCCGGATTACGTGGTACGTTTATTTAAAAATGGATACCGGTTTTCCGATAGCCTGGTCCACGAGAGCGTGGAAACCAAAGGGGAGGTCGGGAAAATCCCGGGGTACCTGTATCATCATAGTTACCGCGATCTTCATCAGTATATGGAGAAACTTAACAATTATACCAGTCTCAACGCCGCGCAAATGAGTGAAACTGGTAAAAGAGGATCATTGCTCGATATGATAATTCATCCTCCCGCCGTATTTTTGAAGATGTTCGTATTTAAGGTAGGGTTTCTCGATGGTATTACCGGGTTTTTGTTGGCCGTGTTATCATCGTATCACGTCTTCGTGAAATACGCCAAACTCAGGCAGATAAGTCGGCAAAAATGAATAATCCGCGAAAAATATTGATAATAAGACCGGATCGCCTCGGCGATCTTATATTATCGCTTCCGGTGGCAGAGGCGTTGAAAAAACATATTTCCGAAATTGAGGTTCATTATTTGGTTTCACAGTATACCTCGGGTGTTTCATCTCTGGTGGATTATGTTGACGGCTGGCTGATCGATGAAAATAACGATGGCGGTCGTTTATCGGTTGTTGGTCTAAAAAATAAAATTAAATCGGGCGGTTATGATTGTCTGATCGAATTGAAACCGTCATGGCGCACCGCGTCGGCCGGTTACTTGGCCGATGTTTCAACCAGAATAGGTACATCGAGAAGAGCCTATTCTATCTTTTACAACAAACGTATTAATGTTTCGAGAAAATCCTCCGGTTATCATCAATCCGATCTTGAACTCACTCATCTTCGTCCGTTGGGGATCGATATCTTCGGGCTTAATCCTCGCCTCGAGGCTGACGAAACCGGGAAATCGAAAGCGGCCGAGCTTTTAGCTATTAATAGAAAACGGTATATAGTGATTCACCCCGGTTCGGGGGGGTCGTCGCCAAACTGGCCCTTGGAAAACTATATTAATCTCGCCGTTCAAATTAACCGTCAAACCGGGCAAAAGGTCGTGGTCACCAATCACGATAATAATATAGGGGGCTTTGAGAATTGCCTCAATATCGGGGGAAAGACCGATATCAAAATCCTTGCAGGAGTTCTTACCGGGGCAAGCATCTTTATTTCCGGAAGCACCGGGCCTTTACATCTCGCCGACGCTCTGGGTACCACATGTGTTTCTTTTTTCTCAAACAGGGAGGATGTTGGAGCGGTCAGGTGGGGGCCGCGGCGTAATATGGAGAATGTGATTATGCCGGGCGAAATTTGCCGTTGCGGCAAAACCGAACATTGTCGATGCCTGGAACGGGTCGGGGTGGAAGAGGCGTTTAATAAAGTGAGGGCGGTTTTGAATTCGGGGAAAGGTATAACAGTAGGGGACGAATGAACCTGGCGGAATTCATAATAGAGGTCGAGGCTTATAACGCCAATATCAACATTCCGTTAATTCGGAAAGCATATGAATTTTCCGATCGAGCGCATGCCGGGCAATTCAGGGAATCCGGGGATCCGTACGTCGAGCATTGCCTGAATGTCGCCTTCATACTGGCGGAGCTACATATGGACTCTCAAACTATCGCGGCGGGATTACTCCACGACGCCATAGAGGACGCAGGAGCGACTGTTGATGAGATCGCCGGTGATTTCGGTGACGAGATCGCTGATATGGTCGTTGGTTTGACTAAGATGTCCCGATTCGGAATTAAAAGCGCTGCTGAGGGACAGGTTGAGTATTTTCGAAAGATGCTGCTCTCGATGGCAAAGGATATCAGGATTATAGTAATAAAACTTGCCGACAGGCTTCACAATATGCGTACCCTCGGGCATCTGCCGGAGGAAAAAAGAAAAAGAATAGCTTTGGAGACACGTGAGATTTACGCTCCTCTGGCGCATCGTTTCGGCATGGCCAAAGTGAAATGGGAACTCGAGGACCTTTCTTTTAAATTTCTCGATTCGAAAACATACGAAGATATCGAGAAAAAAATCACCGAAAGCCGTAGCGCGCGGGAACAGTATATCAAGGATCTTTCGGCGCCATTGGACGGGGCGCTTTCGAACGCCGGGATTAAGAACGAGATAACCGGGCGGGCGAAACATTTTTTCTCGGTTTTCAAGAAAATTAGTGTCAGGCGAGTTCCGTTCGATCAGATTTACGATCTGTTGGCGATGAGGATAATTGTCGATACCGTAACAGACTGCTATCACGCTCTGGGTATCATACACACTATGTGGCCGCCGGTGCCCGATAGATTTCATGATTATATCGCTAATCCAAAATCAAACGGATATCGATCGCTTCATACCACGGTTATCGGACCGCGGGGAAGAATGGTGGAGATTCAGATACGTACCCACGCCATGCATTACGCCGCCGAATACGGAATCGCCGCCCATTGGCTTTATAAAGAAGGGAAAAAAGACCAGGGCGAGATCGATCAGCATATGGCCTGGATAAGGGAGATTCTGGAATGGCAGAGGGAGATGACCAATCCCGAGGAGTTCTTGGAGTATCTGAAGATCGATCTTTTTCCCGAGGATGTTTTCGTTTATACCCCCGCCGGAGATTTAAAACAGCTTCGTAAGGGTTCCACGCCTCTCGATTTCGCCTTCGCGGTACATTCCGATATAGGATTTCATTGTGTGGGGGCAAAAGTCAACGGTAAATTCGTACCCCTCTCCACAATACTCCATAGCGGCGACGAAATCGAGATAAAGACTTCGCCTCATCAGAATCCCAGTTCCGATTGGTTGAAAATAGTCAAGACCACCAAAGCAAAATCGAAAATAAAATACTGGCTCAAACAAAAAGGATTCGATCAGTCGGTTGTTCTGGGCAGGGAGATCCTGCATAGAGAATTGAAAAAGAAACATCTGAAGATACCGTCGGACGGCGAACTTCTCGATTTTGCCGCCCGTAACAGTTTCACCGATTTAGAGCAGATGTATTCGGCAATAGGTTCCGGAGCGGTGTCGATCAAAAACCTGATCGGCAAACTGTTTCCCGAGGAGGAAAAGGAAGAGCCCTCGTTAATAAGGAAATTTATCGACCAGGCCCGAAGGGTATCCAGGGGTATAAAAATCGACAGCGTGGACAACGTCATGTTCAGGTTCGCCGCCTGCTGTCAACCGGTTCCGGGTGAGAAGATTGTCGGATTCGTTACTCGGGGACGGGGCCTTACCATTCATCGAAGCGATTGTAAGAACGCGGCCGATATTTACGATAACCCGGAACGCATGGTAAATGTCGATTGGGATGTGGAAAAAGGGCAGTCTTTTCTGGTGCGTTTGCTCGCTATTGTGGAGGACAGGAAAAACCTCCTAAAGGAAATAACCGAGGTTATCGCCGAGGTCGACGTTAATGTCAGGGTTGCGGAGATCAACGGTGGCTCTCCTGCGACAGGAAGGTTCGTTGTCGAGATACAAAATTACGGACAACTGGAAAAAGCGTTAAATAAAATTCAGAAAGTCAAGGGTGTCATATCGGTTGAAAGAGAAGTCGGAGGTGAACGGGCCGGTTGACAATGCAATAAATGATGAAACGACTAAACGAAATAGAGATGTTCGAATCTCTGGGTTATGCGGCCGGAGTTGTCGGGAGATCCGATTGGGGAACGCAGGAGCGTATTTACGATTTCTTAGCCGCCGGAATTAACGCAGAAAAGTCCGATATTATCGTCCCGAAGCAGACTCACAGCGCCGATATCGCTTTTGTGGATAATGGCCCCTCGTCCGGGGTTATATACGCCGACGGTTTGCTTAGCGAATCGGCCGATATCTGTCTTACAGTCCGAACCGCGGATTGCATCCCGCTTATTTTCGCGGAGCCGTCGGGATTATTCGGAATAGTTCATGTCGGATGGCGTGGTTTTGCGGCGGGAATTATAGACGAATTGTTTGTTGAGGTTAGGAATAAGGGCTATAATGCCGAAAATAGTAGTGTTTACATCGGCCCGTCGATAGGAAAGTGTTGTTTTGAGGTCGGAGACGAGGTGGCGGTATTATTCGATTATGATTTTGTCAGCGAACAGAAGGGCAGGTTCTACGTGGATCTTCCGAAAGCGGTCGGGAACATAATTTCGTCCTACGGCGTAAAGGAGACGAATGTCGGGATGTCGTCGGAATGTACCTGTTGTGACGGGGAAAAGTTTTACTCTTATCGCCGCGAAGGCGCCGCGCCGATTCAGATGGTAAGTTATATTCGTAAGAAATAAAAATGGTAAATTGAGGAGGGATTTTGAAAAAGTTAATTGTCATAATCGCGTTGCTGGCTTTTGCCCCCAACGCTTTCGCCGGGCTTTCCGGTCTTGGTTTCGGCGTTCATGGGGGTGTCGTATCAGGATACGATAATCCGGGGCTGGAAGAAGGCATTCTGGCCGAACCGCTGTTCGCCGGTTTCGAGCTTACTAGCAGCATGTACAATATTGGTGGACATCTGAATATCGGCACTTTCAGAGTGATCGAGTTCGATGGCAGTATCGATTATGCCTGGAAAAGGCAGGAGATTATCCAGGACGTCAATTTAACCCTTTCAGATGTTTCGTTTACGGTCTCGGTTAAGAAATCGCTACAGCTCGGTGTAATCAAACCGTATTTAGGCGTGGGCGGCGGTATGCATATTATAGCCTATTCCCTCGATGTCGGCGGACAAGTTTTCGCGGCGGCCATGCCCGATAACGAAAGCAAGACCGGTTATCTGTTGAAAGCCGGAGCAGAATTCGAAATCCCCTTGTTTCCCTTGACACCATATGGGGAATGGAGATACAATGTTATTCAAACGTCGGGGGAATCGACCAAGTACACGTCGATAATTTTCGGAATTACCCTGGATTTACCGTGATTAGGAGGGTAAGTTGAAGAGATCAATAATTGCCATATTATTTGTGCTATTTTTAGGTACGAGCGTATTCGCCCAGTACGCCGCTCAGCTATCGCCTGCGGGGTGCGTGCTTAAGGGAAGCAGTAAAGGCGGCGGATATGTGGGTATCTACGACGGCGCGTTCGGGGTCTTAGGGCAATATCGTATCGGAATCGGCGGGTATTCCGATTTAGGTTTCAAAGCGGGTATTATAGACCTCGAATCGAATTCCGGAAAAGGGGATATCGGCATTTCTCTGGGAGTCGATACAAAATATCAGGTTATGGAAGTCCGAATTATGGATCCGGTGGATTTATCGATAGCTGGCGTATTTGAATTGGTCAAGTTCAATCATTTCAGTAATCTATCGATCGGCGGGGCGGTTATAGGATCATATCCGGTCGAATTGAAAAATGGCCGTCAATTAAATCCTTATGGGCGACTGTTATTGGGATTTGAACGTAGCAATCAGAGCTGGGCTGGTTCAGGTGGCTCCAGTACCGATTTCAATCTGACGTTAAACATGGGATGTACGCTTGAATTGAGCGGCAATACCGAAGCCATGGCCGAAATTCAAATCGATAGCGATGTCGCCGCCCTTGTGATGGGCCTTTCGTTCGGACTGTAATTTTTGGGTCTTATCGAGAGTATAGTCTTAGGCCTCGTTCAGGGTCTTACAGAGTTTCTTCCGGTATCGTCGTCGGGGCATCTGGTAATTTTCGAGAAATTATTCGGTGTTCAAGGCGGCGATCTTGTCTTCGAGGTTCTGGTCCATTTAGGGACTCTCGTAGCGGTCCTCATCTTTTTTCGCCAACAACTATCAAATATCCTGCGGGCGTTTTTGCGTTCCTTTCCGGGACGTATACAATCATCTGAGGATAGCAAGAATGTCAAATTAGGATGGTTTCTTGTTCTGGGAACTGTCCCGGCGGCGCTAATAGGGATCGGCCTGAAAGATTATATTGAACTCGCATTCGATTCCCCCCGTTGGTCATCCGGGATGCTACTGGTAACCGCGCTAATTCTATTTTCCACAAGATGGGCGAACAGGGACGGAGCTCGATTGAATATCGCCCGAACCATCATTATCGGTTTCGCCCAGGCTCTCGCTATCATGCCGGGGATATCACGTTCCGGCTCGACTATATCCGCCGGGATGTTTTTAGGGCTGGACAAATCGGAGGCCGCGGAATTTTCGTTTTTACTTTCGATTCCTGCGATATTAGGGGCAACTGTCCTTCAAATACCGGAGTTTTTCTCACAGATCGATAATACCGGGCTGATGGTAAACTATCTGGCCGGGGCGCTTGTCGCCGCTGTTATCGGCTATCTTTCGATCTCCCTTTTAATGAAGATAATAAAAAAAGGGAAATTTTTCTATTTCGGTTTATATTGCGCCGCGGTGGGTATTTTGGGTATTATCTTCCTGTGATCAGGCCTCAAAAAATCCTGGTGTTCCGGAAAAGTTCTCTGGGTGATATAATACTCACCCTACCTGTTTTGCAGGCGTTAATGGAAGAATTCCCCGAAGCCGAAATAGATTATCTGACAAAAAAATCTTACGCCCCCCTCATAGAGCATCATCCAGCAGTCGAAAAAGTGATTACCTATAACGATAGCAAATCGTTTTTGGGGGCGGTATCCCGTATACGGAAAAACAGGTATGATTTGTTTGTTGATCTTCAAGCGAACGCGCAATCGGCCATTCTGCGGGCCGGACTTCTTTCGGCGAAAAAGGTTCGCTATCCCAAACGTCGGTTCGCCCGTGAGCTTATTGTCCGACGTCCCCAATTGAAATTGAAAGTGGATCATACGGTAAACGCGTATTTTACGGCCCTAAGAAAGCTGGGAATGAACGTTACGCCCTCACCGCCGGTTCTGGCTTTGCCGCCGGAATATTCATCTTTCGCCGATGATTTCATGAAAAAATCGTTCCCTGACGAATGTAAAGTTTTCGTAGTCCTTTGCCCAGGTGCCCGTCATTACGAGAAAAAATGGCCCCGTTTCGGAGATGTAGCCGAGTCGCTTTTGGAAAAATCCGAAATCGGCCTGCTGGTAATATCATCCTCCGATGATAACTTGCCCGATGATCTCAGAATCGACCATCCCAGGCTGATTCCCATACGAGATTATGAGCTTTTAAAAATCGGGGCTCTGATGTCCGGATGCTCCGCTTCGATCACCAATGATTCGGGTCTGATGCATCTTTCCTGCGCGGTCCAAACTCCGGTGGCGGCCATATTCGGCCCCACGAATCCACGTCTTGGATTTTCGCCGGTTTATCCCGGTTCGATCATGATCTGTGATGATGTATTCTGTTCTCCCTGTAGTGTCCACGGTAAGAAGCGGTGCAGTCAATCCGTGAAGCACTGTTTTAATGAAATCTCTCCCGAACGGGTCGTTGAATCGCTTTTTAAGATAATATAAGATCCGATTGCCTTTTATTTTCTTTATAGATATCTTATATCCTTATGGAAATGGTAGAGGCCAGATATTACGAAAAGAAGGATAACGACCGGGTTAGATGTCGATTATGCCCGCGTTTCTGCGTGATCGAACCGTCGCAAAGCGGAACCTGTATGCTTAGAAGCAACGTCGACGGTAAATTGTACGCGTCGGAATACGGCAAAACGGTAGCCTTGAATATCGACCCGATAGAGAAAAAACCGCTTTATCATTTCAAACCGGGAAAGGATATATTATCGGTCGGACCGAACGGCTGTAATTTTTCATGTGAATTCTGTCAGAACTGGAGTATTTCCCAGGATGTAAGTTATACGCGATACGCATCACCATCGGAACTGGTGAAACTGGCAGGCTCTAACAATTCCATAGGCGTAGCGTTCACTTATACCGAGCCGTTGGTCTGGTTCGAGTATGTTTACGATTCTGCGAGGCTTTTAAAAGAGGCCGGGCTGGCGACGGTTATCGTCTCCAACGGATTTATTTGCGAGGAACCGGCCCGGGAACTTTTTGAGCATATCGACGCGGCTAATTTCGATCTCAAATCTATACGTGACGATTTTTACAGAAGACTCTGCGACGGTAGGCTCTCCGAAGTTCAGGATACTATCCGTCTCGCTGTCGAAATGGGAGTCCATGTTGAATTGACGAATCTGCTTTTACCCGGCGAAAACGATTCCGATGATGACATCCGGGATCTCGTAGATTGGATAGCCGAACTCGATTCAGGTATTGTTCTCCATATCTCCCGCTATTTTCCGAGCCACAGGTTCAGTGCGCCGCCTACTCCTCCGAATAAACTGAAATTAGCGCATGAAACCGCCAGAAAAAAATTGAAGTATGTTTATACAGGTAATATATCCGGTATTGGTGATCCGGATACGCGTTGCGCCAAATGCGGGGAAATCCTGGTAGCCCGGAGTGGCTACAGCGTGACAGTCTCCGGTCTCGATGGGGTTAATTGCGCGGGATGTGGAACTAAATCGGATTTTGTGGTTTGAAAGGGGATTTTCTTAGATGAAAGTTAGAGATACAAAAGCCAGGTGGGAATTATCGAAACGGGGTAGGGAAGTGCAAGCCTCTCCCATTCGAAAGCTCGTTCCTTACGCTGAGCAGGCCAAAAAAAGAGGAATTTCGGTCTATCATCTCAATATAGGTCAACCCGATATAGAGACACCGCCCGAATTCTGGAACGCTGTTAAGAATTATTCGGAGAACGTTCTCGCCTACGGGCATTCCCAGGGGATGGGATCTTATTTAAACGCTCTATCCGGGTATTACAAAAAATGCGGTCTGGATATCGAACCGGAAAATATCGTGATTACCACCGGTGGCTCGGAGGCGATCGTATTCGCTTTCCTGCTCGCGGCCATGCCGGGAGAGAAAATTATAGTCTTCGAACCGTTTTATACCAATTACAACGGTTTCGCCACTATGGCCGGAGTGGAACTGGTACCGATCGAAACAAAGGCCGAGGACGGTTTTCATCTGCCGTCAAAAGAGGCGATAGAGAAAGTGATCGATCCCGATGTCAAAGGGATCATGATCTGCAATCCCAATAATCCCACCGGCACTTTGTTTACGAAAGATGAGATCGAGATGGTGGCCGATATCGCCAGAGAAAGAGGGCTTTACGTACTATCCGACGAAGTTTACAGGGAATTCGTTTACGAAGGCGAACACACATCGATATTCGATATTCCCGATGTCGACGAGTTCGCTATCATGCTCGATTCGATCAGCAAACGATTCTCTGCCTGTGGCGCGAGGGTGGGGAATCTGGTAACGAAAAATCCTCGCCTTCATGAGGCAGCGGTAAAATTCGGACAGGCCAGGTTGTGTTCACCCACTTTGGAGCAGGTCGGGGCCGAAGCGGCGTTGGAATTGGGATCAGAGTATTTTGATACGCTCATCGGCGAATACAAGCGAAGGCGCGACGTTGTTTACGATGGTATAAAGGCCATTGACGGCGCGGTCTGCCTGAAACCGGCGGGAGCTTTCTACGCTATGGCCAAACTCCCGGTGAGCGATTCCGAGGAGTTCGCTAAGTTTATGTTGTCTGAATTCTCGGTGGATAATAAGACTGTGATGGTCGCTCCCGGTCCCGGTTTTTACGCGTCGCCGGGAAAAGGAAATGACGAGTGTAGAATCGCCTACGTATTAAATACTGATTCGTTAAAGGACGCCATGCGAATACTTAAGCTTGGCGTGGAGGCGTTTAATAAGTGAGAAAATGTTATGGTGGCATAGATCTCGGCGGAACCTATATCAAGGCCGGACTGCTTTCAAGCGACGGGAGTATTATTACGAAGTTCAAAATTCCTACCGATGTCGATCTCGGTCGAGATAAGGTGAGGGCAAACCTCTTAACCTCCGGCCGTAAATTGACAGACCTCGCAAAAAAGAGAGGATACAGACTTGCAGGTATAGGCGTTGGATCTCCGGGAACGGTTAAATATCCGGAAGGCTTGATAACGGCATCGTCGCCCAATATACCCGGCTGGATCGGCACCAATATAGGGAAGCTCTTTTCGGAATTCACCGTCCCGGTAAGAGGGGATAATGATGCCAACTGCATGGGGCTGGCCGAATCGAAATTCGGAGTTGGGAAGGGCAGTAAGCTCGGGTTTTATCTGACCATCGGCACCGGGATTGGCGGGGCATTGGTAGTTGGCGGTTCTCTCGTTCGGGGGGCCACCTTCGCCGCGGGCGAGTTCGGTCATACGGTTTTCAAATATGGCGGGAAAAAATACAAAACGGGTCAACGTGGACCGCTCGAGGCTTATGTCGCCGCTCCGGCTCTTGTTAAATACGCTCGTTCCGCGGCAAAAAAGCATAAACGATCGATATTGGAAAAAAACTACGATAACCTGACAACTCATACTATATTCGACGCTTTTAATTCAGGCGATCCGGCGGCCATTGAGGCTATCACCGAGAATGCCAGGATGATCGGAACGGCGATAGGCTCTGTTGTCAATCTTATAAATCCGGAAATCGTGGTAATCGGCGGCGGTGTATCAGAGGGCGGCGCTCGTTATATCGAGCTTATCAGGAATTCGGCGAAATCGTTTGCTTTCGACTCCGCAACAAAAGGATTGAAAATCAAGGCCGCGAGATTCGGCAACGAGGCGGGATGGATAGGCGCGGCATGCCTGAACATGTAGGCATTCCGGATAAATCGAGTCACAAATGGTGGGTTCTGGCCGTGGCTGCGGCGGGGGTCCTGCTTGCTACAATCGACGCCTCTATAGTAAATGTTGCCTTGCCGACCATATCCGACTATTTCCAGACCAGTGTCAGGACCACCGCTTGGGTGACAATTAGCTATTTATTAATAGTAACAGCGTTTTTGTTGATTTTCGGACGGCTTTCCGATCAATATGGTCAGAAGCTCATTTTTATTTCCGGTATGGTGGTTTTCACTTTCGGATCGGGATTATGCGCCCTTTCTCAAACGATCGGTCAATTGATCGGATTCAGGGTCTTGCAGGGTCTCGGTGCGGCCATGATCATGTCCAATACTCCGGCTATTGTTACCAACGCCTTTCCATCGGAGAACAGGGGCATGGGATTGGGAGTAATCGGTTCGGTGGTTTCGGTCGGATTGATGTTGGGTCCGCCCCTCGGAGGTATGATTATTCACTATTACGGATGGAAATATATATTCCTCGTTAATCTCCCGGTAGGGATTGCCGGTATTATATTTTCGATAAAAATGTTGCGCGAGTTCAAAGCTGCCTCGGCTGTAGCGTTCCGGGTACTCGACGCGATTATCTGGATAGTGGTGATAATCTCATTTGTATTGGTATTTGGAATAGCCGGTAAGAACGGATTCAATCCTAAAGAAGCGATCGTTTATTCTCTCTTGACAATTGCTCTGGTAATCCTGTTTTTCATCCGTCAATGGAGATCTGATCGGCCTCTTTTCGATACCGTCCTTCTGAAAAACAGGGTTTTCATGCTCTCGTGCGGCGCCGGGTTTTTCTCATACATGGGAATGATCGGGCTATCGTTCATGCTTCCGTTTCTGCTTGAAAAAACGTTCGTTATGGAACCGTTGCAGACCGGTCGGGTCTTGATGGTCATTCCAGCTACAACTGTTTTTGTTTCGCCGCTGGCAGGATATTTGTCCGATAGATTGGGGCAGAGGCCTATATCCACCATGGGGTTAGTTGTCACTGTCGTCTCTATGCTTTTCCTATTCCAACTCCAGCCGGATTCGTCGGTATTTAGGATTCTGGTCAATCTTGTGGGATTCGGTCTCGGTCTGGGATTTTTCGGTTCGCCCAATAATTCAGCTTTAATGGGATCTGTCGATTATAAGATCAGGGGGTCGGCGGCCGGGCTTCTGGCTACCGTCCGGAACCTGGGAATGGTTTCGGGGGTAAGTATTGTAAGCCTGATATTTAATTCCGCGTTGGCGAAGGCTCTTGACGGCGAAATCGTGAATTACGCGATGGCTTTCAAATCGGCCTTGCCGGTGGTTATCGTGTTTGCGGTGCTGGCGCTGATCCTTTCGGGCTTGAGGAGGTCTGTCTGAGGAGAAGGAGAAAAAGGCAGTTTATCGGAGTGACCTTTAGTTGCTGTAAGAGGTATAGTCGGATCTATTTAAACCGAAAGAAGACCGCTTTTGTGGGATGGTGTCCTAAATGTTCGGCTAAGATGGAGGTTTCGATTTCACCGACCGGTTCGAAATCCCGTTTTTTCAAAACTCATTGAATTTTCGAAAATCGAGAAGTGAATTGAGTTGATTTTTTTCAAAGATGAATTATCTTTTAGACAGCAATAATTACTGGATGTTCCCAAGGAGGTTTCCCGGGTCATGTACGAGAAAATTTACGTAGTTCCTCTTGACGAAAGCAGTAGGGCTTATGCCGATTGGCTGGGGCAGACGCTCTCTAAAAAGATGAATTTCCGTTTGCAGTCGGGAATTGTATCCCGTCTTCCGGAGGAAGCTCATAACGCCAAGACCAATCAGTATTACGCGGTTCCGATTCTTTCCAAACTCGAGCTTTTGAAGGGTTCCGAGGACGAGATAATCCTGGCAGTGACCGAGGAGGATCTCTACCTGCCCAATAAGAATTTCGTGTTTGGCCAGGCGAATTCGGTGGGGCGTACGGCGATAGTTTCTTTTCTCAGGTTGAAACCGGAGTATTACGGCTTACCGGAGGATGCAAACCTGACGAAGGAGAGGCTTTTTACAGTGGCCTTGCATCAGGTGGGGCATCTTCTTGGTTTGAAAAATTGTAATAACGAATGCGTCATGATGATCGTTTCGACCGTCAATGATCTGGATAAACGTCCCGAGGGTTTCTGCCCCAATTGTCTTCTGAATCTTACCCTTCCCACGAAAGTTAAGATATAGAATTAGATCAAAAAATATAAGCCGGTCGAGCGAAGCTCAGGCCGGCTTTTTATATGCTGGTTTACAATCGAATACCCGGTTACATCGCGGTCATCATGGAATCGAAAGCGGCTCTGCCTTCGGGCCAATCCACTTTAACCGAAAATATTCCCCTGATTTCGTCTAAAGAATAACCGTGCGCCATATCGTCGGGATATTTCTCATCGATAATCGCTCTAAGCTCCTCGCTGAATTCCTCTTTGTCGCCATGACAATTGCGACAGGTTTGCTTGAACTTGATCGCTTTTACGTATCTAAACGATTTCTGCCCATCTTCTTCAGTCCATTGGTAAAACTCGTCCCCTGCGTTAGCCGGTCTGGCCGCGAGTGTTTTTAACGCTTCTAATTCGAAATCATCAGGAGCGTTAACTGGGTTGCGGTATCTTTCGCTGACTCTGCTTATGCTCCAACCGGGGATACTCGAATAGCCGGCGGATATTTCCGGCGCCCTTTCCGAACAGATTCTCACCGCCCAGACAACGCCGGAATCCTGGATTGCTGAATATAGCTCGCTTTTTAATTCTCCGGCGAAATTATCAACCATATCCCTGGTTGTAAGAGCCAGATCGGAATCCGCGACATTTCCCCCACCGCATCCTATAATGATTAAGATCGTGATGCCAAGCGCGAAGGAGGCTCGAATACTAAAAAGCCTTTTCATTGATCCTCCCTTCATTTTTCTAATAATAGACTACCTGGAATAGGCAAATCAAGGTAAATCGTCTCGATAATGAAATTTGGCCAAAAACACTTGCACAAAAGTGCATTACATTGTATTATCCTGGCATGACGGATTTATGAAAAGAGGGGGATTATGAAGCTTATCCAGGTTCTCGATAGATTCAAGACCGCTCCCGATCTGGCGGCGAATATTACCCATTGGGAGACAATTCCTCCGGGCGACGGTAAATACGAAAACTTTCCCGAAAATGTAGATAAAAGGCTAATCGATGTCCTTAAAGCCGGGGGGATCGACAGGCTCTACAGTCATCAGGCCGAGGCGATTAGAGCGGCCGATAGCGGCAAAAATTTCGTGGTGGTTACACCCACAGCCTCGGGGAAATCGCTCTGTTATAATCTCCCCGTAATGAACAGGCTCTTAAAAGGCGAACCGGAAGCGAGGGCCCTTTATTTATTTCCCACAAAGGCGTTATCCGCGGATCAGGTCGACGAGCTTTATGGAATGGTTCAGGGTTGCAACGCTGATATCAAGACATATACTTTCGATGGCGACACTCCGCAATCGGCCAGGGCGGCTATCAGGCGTGCGGGCAATATTGTGGTCACAAACCCCGATATGCTTCACTCTGGGATCTTGCCGCATCATACAATCTGGATCAAGCTTTTCGAGAATTTGAATTATATCGTTATCGACGAGCTTCATCATTACAGGGGCGTATTCGGCTCGCATCTGGCCAATGTTATACGTCGGTTAAAAAGGCTTTGCGAGTTCTACGGTTCTAATCCCCAATTTATTCTCTGTTCGGCGACAATCGGAAATCCTGCCGAATTGGCCGAGAAAATTATCGGGGAGAAAGTCGATCTGATCGATAACAACGGCGCCCCGACCGGAGAAAAGCATTTCATTTTTTATAATCCGCCGGTGGTAAATCAACAATTGGGCATAAGAAAATCATCGGTGAACGAGGCAGCGAGGATAGCGGGGAAGTTCATCGGCAACGGTATCCAGACTATCGCCTTTGCCCGAAGCAGAGTGCGGGTTGAGATTCTTACTACTTATCTGAAAGACCAATTGAAAATTCAAAAGGTCCCCACGAATAAAGTTCAGGGGTACCGGGGCGGATATCTTCCTAACGAACGACGATCTATCGAGAAAGGTTTGCGCGAAGGCGAAATCCTCGGTGTCGTCTCCACCAACGCTTTGGAACTGGGGATCGATATCGGCGGCCTCGATGTCGCCGTGATGTGCGGCTATCCCGGAGGAATAGCGTCGGCCTGGCAGCAATCGGGCAGAGCGGGACGGAAGAACGATATCTCCGCGGCGATTATAGTCGCGTCGTCGTCGCCGCTGGATCAATTCATCGTAAACCACCCCGAATATTTCTTCGGCAAATCGCCTGAGGAGGGGATAATCGATCCCGATAATTTGACTATCCTTGTCAGCCATCTAAAATGCGCCGCCTTCGAGCTTCCGGTGAAAGAGAACGAATCCTTCGGGATCGCTCCGACAGCCAAGATTATGGATTTTTTAGAAACCGAGAGGCTGGTCAAAAAATCCGGGAATAAGTATCACTACACATCTGATATATACCCGGCCACGGAGGTTTCGTTACGATCGGCGTCGCCGGAGAATTTTGTTATAATGGATCAATCCGACTCAGGCCGCGCGGTAGGGGAGGTCGATTATTTCTCCGCGCCGGAACTGGTTCATCCCGAGGCGATATATCTTCACGGCAGCGCGCAATACCAGGTGCGCGAACTCGATTGGGATGGCAGACGGGCCTATGTGATACCGGTCGAGGTGGAATACTATACCGACGCCGAAACGAAGGTGACAATCAAAGTCCTGCATTCCGATCAGGAGGAGAATCTTTCCGATGGTATAGAGAAATCGCTCGGCGATCTCTCTGTCAGCCGTGTGGTTGTCGGCTATAAGAAGGTGCGGTTCCATACGCATGAAAATCTCGGCTGGGGTGAGGTCCACCTGCCCGAACAGGAGATGCATACCGGCGGATTCTGGGTGACTTTCGCCGAAGATCTGGCAGAAAAGCTCGAATTCACCAACGAGAAAATGGGGGGAGCGTTGCGGGGAGCGGCGCATCTTCTAAGGCGGATCGTGCCGATCTGGATCATCTCCGATCCGGCTGATATCCGCTCGGCGCCCATGGTGCGTTCGCCCTTTACCGACAAGCCGACTATATACATCTACGAATCTATCCCAGGCGGTGTCGGCTTCTCCCGACGGATATTTGATATGTTCGATGATATAGTCGAGGGTGCGTTATCGTTGGCCGACGCCTGCCCTTGCGACGACGGCTGCCCGTCGTGCGTAGGCCCCGCCGTGGAAACCGGCAAAGGCGGGAAAGACGGCGCGGCGGTGTTGCTGAGGATGTTGGGGAGGAAGTAGGTCGAAACCTTTATGGTTTCGACTTCCCGGGATAAATTCACATTGCTAAATAGAATACGTTATATTATAGTAATACAAGTCTATTTCATATAAAGGGCGCCAGAATGGATGGTCTGACAAATTCCTTACTTTACAGCATAGCCATCCCGGTTTTCATTACATTGGCTACCGGGATCGTTCTCCTGTATTTAAATGTTTACTTAAGCAAGTTTAAGAAGGTCTTCAAGGTCAATAAGCGTATATCAAAACTTACCCCTGAAGATTTCGGGATGCATCCGGGGAATCCGCGCCTGGAGGCGATGGCAAAATTCAAAGCGTCGTATATAAAAAGAAACAACGATGGTCTTATTGAAAAAGCGCTGAATAACAATAGGGCAGTGTTGGTTTTAGGTCGTCCTAAAATGGGTAAGACCCGGGCTGTATACGAAGCCGTAGGCAAGTATAAAAAATGGTATATAATTCGGCCCAAGGATGAGCGAATAGACGTTGATAGCATAAAATTCCCGCTGTTCTTCAGGCTGCGTAAAGTGATTCTGTTTTTCGACGACCTCGAAAAGTTTGCCGACAGGAATACCGAAGACTTCGTAAAGGTGATTGAAAGACGCTGTAAAAACGTTATGATATTGACCACCTGCAGATCAGGCAAGGAGTTCGGTATTATCGAGGGTAATAAAGACCTGGAATACCTGTTCGGTGAATGTGGCAAAAATCAGATAGAACTGGAAGAGATTAGTAATGAGCAGGGAATAAGTATAGCTAAAACTCTGGGCATTAAGTTTGATAAGAACGAATTTGATAATACTCCGGGTTCTGTAGCGCTCGGAATCGGAGATATGAAAAGGAGATATCATGAACTGCCCAATATCCCAAAAGCCATCATCCGCGCCTTGAAACTACTTCGGGAGGGAAATATCTACAATTGGCCCGAGGATTTTGTCAGGAATATCCTGAAAAGCAAAATATTCAGAATAGATTTTTCAAGCAGCGACTGGAATACTGCGCTCTATAACCTTAATAGCCAGGGGCTGGCCTTCGCCGGTAAAGGTACAATCAATATCAGCCACGATTCTTATCTCGGCGAGACCTTTATTGACGATTTCCCTATTGAAAATAACCTGCTGATAGAGCTACGAGATACATTATTAGACCTTAAAGACGCGAAAAACCTCTTCTATTTAGCCAATGGATTTTATTATAGAAAGGAGTTAGAGCAAAGCGTAGATTGCCTTAAGTTCTCGATTGAAATCAATCCCGATTATACCGATGCTCACTACAATCTGGGCGTTCTGCTTACGAATCTACAAAGATATCCGGAGGCGGAATCAGCGTATCGCGAGGCTATAGGAATCGAGCCCGATTATGCCGGGGCACACAACAATCTGGGCGTTCTGCTTGATGACCTACAAAGATATCCGGAGGCGGAATCAGCGTATCACGAGGCTATAAGAATCATGCCCGATTATGCAGAGGCTCACTACAATCTGGGCGTTCTGCTTTATAATCTACAAAGATATCCGGAGGCGGAATCAGCGTATCGTGAGGCTATAAGAATCAATCCCGATTATGACGTGGCCCACTACAATATGGGCATT
>JAZGHS010000051.1:0-9265 GCA_036481315.1 Candidatus Zixiibacteriota bacterium | reverse complement strand
ATATCAGGATGCAGGCCGCTTTCCAGAAACATACCGAAAACGCCGTTTCCAAGACGATCAATCTACCCAAAGAGGCTACGGTTGACGATGTTCGGACAGCCTATGAACTCGCTTACGGTCTCGGTTGCAAGGGTGTGACTATTTACCGTGACGGTTCCCGCGCGTTCCAGGTGCTTTCGACCAAGCAGACGGATAAAAAATCCGACGAGGACCGCGCAATCGCCGCCCCGGTTAGGGAACGTCCCGAAACGCTTCAGGGAATTACCAACAAGATAAAGACAGGATTCGGGAATTTATATGTAACGGTCAATACCTTAAACGGAAAACCGTTCGAGGTTTTCGCGCAGATCGGAAAATCGGGCTACGACACCATGGCCGATACCGAGGCTATCTGCCGCCTGATCTCCCTCGCTCTACGAAGCAATATCGATGTCGAGGTGATTATCGAGCAACTCAGAGGCATCGGAGGGGATGCCCCGGTGTACGGGTCCGGCGGGCTTATTCGCTCGGTACCCGACGCTCTGGCCAAGGTATTACACAAGCATTTCGGTAACGGCAAGGCGCTTAAAGCCCAGACCGATCTTTCGGTGCTCAACTGCCCCGACTGCAACGGCCGGCTCAGCACCGAATCGGGATGTATTGTCTGCCCCGATTGCGGCTATTCGAAATGCTAGGGGGGTGAATAATTATGAATGAAAGAGCAATTATGGCAATGGCTATAATTTTCGCTGTAGCTTTTGGAGCGGCTATCTTTTGGTTAGGCGAAAAGCAGGGTGCGGAGAGGACGAAGGACGGTTTCCAAATGGCCTACGGGGGATTGGTCGGCGTAGATGGAGCGCTTACTATGCTTCCCCAAGATGAGAAAATCGAAACAAAAAGGCAAATCGGTTTTCGACCGGAGGATCGCAATATCTAAAAGAGCCAGGTAATATTAGAGTGGTAGGTCAGGAGCCCACCGGGCTCCTGACGAATCTCTTGAGTTCAATTTCCTAAAGCAAGTCGTGGGTTGCCAGGTTATACGGAAATCAAAGATGAGTGAATATTCGTATTATAAGTTGGATGATAAACCTATTTCTTTCTATGCGACGTGTCTGTTTTGCGGTTCACAATTGAATGATAATAGATTTAGAGAACACATCATTCCGGTAAATATTCATGGATTTATAGTATCTGATGATATTTGCTTTGATTGCGGTATATATTTCGGTGATAATGTAGACCATTTGGCATTGCGACAACCGCCAATACTAGACGCCTTGGAGAATCTTGGATATCCTAATGTGGACGATCACAAACGAAACTTTCCATATTATAGCGAAGACGCCATAACAGGCAATAAAATCGCGATGATAAGGGATGGCGATAAATTCAGGCCAAAAAATACGGATGATATTCGCGATCCATCTTCAATTTCCTGGCTATTAAGAAATGAATATAATAAGCGATCCAAAGGAGTGGACAAGAGCGAGATTTCCAATGAAATTGATCGCATAGCAAGCGAATCGAGAAAAGCTAAGCCCGGCGATATTACGTATTCTGAGATTCTGAAAAAGGGTTTTGAAACGAAACGAACACACGGAATTTATATTGATTTAGATAATATTCCATCGATCACGTCTCTTCTTGCGAAAATCGCAGTTTCTTGGATTTTCTATTTGATCAGTCCAACCGAGATTTGGAAGATTAAGGAATTTAATAAATTGGTGGATCATGCCAGGGGTAAAGGCAAACCAAGTTCTTTTAAGTTTGATAAATTTCCGGCCCGTAGGGAAAAGGTATTTTCCAAAAGACATGAAATTTCTATTCAAATATACGACAATGGGATATTCATTATAATAACATTATTCAGTTACTTACGATGGCTGATGTGGCTTGATACCGAAGTGCCGGTCGTAACCCCGGATGCAGAAGGTAAAGCCATAGAGGATATTTGGCTTATGTTAGATTTTGAGAATCCCGGAAATACAATCGCAATGGCCAGATTAAAATTAAAAGAGTGAAGGTAAGAGTCATTAACCACTAGTCTTCGATTCCCTCCCTCCTAAATTGTAGTTTTTGTAATAAGTTGCTAAGGTTCTTTATATTGCGATCCATGAGGTAGGAACGTATATTGTTTTCGAAAATAAGAAATAGCTCTGTTGGGAATCTGCGACTCAGGAGTCACATGATATGAATTTAGGGCCTAAACCTCATTATTGGAATAATGCGTATTATCGGGGATTAGTAGAACATAGAATTGATAGACTTGAAGCTTTAGATAAAAGAAAAGAAAGCATACTGCAGACTGCTCCTTATTTGAAACGTCGTGAGAAATTCGGAAATTCCGCAAGAGTAATCTGGGGAATTCCAATAATAGCCGGAATTCTCTTTCCTGTAATCGGGGTTTCATTTGGTTTTTTGTATTTCCTATTTGGTATTTCATTTAGCTTTACTTTATATAATATATATAGGTATTTAGACTCCGACGTCAAGAACCGTAGAGAAAAGCTTTTTATAGCTCATCAAACCGAACTCAGCTTATTGGCGGATGACGCTTCGCGAGCAGCCACCGAAATATTATCTGCGTGGGATTCCTATAATGAATCGTTTAAGGATTATCCGCCAGATTGGAATGAGCGTCGCTATATCGTAAAGAAACGAGATGACTGGTCATGCGCAAAATGTGGTTGGCCCAGTGGATTTAAGAGATTTGCCAGAAATCTGCATGTCCATCATATTTTATCTCTTTCAGGAGGGGGCAATAACGCTCTTTCTAATCTGATAACTTTATGCCACGTCTGTCATCGCAAAGAATCCGGTGAAGGTCACAAGGGAATCGTCTATTATCCAAAGGCCAAGTGGGCTCGTCGGCGAAGACGTTCTTGATAACAGATAACTCCAAGGGAATGTCAGGAGCTTTCAGCTCCTGACCTACGGCATTTGTTTAAAATATTAAAAAAGCCCGGGGCGGCCCGGGCTAATAATATAATCCGAATAGTGTCTTATTTTTTTGGAACGTACAATATCCTGGCATCGTGGTAGCCCACGGAGAAAATCACGCCCTCCCTTAGCTCTCTAGACGTGTAATTGAATTCCTCATCGGAGAGAACGTCGTACATTTTGATCTTCGCCTGTTTTATACCCAAAGCGTGCAAATCCACGGAAGCGACAATCTTCTTTTTAAAATCGCTTTCCTGCGAGGTGAAGGTGGTATCGGTATTTATCAGATAGAGAATAACCCCCTTATCGTTGACATGGGCGATAAGATCGACATTGGGATCTGAGGTGGATACGGGCGTATTTATTTTCTGTGACGTTAATATCGATTTTAAGAGGTTTAACCTGGCCGGATCGTATTTCGGAGAAATATCGAACGTGAAGAAATAAACCTCTCCCTTGCCGATCTTTTTATGCATGCCGACCGTTTTCGCCCCGATTTTGGCAATCGGTTTGCCCGATCCTTTGCCGGAGATGTAACCGTATTTGATGGCTCTCAATTCGGTTTTATCCCAGATTATATTGCAGGGGCCCCAATCGCATGTCGTACTTATTCCGATGGCCTTGGAGAGGATAGTACATTTTCGGAAATTCTCGTCCAATTTGGGCGCTAAGCCGAATAGAACCGCTGTTTTCCCCGCTTTTATGGCATTGACGATATTAGTTTGTCCTTCCGCTGACATATACTCGGCGCTGGGGATGAAATACAGGTCTTTATCTTCGAAGGAGTTAGCGGATTCGATATCGACTACCGAATAATCGTATTTGAGATTCATGAAATCGGATCCTAGCGGATTCAGAGTTTGAGAAACGAGGTCGCTGACGTAGGGGAAGAAATCGGTAACGCCCAAATGATGCTGGACCAGATAGTTTTGATGATACGCGATTCCGATCCTGGCGATCGATTTCGCGGAGTTTATTCCTATATGCTCTAAGGATGTATTCATTTTTCTCACGATATCGTAATTTTCATTTACGGTGCCGTCGTGACCGAGTGGCGATCCGTGCCAGTGATCCCGTCCCACGAACATATAATGGCTCAATCCTTTCAAGCCTGCCGCCAGGGCGCAGATCATCAGGTAGCGATGATAGCGGGCGTTATAAGCCGCAGGCCTCTGAATTTCGGATTTCGAATTGTTTGTCGGTACTCCGCCATAGAGTTCCGGTGTCCACCCGAATCCGGTTTTGCCGCTTAAATAACGAATATTTCGGCCCAGCCGGCAATAATCGTCGGCGTCGGGGATTCTCGTACCTATAATCATTTTCTCCGCAAGCAAGGAATCGATACTGGCCGGCAAGCCGAAATCGTCGGTCCAGGGTATTTTTACGGAAAAGAAACATCCCACGCCGACGCTATCGAGCCGTTCCCTGATACTCTCGACATATTTTGCCATGAGATGGCCCTTAAACTCTATCCAGTCGAATTGTCTGACTAATTCTTCGGGTTTTTTAGCCTCGATAGATATCGGGGGTTCGATCAATGAAAAATCTTTTACTTTTTTGCCGTAACCGATCGGAAGTTTATCGGGCGAGATGTATTTTTCCTCTAAGAAGGGATAATACTGGTCTACTATGGTCTGATTATTATAATCCGCGGCGAAGGGATCGAGATTATCACCAAAACTCAATTCATCGTCGATCTGAATGATAAATACCGGCCCTTTGGGGAAAATGTAATTCTGGATAACGTCGAATAGCCCGTTGAAATACCTTTTCATGTGGTTTAAGTATTTGGGATGCAAGTAGCTGGGTTGATAACCGGGAACCACTCCCGGGCCGTTATGTGCCGAAACCAACTCGCCGCTGTTATCTCTGGCCACGACGGACTCGTCCTGGAACAGATACTTGGGAAGCCCTCCGTTGGGCCATTCGGCCTTAATCCATGGTCCCGGTTTTAAAATTATCTTAAAACCGAACTCCCTGGAAAGCTCCAAAAAGACTATCAGATCCTTATCTGGGGAGCTGAATCCTCGGAAATCGAACTCGCCGGGATGTTCCTCGTGAAGATTCCACGGAATATATGTGGAGATAATCCGAAATCCGGCTTTTTTTATCCGCTCGAAACAGATCGACCAATATCGTTTTTCGACCCTGAAATAGTGCATTTCGGCGGCAAACGGGAAAAACTCGTCGCGGCCGATCAAAAATTTATTATCAATTATTCCTAACATTTCTTGCAGCCAGTCCTTTATCTATTGGTTCGGATCGTTCAGAAATTAGTATGGAATGGTAATCAATTTCTACCAATAAGTCAATTAAAAAACTATATCTCGTTGGTATTCAATGAGATATAATTGCGACCCAGGGGTCGACGATTCTATTGTTCTGCCATATTAATGTCAATCTGGCGTATTATAGGGCATCAAAGGAAGTACCATTAGTATGGGGGGCATAATTCGCAGGGGACCAGATCGGGCGCCCCGGTTTTCAGCTTGGAAAAGATTGTTATAATATCCGCGATATTGACACTACAGCTATTATTGACATCACCAGCGACTGCCCAGAAATTACCACTACCGGGCGGGCATTCACAAAACAATCCGCCTGTTGGCCACCCGAGCCTGGCCCAGGAATATATATCGATTACGTCCGCAATGTTTACTCTGCCGTTGCCATTAAAATCTCCGGGAATATAGGAGCCGCAAGGGGGGCATTCGAATCCGGCATCGCAATCCTCGGTACCGTACCACTCTCCATCCAGCGCAACACATTCCTCTTCGGTCAAGTTACCGACACATTCCACGTTCGCGCAACAGGCCCCGGTCTGCGCGGCGGCATTGACAGCGAATAGCAATGTCATCACTAATGAAATTATAAATACTCTGGCCATAAACCCTCCCGGATTTAGATTTTCCTGTTGTTAATACGACTATTTACGCGTTCCCGTATCTTTGCTTATACCAGCCTTTGCTTTTAAATCAGTGCGGATCAGAGGCTGTTCATTGCCCCGTCTGGGCGAACCGCCGTCCGGAGGGCAATCAGGGCAAGGAGCGAAGACAGGCGCTCCGGTTTTCAGTTTGGAGTACGCGGAAATAACGTCCGCAACATTGAAAGCGCAGGAGCCGTTTACATCCATTCTTAAGTGCCAATAATTACCGCTTCCGGGGGGGCATTCACAGAATAATTCAGGACTCCATTGAAACCTAAGATTGGCGTAGGCAATGATAACATCGGCAATGTTGAACCCGCCGCTTCCGTTAAAATCGCCCACAACGTAATGAGTGCAGGGCGAACCCGATTCAGAATCGCAAGGATCGATCTCCAGCGTTGCCGCGTATTGAGCTCGTGTGATCATGTCGACGCCGTATCCGGAACCAATAACCGCTATCTGAACGGTTATAGATTCGCCTTGATTGATAGTATGCGGTCCCGTACTCATCAACGACGACATATCGTCGGAAAATTCGTCCCAGACGCCGTCGCCATCGTGGTTCATTATCATATGAAGATCTTCCTGCCTCCATCCGGCGTCGAAAGGAGGAGCGGGCGTGATGTAATCGTCGATATTAACCGCGCTCATTGAGCGAAGATTTACTTCGTCGGCGTTGATAAGGCAAAGCCCGAAAAGGTAGTCGCTGTCTTGTCCCTGGTACATGAGATTGTTAGGCCTATCAAAGACGACCTGATCCTCCGAAGTAGCGTCCCAATTGAAAAAGACACCGGCGTAGTAACCATTTATGGTATTTTCACCCGTATTGGTAATGGTGAAAACGTGAACGAAAATATCGCCAGCGTCGATTGGATCGGAGAATCCATGGCCGCAGTAATCGATAGTTATCCCGCCAAGAATCTCGCCATCACTATATCGAGCCGTAGGGCGGTACGGAGAATTAGTTCTTAAGGGGCCGATAGCCTTATATTCATGGCAGTCGGAAACCCCGGGATTATAGTATGAAAACATTGTTGTAGGAGAGTTGCCCATGACAAATGTCCCGGCGAAATTGGCAGGGCCCGATCCGTTCCAGTTGTAAGTATTGCCCTGTGCTATGGCTTCTCCTAACGGACCGTAGTTGCTCACACCACAATCCCATATGTTCCAGGTATGAGCCAGATCGAGTTGCCGGGGGTACGGGCATAAGAAGTCATCGCATGATTCACTCTCGTACCAGTCGCCATCGAGCGCTTCACAGTCGGATTGATTCATGTCGCCTATACAATTGAAATCGATATCACAACACGCCCCGGTCTGCGCCTCGGCGTTGACCGCGAAAAGTAATATTACGGACAATGATATTGTTATAGCCCTGACCATATATCCTCCCGAATTCACATTATCCTGTTGCCAATGATACTATAACTTAAATTCAGCTTCTATACAACCCTCGATGTCGCATGACTATAGTATCAAAAATGCGGGAAAAAGTCAATAATATTCGGGGATATGTTCGGGTAAATTACCTGGCAAAAAAGAATCGGGCCTTCCGTAAAGGAAGACCCGATTCCCGCTTTAGTCCTTAAGCAGAACCAGCGTCAGATTTGAGAATGGTTTTTTATTCCATCCCCGATCCGGTGCTGAGTTTAGCTTTGGACTCCAGATTCGGAACGATCAAAGGACGATCGCCGCCGCGTCTGGGTGAACCGCCGTCCGGAGGACACAATTCGCAAGCAACCAGAACAGGAGCTCCGGTTTTCAGCTTGGAGAATCCGGCAATAACGTCTGCGACGTTGAACGCGCAGCTATTATTGACATCCATAGCGACAGCCCAAATGTTACCGTCATTCTCACAGTCGCAAAGCAGAGCCGCGTCAGGAGCGCCGGTTTTCAGTTTGGAGAATGCCGCGATAATGTCAGCCACGTTGAACGACGCGCTACCGTTGTAGTCGCCTATCACGTAGTCGCCACAGGTACCACCGTCGCCGCAAGAAGGATCGACTTCCATAGTGGCCAGGAAGTCAGCGCTGGCTTGTACATCAGCGGTAGTAGCACCACCGATAACAGCGATCTGGACAACTAATCCTCCGCCTGCCGCGATAGTATGCGGTCCGACAGATAACAGAGAAGACATGTCAGCAGCCGCTACGTCCCAGACCCCGTCGCCACCGTCACTCATGATCGTGTAGAGATCAGCCATCAACCAACCAGCATTATCATAGATGTAATCCTGTTGGACAACAGCGGCCAGAGATGCCAGGGTAACCTCGTCAGCATTGACAAGGCAGAGACCCATTGCATTAGTACCATCTCCACCTTCCTGAATAATCAGGTTGCGGGCCCTATCGAACGTAATAGTCGGCTGAGTAGCATCGATATCCCAGTCGAAATAGAGGCCGGAGAAGAAATTGGGAATGTCCGCGCCGCTAGTGTTGGTCAGAGTGTAGTTGTGGACGAAGATATCCATAGCTTCGGTAGGATCGGTATATCCATGGCCGCAGTAGTCAACATCAACTCCGCCCATGACACCACCGTCGTTAAATTCCGCGGTAGGATTGTAAGTATCACCCATCTGCAGGAAGCCAGCCGGTGTGGGTACATAGGTATCGCCATCACCGTAAGAGGAGAATGCTCTAGTAGCGTCATCACCCATGAGGAAGGTCGCTTCGTAGTTCGCCCCAACTGTTTCGTTCCAGGTGTAGGTAGTTAGCTGGGTGTCGTAATCGCCCAATACACCGTAGTTACTGACACCGCAATCCGGAATGTTTCCGGTTGTGGCCAGGCCTACCTGCTGGAAGAGAACACATTCGAAGTCATCGCATGTTTCGCCTTCGAACCAGCCGCCGTTTATTGCCGCGCAGTCGAATTGGTTCATGTCGCCGACGCAAACTAAGTCGGCATCACAGCAAGCGCCAATCGGAGCAGCTTCGCATGTCATCTCAATCCAATATACGCTTCCGCATCCCCAATCAAGATTCCAATCGGAAGGACCGGCCCAAATGTAATTGATACCGGCATCAAGCACCGCGCTTACGGTGATTAATTCGAAAGGAGCCACATCATCGGATGCCGCAGTTACTGTAACGCATTGATCATCATCACTCGGATCCAGAATAAGAATTTGCAGACCGAATTCGGCTTCACCGGTAATCGTTACAGTACTCGCTTCGGTTAATTCGAATGCGTACCAATCCGTATCTCGGTACGTAAGATCAGGAGCATATGGGAATACGCCTGCTGTACCGCAGATGGTTTCGCCGCAACTAATTGATCCGAATACGGCTGGATTTTCAGGCTCCATATTACAGCCGCCGTTGGTGAGGTCATCATAGTCCGGATAACAATCGACTTCGCCTTCAGGCGTGGCGCCGTCAGGGCACTCCACCACAGGAGGTACACAGCCGTTAACAATATTCG
>JAZGHS010000050.1:0-5398 GCA_036481315.1 Candidatus Zixiibacteriota bacterium | reverse complement strand
TTTTTCAAACCTATACAATAATTCAATGTTGTGAATCCCAATATCCCCAACAAAAACCAGTAAAAGCTCCAGAGCGGCTTCTCCCCGAACCCGGCCAAAACCTTATACCAGAAATAGAAGAAATACTTGCTGAATATTTTCTTCAACTGCCTATAAAACCATAGCAGAGGTTGCCACCGGAATATCTTCCATTTTGGCAAACTATTTTCTATCTCCTCCTCCAACGCCTTACGTTTCATCTCGAACTCGTTGAAATAGAACCAGCTTGCCTGCTGGTAGTCTTTCGTGTTATCCAGTGCTGTTTTCATGCGGCGGTATAGCGAGGCGACATCCTCAAAACCGTTGAGGTCTTCAATTTCATATTTCTCTTTTATTTTTTTTATATATTCAGCATCATCCTTATGATCACGAATATCGTCAAGAAGGCTCTCTTCCGGAATGACATTATTTCTATCAAACCCCAATTTCCTATGCAGGATATGATCTCTTTTAGCACTCCATTCGCTAGAGATAAACCTCGCCTCGTCGAAGGAGCTTTTATAGAATGAAAATAAAGACATATCGTTGTTGGTGAAATAAACGTCCTTGAGCTGGCAGTAGCGGAAGATTAAAAGCGCCTTTTTATTCTCTGAGTCCTTATTTTTTCCTTCCGGATGCTGGATATCTCCAAAATGAACTGAGAAGGGGTTAAAACGGACGATATCGAATTTTACAAGCACTAAATCCTCCTTCACTGGGTCAAATCGAGGACTCTTAAAAAAGAATTGTGCTTTTTCTGACAAAAATATATTGTGAAATCTTAGATGTATTTTTATGATTAGATCAACAAACATCGCCATGCTATCGAATCGCGCATGATCAAATTCGGTTTTTCCATAAAATTGGGCTTCTGAAAAATCGGCTTTTCGTGAAAATCGGGCATTAGAAAAAGTAGTTTTTCCTGAAAAACGGGCTCCGATGAAATAGGCCCTTCCTGAAAATCGGGTCTCAGAAAATTCGATATTTCCTGAAAATTGGGTTTTAGTGAAAAAGGCATCTCCTGAGAATTGGGCTTCATTGAAGAAGGCGGCCGCTGAAAATTGGGCTTTTTCAAAAAATGTATCTCCTGAAAATTGGGTTGTAAAGAAACGAACATCTCCTGAAAATTGGACTTCTTCAAATTCGGCACATTCTGAAAATTGGGCTGCAGCGAACCAGGCACCTCCTGAAAATCGGGCTTTATCGAAGAAGGCATCTCCTGAAAATTGGGCTCGGCTAAATCTAGCATCTCCCGAAAAGAGGGATTTAGAGAAATTGGCATCACCAGCAAATAGGACTCCTAAGAAATAGGCAATTCCGGGAAATCGGGCTTTTGAAAAATCGACATCCCCTGCAAAACCTATCGCTCCCCCTTCTTTCTTACATTCTCCTCGAAAATAAATATCACCCGGAAATATGAAGCCACTAAAGTTCGAGGATTTTTTATTTATTCTACGCCATATCAGCTCATTAAACTCCTCAACCGTAATCCCCTTCTTATCCGCCGGGGCGTGGAATACGCATAATGTATCGTCATGGGGGGAATTTACCCGTTCTTTACAGCCGTCATAAGAGCATCTCTGATCTTCCATAGCGGGGATAATATATCATATATCGTCTATGTTGGTCAAGAGGTTCGTCGGGAGCGCGGGGCTCCCGACCTACGGCTGTCCCTACGGATCATATTACACAAACTAAAAAGCCGGGCGGGATACGCCGCCCGGCTTCGTGATGTAAAATCAAATGATGTCAGATCAGCTTATTTATGTTCGGCTCTCAGCTCGGCCGCCTTTTCTTTGATCTCGGTTAGATCGCGGATCATCTCGCTCCAGCCATACCATAACGCGTAATCGGGGTTAGCGTGGAAAACGCCCTGGAACGCCCTCATACGATGTTTCAGATGCATCTCGAATAAAGTCTGCTCGATGGTGGTCGGGGCATCGTGGAACGTGAGCAGATCGGGAAACGGATAGGCATAACTTTCGGGTTTTTCCAATACGCCGTCTTTATACAGATCGGCTATAATCCTTATCCCCTGTGCCAGCAGATGATCGATCTCGCGGATCATATCGTCGCCCTTGGCCATCTCCGCCTCGGCGAAATTGGACGAATGACACTGACCGCAAGTGTTCAGCATCTTTTCGCGTTCTATATCAAATGACGCCTTATCCAGTCGGGCAACATCAGCGGCCTTGACAACATCGAGACGGCCTGTGGGGTTACCCTCGGGATCGAGAACGCCTAACGCCTGTAAAATCGTCGCCTGGTCGGCCGCCCATTGCGGATCTTCTGGCAACGGCAAACGAACCGCTAAAAATCCCCACGCCGTGCGAACCTCGTGATTGCCTTCCTGCATATGGCAGGTCTGGCATGTCGGAGCGGCCGCTCCCTCGGGGAGAATACCGTCTCTTACCAGCCCATAACGAACTCCATGTTTCGACGAAGAGTACATCTCCCATTGAGGATGATCGAATCCCATGTGGCAGGTCTGGCAAGCCTCGGGCTGTTTAGCTTCCTTGACTGAGAAAGTATGCCTGGTATGACAGGCGTCGCAGGAAGCCACGCCGAATCCGGCGCCTTCCGCTTTGAGCTTCTTCATATCTTCTTCGGATTTCAAACCGATTTTATGGCATCCCCCGCAGCCTTTCATACCGTCGGAAAGAGCCTCCGGCAAACCGTGGGTTGTGGGCATGGCGTTCATAGCCGCCCATGCGACCGCGTGCTTACCCGCGCTAAACTGCGTTACCTGCGTATCGTGGCAAGTCGCGCAAACGTCGGGTGTGGGAAGCTCAACGTTGGCAACATCGTCTTTAGATTTGTGGCCGTCGCCATGGCAGGTGGAGCAATCGACATCATTAGCGCTGTGCTTGCTAAGCTTCCAGTCGCCCACGATACCGGGTGTCTCCTTCTGGTGACAGCCGACACAATCGACAGCCATCACAGCGGAGACCGGAATCAATACAAACGCGAATACCATCAAACTCACGAACATCAAGGTTTTCATAAAACCCTCCATATTAAAACTGACTCTTTTCCAATCAGGCCGCGAAATTAACCGCCGCCCCGTTCGCTTCATCATCGGATAGTTCTTCATCCGATTCATTATATATCGATAAGCTAAATAGTTTATTGACCTAAGTCAATACCGGGTGATTATTTATAAAAAAGTATATAGTAAAGACAGTCATTATCGAGAATGGTAGGCGATATAGAAATAAACCGCTATGGTACCGAGAATCACAGTGATCACAACCGACAGGAACACTGCATGGATACTCTGAGCCCGCCCCAGGGCCACACCTATTTGTATCCATTCGATATAAACAAATATCCAGATCATCTCGGCTTTAATTGAGTTGATAAATCCCTTCGCCAACTGGTACTGACGATAGACATTTATAACGGTAATTTTCCACGGATAATTCAGGACATATGGATAACGATTCAGAAGCGATAAAACCATGTAGAAAAACATTCCGACAGACGGCAGGAAAAACAGAAATCCCTTGCCGCCGTATGAATCGGCATGGCCGTCGGCACCAAAGTGGCTGGGAATCGTATCGGGGAGCGACGACCACAGGTATATCGGCATGGCGAAACTGATGAGAACCCCCATCATGGCCGCGACCTCGGCGAACCACTCTATAAATGTCGATTCTATTTTCACTTTGGAATTTCCGGGCATAACTTTAAACCTCTTGAGATTCTATTATATCTATAGAATATGTCGGTAAGTTTATCATTAATAAAACCAACAGAAATTATTTATTCTTCATAATCACCCGAGATGAATCCCGGATATTTCTTTTTTATTTTATCGTTCTTTTTGCTATATTTCAAATCTATGAAAAAACGGAAAACCACAGCATGATTAACGCTTTTTTCAAAGACTACTTCGCCCATGTCAGGCTGTTCTCTCCCAACGCCCGCAAGTTCCTGGTCGGGTCGTTTTTCATGGGATTCGGGTTTTCGGTATTTTGGCTTCTTTTCAACCTCTATCTCAAGGAAGTCGGCTATGGCGAGGGAAATATCGGAAGCGTCATAGCGGCATCGTCGGTCGGAACCGTACTTATCGCCATCCCCGCCGCGATTATCATAGATAGATTTCGAATCAAATATATCCTTATGATCGCCGCCCTGCTTAACGCTACCGCGCTGGTCGGCCAGGCGATGTCTACGTCGCTATTGCCATTGAGAGTAATGTCCGGCCTTTCGGGAGCTATGTGGACCGTGCATTTTATCGCCGCATCTCCCTTTTTCATGCGTAATTCCACACCTGACGAACGTCCGTACCTTTTCGGGATCAACATGGCGCTGAGCCGATTCGCGGGATTTATAGGAGCGTTGGCAGGCGGCTATATCCCCGCCGAACTTGCCGAACGGGGGGTAGCCCTGCTTTTCGGGTATCGCTACACTCTTTTAAGCGCCGGAATCCTGGCAGGGATAGCCCTGTTTGCCTACATGCCGATCAAATCAAAAAAATCGACATCGGCGAGATTATCATTCTCCGATTATTTCGGGATCAAGACGCTTGCCATCACCGGTAAGTTAATCATTCCTCATTTTATAATAGCCATGGGCGCCGGATTGGTGATTCCATTTCTCAACCTCTATTTTCTGCATAGATTCGGGCTGGAATCCGACGCCATTGGCCGAATATTCTCATTCGGTTCGCTTTTCGCTGTAACTGGCTTCCTGATCGGGCCGGCCCTGGCCAAAAGAATGGGGTTGATCAGGACTGTCGTAGTAACCCAGCTTTTATCCATCCCCTTTTTCCTGATACTGGCTTTCACCGATCATCTATATGTCGCGATCCTGGCCTTTATGTTCAGAGGAGCGTTAATGAATATGGCATGGCCTATGTTCAATAATTTCGCCATGGAGATGGTCCCCGAACAATATCAGGCCGGAACCAATTCTATACTCTCTCTGGCCTGGAACGTGGCATGGATGGTCTCAACCAGCTTGGGAGGATTAATAATCGAGCGATCGGGATTTACGTCTGTTATGCTGATCACAATGTCCCTCTACGTAGCATCGGCGTTCTCAGCATGGTGGCTTTTCAAGCGACAGACCTCCATAGGCAGAGGACGGCTTTCGCCTCCTATCAGGGCGGATAAATCGGCGTACGATGATTAATAGCCTGTCCTCGGATTGTGCTTATAGGCAGACATTGGATTACTATATTCAGATAAACTAAAGCCTGGTATGGCGGCTATGCTCTGTATTCCTGGGCCATCTTAGATACGTTTTGAGCCTGCAACCCCTTCGGTCCCTCGATCAGCTCAAACTGTACATCTTCGCCTTCTTGAAGTGCCTTATACCCGTCTCCCGTAATGGAGGAATAATGCACGAAGATGTCCTGCTCGCTATCCTCTTT
>JAZGHS010000049.1:0-24746 GCA_036481315.1 Candidatus Zixiibacteriota bacterium | reverse complement strand
CGATGAGATCGTTCAGGCGTGAGGTTAAGGGCAAGCTTTCCCGAACTAGGGAGAAAATAAAAGAGATGACTCCTAGACCATCGGGTGAACCCGCGAAAGGCCTTCCCGGCGAGGACGTTTACGTTGTCGGTGTCGAGGCCGATGGGGAAGTACTCGAGCCGGCCGATTCCGCGGGTAGGGTGAAAGTCAGGGTCGGGAATGTCACCATGGTAACCGATCTGGAGAAGTTGATAAGAAAAAGCGAATCGGCAAAAAAAACTGCTAAAACCGAGACCAGGACAGATTACGCACCCGAACCGGGTATGGAGATCGATATCAGGGGGACCACCTTCGAGGAAGCGGAGCCATTGCTCGAGAAATATCTCGACGATGTTTCCATCGCAGGATTTAAGCTGGTGACCATTATTCACGGTAAAGGAACCGGGGCATTACGACGGAAAGTGCAGGATTATCTTTCCCGGAACCGACGAGTCGAAACGCACAGGCTTGGCAACTGGAATGAAGGATCGAGCGGGGTTTGTATCGTTACTTTGAAGGCGGACTGCTGATGAGCGGACGCATTCCGGAAAATATCGTCGAGAGGATAAAGACCGAAACCGACATAGTCTCGGTCATTTCGGAATTTATCTCTATTAAGAAGAGCGGGAAGGATTTTAAGGGACTATGTCCGTTTCACCAGGAAAAGACGCCGTCGTTTTTCGTTATCCCCGGCAAGGGATTTTTCCATTGTTTCGGATGCGGGAAGGGGGGTAACGCGGTTAACTTTATAATGGAACATGAGAGGCTCGATTACCCATCGGCTCTAAGGTATCTTGCGGATAAAGCGGGAATATCGATTCCTCGAACAGAATCAGCCGCCGGTACTTTCGATGATCGCTTGCACAGCGCTCTTTCCATGGCCGCGTCGTTTTTTGAAAAATCTCTTTTTGAAAATCAGTCCGGGAAAATGCCCCTGGAGTATCTCGAATCGCGAGGGATCTCGGCTGAAACCGCCCGCTTGTTCAGATTCGGATTCGCGCCTGCTGGTTGGGATAATCTTCTCAGGGAAGCCGCGGCGAAGGGGATTAAGGTAGCCGATCTCGAAGCCGCCGGAATGGTCGCGAAAAAAGAAAACTATTATGATCGGTTCCGTAATCGTCTGATGGTCCCCATAAAAACCCTTTCGGGTAGAGTGGTCGGATTCGGCGGCAGGGTTATGCCCGGAGACGATTCTCCCAAGTATATTAACTCGCCGGAGACCTCCGTTTATAAAAAAGGTCAAATCCTTTTTGGTATGGACGTTACCAAAAGCGCCATACGGGATAAAAACGAGGCGGTTGTGGTGGAGGGTTATTTCGACCTTATAACTCTTTACCAGGCGGGAATAAAAAATGTGGTGGCGGTAAGCGGTACCGGATTTACCGATCAGCAGGCGTCGCTTTTGGCCAGGTTCTGCGAGAAAGCGGTCTTGCTTTTCGATTCCGATTCAGCGGGGATTAAAGCCGCCTTCAGAGCCAGCGGTGTTTTGTACAACACCGGCTTGGAACCGTCGCTGGTGATGCTTCCCAGGGGATCAGATCCCGATAGCTTCATTAGGGAAAACGGCGAAGCCGAACTTACTAGGTTGATATCGGAATCAGTCGACATAATAGGATTTATTCAAAGCGGTTTGAAGGGGCGATTCTCCGATCAAACACTGGCTCGCCAAAAACGCATTGTAGGGGTTATGTCCGAGTTGATGTCCCCGATCGAGGATAACCTGACCAGGAATCTTCTTTCCAAAAAGATGTTCGAAAGGCTCGATATTGATATTAAGACTCTCGGCATCATCGGCGAGACCAAAAGAACCGCTGAACCATCCCCTGAACACCGGGTAGTGGCCGGAAGAGATAGGTTTGAGAGGGAGTTTCTTGCGATTATTCTGGCGCATCCGGAATTCATCACACGGTGCGGCAGCGAGATCGACAATTCTCTGTTCACGGAATCGGCAAACGCGGAAATTTACACGGTTATCGAGGAATTCGCGGGTGCTGGCCGTGAGTTGTCAATCATGGATATTTCGGAAAAGGTCGGCGAAGGCGAATCAAGCCGTCGATTGCGCGAACTAGCCATTAGCGCGGAGCGATTGACGGAATCGGAAATCGAATTCGACGATTATTTAAGAAAATTTAGGCTTATTTCCGTCAGAAAACGCCTTGATGAACTCAAGAGCTTAATAGGCGAGGCGGAGAGAATGTCCGATGAAGATAGATTGAAAAGTTTAACCCGGGAATTTCAAAACCTAAAATTAGAGGTTAAGGCAAATGAAGCGAGAGTCTGAAAATGACAGACAATTGGTGCGCTCGGATAGAGCCGATGAAAAAGTCGACCGGGATTCCGGAGGGGGAATAACTCCTGATGGACCGGGGGAGAAACAGCTAAAGGTAAAACAGGCGGTTGTCGCTACGGTGGATGCTAACGCCGATCCCGCTTATGTTTATTTCAAAGACTTGGGAAGGTTTAAGATCCTTTCCAGGGAACAGGAGGTGCAGGTTGCACGTCGGATCGAGGGCCACAAGAAAGGCATAAAACGAATCGTGTTTTCGTCGCTGGTGGTACTTGACGAGCTGATTTCATGCCAGAACAGGCTTATGACCGATGAGATACGTCTGGAGGATATAGTCTCACCGGAAACCTGCAGATGGTTTGCTCCTGAGAATATTAAAAGGGAGAGGCTGAAAGTAGTTACCCGTTTTAAGAAGATCCGGGATCTGCTCAAGGTGAGCAAATGCGATAATCTCGATTTCGCAACTGAAAAAACATCGAAAATCCTCGAAAGGAGATTCAAAAACAGGGAAAAACTGCTAAAGGAAATAGAGAAGTTTAATTTCAATCTCGAGTTTCTCAATAACCTCACCAGAACGTTTAAAGGCCAGGTCAATGGAAACCGCAAATACCATCGTCCGCTCAACGCGGTTGCGGGAAAAATGAGTTCAAACCTCTCCGATTACCTGTTCGCCGAGGAAATGCCTCAATCCGAACTGGAGACTCTGAAAAAGAGACTGGAGTATCTCGAGGCCGAATTGGAAAAAGCGAAAAAGGTGATGATCGAGGCCAATATGCGCCTGGTTATCTCGATTGCCCGTAAATATATGGGCAGAGGAATGGAATTCATGGACCTGATCCAGGAGGGAAATTCGGGCTTGGTTAAGGCCGTGGATAAATTCGATTATAAAAAGGGCTTCAAATTCGGCACCTACGCATCCTGGTGGATAAGACAGGCCATCACCCGGGCGCTTTCCGAGCAGGCTAAGACAATCCGGACGCCGATGTATCTCAACAGCCAGTACGGACGAGTCGCTAAAGCGTCGCAGAAACTTTTCCAGAAACTCGGCCGTAAACCGAACGTCTCCGAACTTTCCGTCAAGGTCGGCATCTCAATGGACAAAGTCGAGGATATCCTGAGTGTGATACCTCAAACCGTTTCTCTTTCCAAACCTATCGGTGACGATGAGGATAACCAGATGTCGAACCTGATAGCAGACCCCCAGTTTTCCACCACCAGCGGTAAGGCATCATTTGTCTACCTTCAGGATCAGGTCGAAAAGGTTTTAAATACACTCACCGACCGGGAGGAGGAGGTTATCCGCCTGCGGTTCGGCATGTCCGACGGCCTACCCCGCACGCTCGAGGAAGTGGGATTGATTTTCGATCTCACCAGAGAGCGAATAAGGCAGATCGAGGCAAAAGCGTTGAAAAAGCTCAGGCATAAAACCCGCTCGGCGAAGCTTCGCGATTGCGTGGATCTATTGTAAACGTTTGCAAATTAGCGTCTTAAGGCCGGGGTTTTTGCCCCGGCCTTTTTTGAAAGTAATCTCTATGAAACAATAAGGGCGAAAAATCGTAATCTTTACCGGGAGAAATAATCTAATGACGGGAGGACAAGATGAATACTTCCGGGAAATTTATGGCTGCCGGGATTATCGCGATAGCGGCCGCTACAACAGGTTTTGCAGGCGATACAATCGTTCAGATTGAGCCTATAAGGTCCGACCGGGTTAGTGTACAGGGGTTCGAGTTACTCAAAGACGGCGAATTCGAAATCGAGGCTATCGGTTTTAGAAGCGGTTATAATGACGATCTCAGCGCTTACGGCTGGTTATTGGATTCCAAAACGAGAAAACCTGTTTGGGTTATGGAAAGCGATAACACTAGACGTCAGGGACGCAAAGGATTACGAAAAGCGCTAAAAACTATCTCGCTTGTAAAAGGAAAATACGAAATTTATTATTACGCGTCCGGACGGTGGTCCGGAAATCTAAAAATCAACGGAGATGATATAATCGAATTCTTGGGCGACCTGTTCAAAGGCGATTTCGACGGAGATTTCGATGATTATATCGATGAATTCTTTATCAAAATAAGTTCAACGGACAGCTATAAGGATTTCAAGTTGTTCGAGCCGGATGGTATGATCGAGGACGCTCTTATCCAGGTAAATAAAGTGGGGGATTCGGAATATATCGAAAAGGGATTCGCTCTCGATAAACCGATGAAACTACGTATCTACGCTCTTTCGGAATATCCGAACAGTTACAAAATCCCGGTCGATCACGCCTGGATTGTCGACGCCGAATCGGGGAAGAAGGTGTGGACCATGGATCGCTGGAATACCGATCCCGCCGGCGGCGGGAGCAAAAACAGGTATAGCGATGAGAAAGAGAATTTCGAAAAAGGAAAATATCTCTTGTATTACGTTTCCGACGGTTCGCATTCTTATGATGAATTTAACGTTACGCCTCCCTATGATCCGCTCAACTGGGGCGTGACGATCCTGGCGGCGGATAAATCCGACAAAAAATCTTTTAGCACTTATACGCCCGAGGGACGCGGGGATCCGCTGGTCGATTTGGCCCGGATGCGAGATGACGATTTCGAGTCGCAGGCGTTTGAATTGAAAAGCGAACAGTCCCTGCGAGTCGTAGCGCTCGGCGAATATGGAAGCTCGAGTAAGGATTTTGTCGATTACGGATGGATTGAAAACGCCTCTACCGGAAGAATCGTCTGGGAAATGACCCGTCGCAATACAGAAAACGCCGGGGGAGCCAGCAAGAATAGGAAATTCGATGGGTTGGTTACTTTACCCAAAGGATATTATAAAGCTCATTATATCACTGACGGTTCTCATTCATACCGCGATTGGAACGCGTCGGCTCCCTACGAACCCGAATTGTGGGGGCTTTCCATCTACCCCGGAAAAGATTTCAATAAGTCTAAGTTCAAAGTGCTCGAAGAATCCGAATTGAAACTAAGCGCGGAGATCCTGGGGAAAATGACCGGCCTTCGCGATAATGAGAGACGTAGAAGTAAATTTTCTATCGATAAGAGAACGCGAATCAGGATTTACGCTATCGGCGAGGGTTCCCGTGGCGAAATGTACGATTACGGCTGGATAGAAAACGATAAAACCGGAAGAACGGTCTGGGAAATGACCTGGCGTAACACCGACCCCGCGGGGGGAGCGAGCAAAAACAGAATGTTCGATGATACGCTCATTCTTGATCCGGGCAAATACGAGGTATACTTCATAACCGATGGTTCGCACTCTTTCAATGACTGGAACTCTTCCAAACCGAGAGATCCTGTTAATTGGGGCATTACCGTAAGTAAAGTCGAAGATTTTTAAGAATAGAAACCCCGAAGCAGTAGCAGTTTGGGACGGTCACGCGGCCGTCCCTTTTTATTTAATCCGGATAATCAGCTCGGTTGCCACAGCGAGCGATTCCGCGCCGTGACCGCGGTAAACCTCTATTCCGGGAAGGATGTATTCATAACCTTTTGATTCGGCGTATTCGTAAATCTCGGACCAGCAGGAATCGAGGCCACGGTACCTGCCGTTAAAGATCAAACTCAATGCCGGGCCTCCGGGGATAGTGTCTTTTAGAATGAGAGTATCTTTTGAATACCAGTTGGGATCGGAGAGGATTAAGCCGAACCGTCTTCCGGCCGGTTTAAAGCCGATCGAATCATCAAAGGAATATATGATTCCAATCGGATCAGAGAATACCCGGGGATCTGTGCCGTATAGATCGAAAGTTCCGGATACGGACAATTCGATATTATCGTCACTCTCAGTTGACGAGTATACATATTGAAGATCCGGCATCCTCTTTTTATTTATCGACGATTCATCCTCTGAACCGCAGGCAATAAAAAGACCAATACATACTACTAATAATTTCCATTGCCTTGGTAACATGGTCCATACCCCGAATCATTCTATCATGGGAACTCGACCTTGGCGAACCATCTCGGGTCTATATCCCTGAAAAGATCATCGCGCTTCTCCAGATCCGCGAGATACGAAAGGTCGATATCTGCCAGGTTCTCGCCCATGTCGGCCATCTCCGATAATTTTTTGAAAGCCCCATGATGAGCGGCGATTCTAGTCTCGGCGTAATCCCTGGCAGCCCAGGTGGAAATCAAAAATTGCCAATCGGATGATGATAGTAGCATCAATTCCCGGGCCGCCTGAGCTATAACTCTTTTTTGCAGTTTCCCGGCATTATCGTAACCGGCAGCGAGTTCCACCATTCGCGCCTCGTCCTCGTAGACATGCTTCCATGTCCACTCGGTCCATTTATTGAGCCATATATAATGATATCCGCCCTCGCCCCACGATCCCTCGGGGAGAGTGATCACCTTTGACGGCCTGTTCGAATCATAATACTCTCCTGCGGTACAAACCCCGATATCGTCCAGCGCCGATATCTTCTCAATTGCCCGTTGTAAGAAACCTGGGCCTTCGAACCACCAATGTCCAAACAGTTCGGCGTCGAAAGGAGCGACAAGTATCCCGGTTTCTCCGGACGCCTTGTTATTATCGATTAATGCTTTGGAAACCAGATCAGCGAAATGAGAGGCATTCTCCTCGAGCCTGTCCGGTATGGGTTCGTGATCGTATACGCCCTTGTCGGCGAGATCGGTATTAGCGGAAGTCACTTTCCAGTAACGATGACCGCCGGGGAATCGTTTTTTATGAAAATCAAGATAGTTGCCGTCGCCCGGGTAGCCCCACTCTCCCGACCATACCTGGAGACTGCTATCGGGGTGCCTTGTGAATACTCCCACCGGAGTTTTGCCCTCTTTGTCACCTACGAGGTACGCCGAAAGCGGCGTCTTCTCAATATCCTCGTCCCGCGGCTGATATTGTTCTTCAAATCGTCCCCACAATGATTTTAAGGCGTCGAACCTGTCTACGTATACACCGATCGCGCGGCCCCCTTTCAATGTCGCGCTGTCTATAAAAAAGTATTCGATCCCGTTTTCCGAAAGAAAATCCTCTATCCCTTTTCTGTGGTAGCTTTCGGGAAGGTTTTCGACCGATACCGGCGGGCTCCAATTATACGCGGGACGATAAGCGCATTCGGGGAGCCAGATTCCCCGGGGATTCTTGCCGAAATAACGCTTGTAAGACGCTACCGCCTGTTTTACCTGAGCCTGGCATGATTCGTCGCGGGAGAGAAGCGGAAGATAGCCATGGGTTGCCCCGCATGTTATAATCTCTATATGTCCGTTGTCCTGGAGCTTGCGGAACGCGCTTATCGGGTCCTGATGGTATGTATCGTAAAATGCGGTAGAAATCTGTTTATAATAGTCTTCCCATTTATGGGCTAATTTTAGAAACTCATTTTGCCCCGTACGGTAAAACTCCTCGGCGTCGTTCTCCGCGGCCTCGATTCTCTGCTTTAAATACTCGCCGAATTCTGTTTTAAACGATTCATGAGCTAATTGTTCACATAAAACCGGAGAGATGCCGATAGTTAATTTTGGGGATATACCCTTTTGAATCAGGTTATCGCAGGCCAGAAGTATCGGAACATAGGTTTCCGCCGCCGCCTCATTGAGCCAATCGGTTCCGTGGGGCCATTTGCCGTGACCCAGTACATACGGTAAATGAGAATGCAGAACGAAAGAAAAATATCCCTTTTTCATTTAGCGGCCTGAAACCCGATGCTTTTATCCGATACGCCGCTAATCTTGATCTGACCAAATTGTCCCTCGTATTTTTTGATATTATCCTCGAGCGCCTTGTGAAGCATTTTGGCGTGGGTCGGAGTCATTATGATTCTGGAAAGCACTCTTGTCTTGGCCGCACCGGGCATAACCCGCGCGAAATCGATTATAATCTCCTGCGGAGAATGGGCGATCAATGCCAGATTAGAATAAATCCCCTCCGATTCCTTCTCACCCAATTCTATGTTCAACTGCCTTTGCTTTTGTTGCATCGTAACTCCCTTAGTAATTACTCAGTTGTTTCTATTCATCGATACATATTGCCTTTAGCGATGAATTTTAATATAATTACCGTCCGAGTCAAAGCGATTAATGGGGATGATAATGGAAAAAGATAGAATAAATCAGGTTGCCGGCCGATTTTCTGATGTCAGGATACTGGTATTAGGAGATATTATGCTGGATAGATATATCCGGGGTACTGTAGATCGTATTTCGCCCGAAGCTCCGGTACCGGTTGTAAGCGCCCGGGAAGAGACGGTTAAATTGGGCGGAGCGGCTAATGTCGCCGCAAACGTGACCGCGCTGGGAGCCGAGGCGTTACTGGTAGGCCTCGTGGGAAATGATCGATTCGCTGAAGAGTTCAAGACAGTCTTGCGGAAAAATAGCCTTGACGATAAGGGGTTGGTGATAGACGCGGATCGTCCGACAACCGTGAAAACCAGAATAGTTGCCGGAAGCCAGCAGGTTGTGCGAATAGATCGGGAGGTTACCGACGAAATCGGCGAAAAACTGGTTTCGGAGATCATGGGCAGGATCGAGAAGGAACTTGCTCATATCGATGGAATTATTATTTCAGATTACGGTAAAGGTGTGATTACGTTAGTTTTGCTCGAGCGTTTGATCTCTCTGGCCAATAAGGCCGGGAAATTCATCGCGGTTGACCCCAAAGAAGTACATTTTAAAAGTTACCGAAACGTTTCGGTTATAACCCCGAATCATCACGAGGCCGGATTTATCTCTGGAAAGAAAATCACCAGCGAAAAGATACTTGAGCAAATAGGCTGGGATCTTTTGGATGAACTGAATCTCGAATCTCTGCTTATAACCCGTGGAGAGAAGGGAATGACTCTTTTCGAGAAGGACAGGTCGAGAACCGATATACCCGTGGAGGCAAAAACCGTCTACGATGTCACCGGCGCCGGAGATACCGTAATAGCCTCCTTAACAGTCGCTAAAACCGCCGGAGCCAGCATGCGCGAGGCGGCCTTTATCGCTAATGTTGCCGCGGGATTGGCGGTGGCGCGATTCGGTACGGCCCGGATAACCACGGAAGAGTTGATAAAGGCGTTGAACATCAGAAAATGAAATCTAAAATAGTGAGCCAAAAAGAAGCCGCTCGTATCCGGGAGAAACTCCGTCGGCAAAAAAAGAAAGTCGTTTTCACCAATGGATGTTTCGACCTGATCCATGCCGGACACGCCCTTTATCTCGACAAGGCAAAGGGAAAGGGCGATTTTCTGATTGTCGGATTAAACCGCGATAATTCGGTTCGTCGGCTTAAAGGTAAAAACCGTCCAGTCATGTGCTTTAAAGAAAGGGCTTTGCTTCTTTCGTATCTTACACCTGTGAACCTGGTCGTAGGTTTCGGTAATGATACTCCGCTTAATCTAATCGAACTTCTAAAACCGGACATACTCGCCAAAGGAGCCGATTATAAAATATCCGAAATTGTCGGAGCAAAGATTGTAAGGCAAAACGGCGGTAAAGTTGTCCGAATTCCGCTTGTTCGGGGAAAGTCCACCAGCTCGGTTTTAAAACGGCTTAATCAATAGAAATTCAAAGACGTCGAAATGCGTTAACCCATTAAACTGTTACAGGATACGTCGATGGAGAACAAAAGGGTTGACATCGGGGTTTATTTTAGGTTATGATGCTTATTCGGGGACGAAATATGATTTCGCCCCCTTTGGGTAAGATATCCCGTAGTCTTGGAATTATCCGGGGCTTAAAGTGAATAGACAGGGACGAAATGGACACTAGTGGCGGATCTATTTTTAGCGCTTATGAGATCGACGAGATAGGCAAAAGAGGCAAGGTTCAGGACGCTCTTTTCCTGGCCCTGGAGGCTATTCGCGCAGGGATTCAGGATGACGATTTATATGTTGTCGGGGCGAGCCTGGCTTTCCAGTTGGGCGATCTGGAAAAGGCCGGACAGTTGATCAACGCTCTGTTGGCCCGCGATCCCGATCATGTAAATGGATGGATCTTGTTTGGGCAGATTCACCAGGCTAAAGGCGATATAATCAGGGCCGGCTATGGACGTTCCATGGCCGAGAATCTTTTCCCCGCGCTAAATGATATAGAAATCGTCGTGGAAGAATTATCTCAGGATCGGGTCTCTTTGAACCCAAAATCTACAACCGAAATATCCGGAAAAGATATCAGTTTCGATACCATGACTTTCGCCGAAATCTGCACCAGGCAGGGATATTACAACAAGGCTTTGAAAATTTACCACGATTTGCTTAAGAAAAATCCTCACGATCCGGAAATTAAAAGGAGAATCGAGGATTTAACCAAAAGACTTGGAAATGACTGATCAGAGAATAAAAAAAGCGCTCGCCCTCCTTAAAAAAGAGAAGATCGACTGTTTGCTTGTAACAAACATGACCCATATTCGTTATCTAAGCGGATTTACGGGGTCGAACGGTATGATTTTGCTTGCCCCTCGACGGGCCTATTTCCTCACCGATTTCCGCTACCTTGTCCAATCGCAGAAAGAGGTGAAGAATTGTAAGGTCGTGATCGCGGATCGGGAATTAACACCCGAGTTGCCCAAACTCGCCGAGCTTTCAAAAAAGGTCAGAGTTGGTGTAGAAGCGGCCCATATGTCGCTTAAAATGCTTGATAAGTTAAAGGATCTCCTGCCCAGGGTTGATTTCAGGACAACCGAGAATTTGATTGAGTCGTTAACGAGGGTCAAGGATGTCGAGGAGATTAAGAAGATCAAAAAGGCTATTCGTCTGGCGGATAAGGCGTTTGCCGATATTCTAGGCAGTCTGAAGCCAGGCGTTACCGAAAAGGAAATCGCTTTCGAGATGGAATATAATATGCGCTCTATGGGGGCAGAATCGATAGCTTTCGATTTCATAGTCGCCTCAGGACAGAGATCGTCAATGCCTCACGGGATAGCGTCGACCAAAAAACTCAGAAAAGGCGATTTCGTTACTCTGGATTTTGGTTGTATTTTTCAGGGATACGCCTCGGATATCACCAGAACGGTTGTTCTGGGTAAGGCGTCCGAAAAACAAAAAAAAATATATGATGTTGTTTTAGCCGCTCAAAAGAAGGCATGTAAAGCGGTTAAACCGGGCCTGGCCTGCAGTCGTCTTGACGGTGTCGCCAGGGATATTATTATGAAGGCCGGTTATGGCGATTATTTCGGTCATGGCCTGGGTCATGGGATCGGTTTGGTGGTGCATGACACTCCAAGCCTGAATCCTCGATCGACCGATACTCTTGTGGAGGGGATGGTTGTAACCATTGAGCCCGGTATTTATATTCCCAATTGGGGCGGCGTCCGTGTGGAGGACGATGTATTAGTGACCGCGTCGGGAGGGCAGGTCCTGAGCAAATCGCCCAAAGAGTTGATAGAACTTTGATAGAATGGCAGTATCTATCGCGGGAGAGATAAAATGAGACCGTCGAAAATAAGATCTTTAATTAAATTGGTAGAGGAATCGAATATTGACGAACTTGAGGTTTCCAGCTGGGGCCGCAAGGTAAGCATCCGAAAGAAGATCTACCGAAACGGCAACGGCAATCCGCAACCTCAACCGTCGTCGGCCAGGGTCGAACAACGAGTTTCGCAATTGGAAATTACCACAGAATCGCCCACGGAACCTGAAATCAAAACGAATCTGGTGGAAATAAAATCACCCATGGTGGGGACTTATTACAAATCTCCCGCTCCCGACGCCAAGCCTTTTGTCGAAGTCGGCCAGCAAATCCGCGAAGGCCAGGTGGTTTGCATTATAGAGGCGATGAAGCTTATGAACGAAATCGAGGCGGAAGTTTCCGGCCGCGTGGTGGAAACCCTTGTGGAAAACGCCAAACCGGTTGAATTCGGTCAACCGTTATTTTTAGTAGATCCTGATTAATCGAACTTAATCCCGCTATTTAAATGTCGATATATTCTATAGCGTTAAGCGCGTTTCGCGCTTGTTATTGCATATTTTTCACGAGGTGGGACAGATGAATTTTAAACAGATGATGCAGGAAATGCAAAACCGCAGGGCTTCCGACCTTCATCTACGAGTCGGCATTCGCCCCATGGTCCGGGTCGACGGGAAATTATTGTCGGTCGACGATAATATTATTCTCCATGATGATATGGATAAAATTCTATCCCAGATTCTAAGCGATGAGCAAAAAGAAAAATTCTTGAAAAAGCGCGAGATGGATCTGGCGCTCTCGATCTCGAAAATGGGAAGATTCCGTATTAATCTCTACAAGCAAAGAGGAACCGTCGGTATTGCCATTAGGCAGGTTAATACCAATGTCCCGGGATTCGAAGAGCTGAATCTTCCGGAAATAGTCAAAACTATCGCCAATAACAAGCGCGGTTTGGTTATCGTTACCGGTACGACCGGATCGGGTAAATCGACAACGCTGGCGTCAATGGTAGAGCATATCAATAATTCCAGGCACGATAATATCCTGACTATCGAGGATCCTATCGAGTATATTTATCGCGATAAAAAATCTATTATTTCTCAACGAGAGGTTGGAGGCGATACCGAGAATTTCGCCTCAGCGCTCAAACACGCTTTCCGCCAGGATCCGGATATAGTCTTAATCGGAGAGATCCGGGACGTGGAAACCATGAATATCGCATTGACCGCCGCCGATACCGGGCATCTGGTGTTAACGACACTACACACCATGAACGCGGTCGAGACCCTCTCCAGGATTATATCGTTTTTCCCTCCCCATCAGCATCAGCAAGTACGCTTGTTGCTCGCGGGAACGCTGAAATCCATAATATGTCAAAGGTTGTTGCCCCGTTCGGACGGACCGGGTCGTGTACCCGCGGTTGAGGTACTCATTTCGACCGGATCGATAAGAGAGGCTCTTATCGACCCTGATAAGACGATGAGCATTCCCGATTATATCGAACAGGGCGCTGTTCAATATGGTATGCAGAGTTTCGATCAGGCAATAAGGAATCTATATCGTGACGGTACCATAACTTACGAAGAAGCTATGGCTCAATGCTCTAACCCCGACTATTTCGATTTACGGGTAAAAGGAATAACCTCGGCTTCCGATCGCGGCTGGTCGGAATTCAGTGACGGAGCCAAACCCAGCGAAGATCTTAGTTTTTAGGCGTACTTTCGCCTGCAAGTTTAAAGCCGGGAGAACCCCGGCTTTTTTTATTGGAAATCAGGGCAAAAATTAAAATATATTTGATAGGCAATTGAAAAATCATATATTATCGGCTATTATAAAACGAAAGAAAGAGTGGCGAATGTTTAACAAGATACTGATAGCCAACAGAGGCGAAATAGCGTTAAGAATAATCAGGGCCTGTAAGGAACTGGGAATTGAGTCGGTAGCGGTATATTCCAAAGCCGATGCCGATTCTCTACATGTCAGATTCGCTGACGAGTCGGTATGTATCGGAGAGGCCCCTCCCAGCGAAAGTTATCTCGATCCCAGGAGGATTATCTCGGCCGCTGAGATTACCAATGCCGAGGCTATTCATCCGGGTTACGGCTTCTTGGCCGAGAATCCCGACTTCGCCGAGATCTGCGAATCCTGCCAACTGGTATTTATCGGCCCGCGGCACGATGTTATCAGGTCTCTGGGTGATAAATCTCTGGCCAAGAAAACTATGTCTGAAGCTGGTGTTCCTGTGATACCCGGCTCGGGCGGTCTGGTAACCGGTATAAAAGCGGCTCTGGCGACTGCCGAGAGTATCGGTTATCCTGTAATGGTCAAGGCCGTCGCGGGTGGCGGCGGACGTGGAATGCGATACGTGGAAGCGCCGGATAATATGGAACGGGCATTCGATATGGCCAGAACCGAGGCAAACGTAGCTTTCGGCAGTCCCGACGTTTATATCGAGAAGTTCATTGAAAATCCGCGTCATGTCGAGATCCAGATACTCGCTGACAATCATGGCAACGCTATTCACCTGGGTGAACGCGATTGCACGGTTCAGCGGAGACATCAAAAATTAATCGAAGAATCTCCGTCGCCGATAATAACCGCCACCTTAAGGGAACGGATGGGCCGGGCGGCGGTCGACGGATCGTTGGCGGCCGGCTATACGGGTGCAGGGACGTTTGAGTTTCTGGTCAATTCCGATAACGATTTTTATTTCATGGAGGTTAATACCCGGGTCCAGGTGGAGCATCCGGTAACCGAGGAAGTCACCGGTATCGACCTCATAAAAGAGCAGATCAGGATAGCCGCCGGCGAAAAATTGAATGAGACCCAGGAAGATATATCTTTCAGCGGTCATACATTCGAATGCAGGATAAACGCCGAGGATCCCGAGCGCAATTTCGCCCCCGCGCCGGGTAAAATCACGGCTTTTCATATTCCCGGTGGGCATAATGTCAGGGTGGATACCCACGCTTACGCCGGATATGTCATACCCCCCAATTACGATTCACTTATCGCCAAGCTGATTGTTTCCGGCAAGAATCGTCAGGAGGCTATAAACAGGGTGAAACGTTGTCTGGAAGAATTTGTGGTCGAGGGAATCCCCACCACGATCGATTATTACAAACGGGTTTTTAAAAATAAAGATTTTATTTTGGGAAAATACGATATTTCTTTCGTTGAGAAATTTATGGCGTCCGAAAAGGAACAAACTGATGATCTGGTGGCTAAGGAGGATATGTGATTCCCGAGGATTTGAAATATTCCAAGGAACATGAGTGGGTAAGAGTCGAAAACGATATCGCGATTATCGGGATTACCGATTATGCTCAGGGTGAACTGGGAGATATAGTATTTGTTGAACTTCCGCCGGTAGGAAGCAAGGCCGAACATTCGAAACCGTTCGGGACTATCGAGGCTGTTAAAGCGATATCGGATTTATTCAGCCCCCTCACCGGGGAGGTGACAGAGGTCAACAGCGAACTGGAAAGTGATTCGTCGATAATTAACAGCGATCCTTACGGCGACGGCTGGATAATCAAAATCAAAATGTCCGATATCACCGAGTTGGATAATCTTCTGGGAGCCGCCGATTACGGCGAGTTAATTAAAGAATAAGCGATGAGCTATATACCTAACTCTCCGCTGATTCGTCGACGAATGTTGGATGAAGTCGGCATCTCCGATTTCGAGGAATTAATTAAGTCGGTCCCGGCCAGTCTTCGACTACAAAGACCTCTCATATTGCCGAATCCTCTATCCGAGTTGGAGCTCGAGCGCGAGGTTCGGGAGATCGCCGCCCGTAATTCGGATGTCGACTCCTGTTTCGCAGGGGGAGGAGCGTACGATCATTTCATCCCAGCCGCGGTGGATCATATATTGCTTCGGTCTGAATATTATACCGCTTACACTCCCTACCAAGCCGAGGTTTCTCAGGGTACTCTTCAAACGATGTATGAATTCCAGACTTTTATCTCGAGACTAACGGGGCTGGGGGTTACCAGCGCGTCACTATACGATGGCGCCACGGCATTGGCCGAGGCGGTGTTACTGGCCGCGTCTCATACCCGGAAAAACGAGATTCTAATTTCTCAATCGGTTAATCCTTATTATATCGAAACGGTGGAAACCTATCTTTCGGGCCAGGAGACGACCGTTAAATATTTAAAGACGCTTGACGGTACGACCGATATCGCCGATCTCCGCAATAAAATATCGGATAAGACGGCCGCCGTGGTTATTCAAAATCCAAATTTCTTCGGGCAGATAGAGCGGATAAAGGATATAGCCTCGGATATAAAAAGCAATGGCGCGCTTCTGATAGAAATCTACGATCCGCTGGCGCTGGGAATTCTCTCCTCACCGGCCGAAAATGGAGCCGACCTGGCGGTTGCCGAAGGGCAGGGGCTTGGAATATCGCTCAATTTCGGCGGGCCTTATCTCGGTTTACTTTCGGCGCGACGTGAATTTCTGCGCAAGATGCCAGGACGTCTTTCCGGGAGGACCAAAGATAAAGAAGGACGTGTGGGGTATGTCATGACCCTGCAAACGAGGGAACAGCATATTCGGCGCGAGAGGGCAACATCCAATATTTGCACCAATCAAGCGTTGTGCGCCCTGGCGGCGTCGGTTTACATGTCGCTTCTGGGACAGAAAGGGCTTGAGAAAATTGGTCGTCTATGTCTCTCGAAAGCCCGTTACGCGGCCGAGAAAATTTCAGAGCTACCCGGGTACTCCCTCAAATTCACGGGGCCTTTCTTCAAGGAATTCGTAATAGAGACTCCCATACCCCCCGCGAGGATAAATAACAAGCTTTTGAAAAAAGGAATTTTGGCAGGGATAGATATGGGCAAATTCAAGCTCGGAATGAAGGGATGCCTTATGGTGGCAGTCACGGAAAAGAGATCGAAACGTCAAATTGACGATCTGGTTTTCGAGCTTTCGAAGGCGGGATAGTTTGGATAACAATAGCTCAGGAACAAAGCAGGGCGATGATCCGGTAATGATATTTTCCACTAACAACCAGATTGTTGTCGAGATGGTAAGAAACGCTATGGAATCGGAGGGGATACCGTCCCTTTTGAAATCTCCCACCGGTTCGTATCTGAGGGGTATGTTACCTATTAGCCAGTTTTATTTCGATTTTCAATTGTTTGTTACCAGCGAAGATTCCCAACGAGCGTCGGAAATAGTAGAGACAATCGTCCCGGCAGAGGAGGCTTTATGAAAATCAACTCCCTATTAGGAGCATTGTCAGTCATATTAGTAATTGTTTCGTGTGGAGAAAGAGAAAAGACGTTCACTAAAATAGAATTCGAAACCGATTTCAGAACAGCTGGTATGAAAGCCGCCGAATCGGATAAACCGATGATTATCGATTTTTACACCGACTGGGGTGAATGGTGCGATTCGCTTGACGCTAACACCTATGTCGATCCCCTGGTTATGGGGATGTCCGCCGATAATATTTTCGTCAAGATCAACGCCGAGGTCGATACAAATCTGGCAAGGGATTTCGGAATTTCCGGGTATCCTACAATAGTGATAACTAAATCCAACGGCGAGGAGATTGACCGTATATGGGGTTATTTACCCCCGACCGATTTTTATAACCAGGTTCAATTGTATCTTCAGGGAAAAGAAACTTTAATAGACTACCTAAGCAGACTGGATGATGATCCGGATAATCAGGAATATATCTCGATTGTCGCCGAAAAATACACCAGCCGTAGAGAATTTGAAAAAGCGCTCGATTATTACGGCAGAGTTCTGAAGCTCGATCCTGATAATGAAAACGGACAAAAGATCGAAGCCCTCGGATCCATGTATGATGTAAAAGGGCGGGCCAAAGATTACGATGGAGCTATCGAAACCGCCGAATCGCTGGTTCAGCAATTCCCCGATACCGAACAGGCTGATGACGCCCGGGCGATAATCGGATATTACACGAATAAAAAGGGCGACAGTAATGAAGCGATGAAACTGTATCGCGCGTATCTGGAAAGTTATCCCGATGGTGAGAACGCCAGCTGGGTAAAGAAGCGGGTGGCCGACCTGGAGGATAAAAAATAGATGTCGAGCATCTACGATAAACTTATTTTCAATCTTTCCACCGAGGGCACCGAGGGTATATCGCTTCCCGAACCCGACATACCAGAGGTCGACATTACCGATATCATTCCGCCCGAATATTTAAGGGTAAAACCGGCTGATTTTCCGTCGGTATCAGAGCCCGAAGTGATGAGGCATTTTATCTCTCTTTCAGTAAAGAACCACCATCTGGATAAGGGTTTCTATCCTCTCGGCTCCTGTACAATGAAATATAATCCCAAGATTAACGAACAGTTGGCCAGGTTTCCACGGTTCACCCTCGCTCACCCGCACGGCCCCGACGAGATTTCACAGGGAACCTTATCGCTTCTTTACGATCTTTCATCATCTCTTTGCGAGATCGCGGGTATGGACGCTGTTACTCTTCAACCGGCGGCGGGCGCTCATGGTGAATTCACGGCGCTGTTGATGATCCGGGCGTATCATAATTCCAATAATAAAAATCCCAATAAGGTGATAATCCCGGATTCGGCTCACGGTACTAATCCGGCATCGGTAGCCATGGCGGGATATGAGGTCGTTCAGATTCAATCGAATTCCGAAGGACGCGTTGATTTAGAAAAACTCGCTGAGCATTGTGACGATAATCTGGCCGCCTTTATGCTAACCAATCCGAATACACTCGGATTGTTTGAATCGGAAATTCAGAAAATTGCCCATCTCGTTCACGAGGCGGGCGGTATGCTTTATATGGACGGCGCCAATCTCAACGCCCTTTTGGGGATTTCCCGGCCGGGAGATATGGGATTCGATGTTGTCCATTTCAATATGCACAAAACATTCTCCACTCCGCATGGTGGAGGCGGACCCGGCGCGGGCGCTCTTGGCGTGAAATCGAACCTCGAGCCGTTTTTACCGGCGCCGACGATTGAGAAAAAGCATGATCGCAAAGGAATTGATTTCTTTTTCCTGGATTATAAAAAACCCGATTCTATCGGTAGAGTTCATGGGTTTTACGGGAATATCGGTAATTTAATCCGGGCCTATTGCTATATAAAACAGCATGGAGCTGTAGGATTGGCCGAGATCTCTAAAACAGCGATTATCAACTCGGCATATCTAAGAGAGAAGTTAAGAGGCAGGTTCGAGTTACCTTTCGATGGCGATACCTTACACGAGTTTGTCCTTTCGGGCACGAAACAGAAGGCGATGGGGGTAAGGACATTGGATATAGCTAAACGGATTTTAGATTTCGGCGTTCATGCTCCAACCGTATATTTCCCGTTGATCGTACCAGAGGCACTTATGATAGAACCGACCGAAACCGAAAGCAAAGCATCGCTGGATAATTTTGTCGAAATACTACTTGCGATCGCCGATGAAATCGAGAGCGATCCGGATAAGGTGCGATCAGCGCCGCATTCAACACCCGTAAGCAGACTCGACGAGGCCCGGGCGGCGCGTGACCCCGATATATCATATCAGGACTAAAGGATGCCCCGATAATTGATCGGGGCTTTTTTATGATCGAGATAAAAAACATCGCGGTCCAATACCCGCGGGGTGATCTTGGCCCGGCGATTTCATCCTTTGATCTTCATTTGAGCGAGGGAGAGTATCTATCCGTACTCGGCCCAAACGGTTCGGGCAAATCGACCTTGATAAAAGCTATCTGCGGTATGATTAAGCTCTCAAATGGTGAGATAAAGATAAACGATGAAATTGTACGGCCGGGGCGTTTCGGCGACGATTTATTCGGCGTTGTCGCCGCTGTATTTCAAGAGCCCGGCGGGCAGTTTCTCATGCCCGACGTTAAATCCGAGATAATGACCGTATTGCAAAATCTCGGATTACCGTTGAAAAGACAAAAAGAGGTTTTCGATTTAATTGTTTCCCGTTTTTCCCTGGAGCGTTTGCTGGATTTGAAACCTCATAACCTATCGGGCGGACAAACGCAGATAGTCAACCTTGCTTGCGCGGTCGTTGTCTCGCCTAAGATACTGCTATTAGACGAGCCGACCACTTTTCTCGATCCCGGATATCGTGAGACGATTCTCGATATTGTAGATAGTCTAAAACGCGATGGTATGGCGATAATTCACATAACCCAATACACGGATGAAGCATTGAGAGCCGATAAGGTATTGATAATGGACTCCGGGAGTATTGCGGCTTTTGGAGATCCCCGAGAAATTCTTGCCGACGACGAATTATTGGCAAAATACAGATTGACGACCCCATCCCGAATAGTGTGTCATCAAACACCGGGCATCGATTATATCGATAAGGGAGCTGTCGGTTTTTATCGCGTTAATATTGAGGATAGGGAGACGTCGGCCGATAATATTCCGGAACGGATAGCCGAATCAGAACGTCTGCTGAATGCCGAAGACCTCGAATTCTCCTATCCCGATAGCGACTTTAAGCTGGAGATAATCGGTTTGGGGCTATATAGCGGCTCGGTTACCGGAATCGTAGGACCCGCGGGTTCGGGGAAATCGACTCTGGCGATGTTGCTGGCTGGCATACTTAAACCGAAAAGCGGCAAAATATTTATAGATGGAACCGCTATCTCGGATTATAGTCAAAAAGATCTAAGAACAAAAATAGGTATTAGCTGGCAGATGCCCGAAAATGTACTGATAGGTCCTACCGTTGCCGACGATTTGAATTCAATAAAGGAAAATTTGGATCTTAAGGATATCGACATTTACTCTATTTTAGAGCAAGTAGGCCTCGCAGGATTCGAAACCAGGATAGTCGATTCCCTATCAGGCGGTGAAAAACGAAAAGTTTCCCTTGCCGGTACATTAATTTCGGATCCGGATGTGGTTATCCTCGACGAACCGGCGGCCTTTCTCGATCCATTTTCGCAAATTGAATTGGCCCGAATTATAGAGGGACTGGCGAATGCGGGTAAAGCCGTCATGGTAATTGGCCATGATTTGCCTTTTTTGGCTGAGATCGCCGATAGAATGGTCGGAATGATCGCGGGTAAAAAGGTATTCGATATTTCCGCCTGCGGTTTTTTTAATAGCCCGGAGTATCTTGAAATAATCGATCTCCCGGTAAATCCCCTCATAAATCTTAGAAAACATCTCGTTTCGCGGGGGATAATATTGCCGAAACCGTCGCTAAATCCCCGATATCTCGCCGCGGAAATTGACCGGCAATCGTCCGGAGAGGGGAAATCTCTTGACAATTGATTCCATTATGCATATTTACGTCCTGATATCGGCTGTGCCGAAAAGCTTTTAAAGCGATGAGGGATATTAGAAAAGAGATGAAATTCCGCCTTAGGGGCGGATTTTTTTTATAACCGAAACTGATATTGAAGATTGAAAATAAACGCGGAGGGTGAATGACCAAAAATACCGCTGAGAAGATAATGGACTCAAAATCGATTAAGCTTGCCCTTAACCGAATATGCCACGAGATAGTCGAGCGCAATGTCGGGACCTCGGATCTGGCCATAATCGGTATTCGGACCGGGGGGGCCTACCTGGCCGAGAGAATCGCGGCGACACTGGGTAAGATCGGAAAAACCAAAATTCCCATGGGGATTATAGATATTACGCTTTACCGGGACGATATTCAGGATAAGCTCGATCAACCCCTCGTTCAGGAAACAAGTATACCGTTCGATATCGGCAATAAAATTATCGTCCTTGTGGATGACGTTTTATACACGGGCCGAACCGTGCGTGCGGCGCTTGACGCAATTATCGATTTCGGTAGGCCGAGGTCCATACAACTGGCGGTTCTGGTCGATAGAGGGCTTCGCGAGCTTCCCATCAAGGCTGATTTCGCCGGCAGGGAAGTTACGACCACGCAAAAAGAGCGGGTAGAGGTTCACTTAAAGGAGATGAATGGCGTCGATGAAGTCGTTATCGACCGAAGTGGGAGGGGAGGAGTATGAGCTTGAAAATCCGTCATCTGCTCGGCCTCGAAGGCGTAGATGCCGATGATATCAGCTTAATTCTGGATACCGCCATATCGTTCAAAGAGGTTCTTTCCAGATCGATCCCCAAAGTACCGACGTTGCGGGGTGTAACAATAGTAAACCTCTTTTATGAACCGTCGACGAGAACGCGAATCTCCTTCGAACTTGCAGAGAAACGTCTTTCGGCCGATACGGTGAATTTCTCTGCCTCGGGATCATCCGCCTCAAAAGGGGAGAGCCTTAAAGATACCGTCTGGAATATAGAAGCTATGAAAATCGATATGGTCGTCATTCGCCACTCTGCGCCCGGCTCCCCGCATTATCTTGCCGAGACCTGCGAATCGACCATAATCAACGCCGGTGACGGCGCTCACGAGCACCCCACGCAAGGCCTTCTGGATATGTTCACGATGCGCGAAAAATACGGCAGGCTGGAGGGCTTAAAGGTCGTCATAGTCGGCGATATCAAGCATTCGCGGGTAGCCAGATCGAATATTTGGGGCCTTTTGACTATGGGAGCCGAAGTCTCGGTATGCGGACCGCCGACCCTTATCCCGGTGGAGATGGAGAAGTTCGGGGTGAAAGTATATGACGATCTCGATGAAGCTCTGATGGGCGCCGACGTGGTCAATATTCTGAGAATTCAAAAAGAACGTCAAAAGTCCGGGCTTCTGCCAAGCATGAGGGAATACAGCAGGTATTACGGTATAACAAAAGATCGGCTGAAAAACTTAAACGATAATTTCACCATTATGCATCCGGGGCCTATGAATCGAGGCGTCGAGATATCGTCGGAAGTTGCCGAGGCGCCTTATTCGGTGATCCTACCGCAGGTCACAAATGGTGTCGCGGTCAGGATGGCCTTACTCTATTTACTATCAGCTCGAAGGGGAAGAGTTAATGAAGAATGATATAACCCAGATAAACGGAAAAATAGTCGATCCTCTAACCGGGTATGTCGGCAAGGCGACCATTCACATTTCCGGCGGCAAGATAAAAAAAGTAGATAAGCGCCCAAAATCGATATCATCCGGTAAGAAATCTCTAAATCTCGATGATCTTCTGATCTGCCCCGGTTTTATCGATATGCACGTTCATCTTCGCGAACCGGGCAGGGAAGACGAAGAAACCATAATGTCCGGCTCCGAGGCCGCCGCCGCCGGAGGCTTTACATCGATCGCCTGCATGCCTAATACAGAACCGCCTCTGGATACTGTCGGGTCGATAGAGTATGTCAATGATCGATCCATGGTCGCCCCGATCAAAGTTTATCCGGTCGGCTCCATCACTGTCGGGCAGAAAGGCGAGAGGCTCGTTGAAATGCAGGAGATGGCCGCATGCGGAGCGGTGGCGTTTTCCGATGATGGTTACGGGGTACAGAACAACGATATCATGCGCAGAGCGTTAGAATACGCCAAATCCTGCGATGTCCCGCTTATATCTCATTGCGAATACAGCGATCTGGCCGCCGAGGGCGTCATGAACGAGAGTTTTATCTCTTCCCAGCTCGGTATGAAAGGTATACCGACCGTAGCAGAGGAATTAATGGTTGCCAGGGAAATCATGCTTGCCGAATACACGAAAGGGAGGGTTCATATCGCTCATGTTTCCACCGCCGGAGCCGTAGAGTTGGTCCGACGGGCCAAGCGAGCCAAAATCAACGTGACCGCCGAGGCGACACCTCATCATTTTACTCTTACCGATGATGAAGTTAAGTCTTTCAACACGAATCTTAAGATAAATCCTCCTATCCGAGGCAAGAAGGACGTGGAAGCGGTAAGGAAAGGTTTGAAAGACGGCACCATCGACGCTATAGCCACCGACCACGCTCCCCATTCGGTGGAGGAGAAGGAATTCGAGTTCGATTATGCTCCGTTCGGAGCTATCGGGTTGGAGACAGCCGTGGGGCTCTTAGTAACCGAGCTTATCGAAAATAAAATCCTCGATTGGCCGACTGCCGTCAACAGACTTTCCACCGCCCCGGCCGTAATCCTGGGCATTCCCGGCGGCAGTTTCGAGATCGGCGCGCCGGCCGATTTCACCATTATCGATCCTTATCTCGAGTGGGAGGTCAACCCCGACGATTTCAAGTCGCTTTCCAGAAACACACCTTTCGCTGGCCGGAAACTGACGGGCAAAACGGTGATGACCATAGTCGACGGCAACGTCGTGTATTCGATGCTGTAGTCGATGCCGGTCTTTAGAGATTATATCAGCCTCAAAACCGAAGGCGTCTGTAGTATCCACGATATCACTCCGGACGTCGCGGCCATCGTAGAAAAATCGGATATAAACCAGGGTATTTGCACCGTCGCGGTGCGCGGTTCAACCGCCGCGATAAGCACTCTCGAATACGAACCGGGATTGCTCGAGGATATCCCCCGCCTCATGGAGAAGCTAATTCCCAGCGGGATCCCCTACGAGCATGATAAGACATGGGGTGACGGCAACGGCTTTTCGCATCTTCGTTCTTTCCTGGTGAAAACGTCATTGAGCGTTCCTTTTGATAATAGCCTGTTGGATCTGGGCACCTGGCAACAGATAGTTGTCGTCGATTTTGATAACCGATCGCGTTCCAGAGAAATAGTGGTCCAACTTATGGGCGAATAAATGAGTATACTCGATAAACTCGGATTTTCACCCGCCCGATGGGAAAATGGCGCGTTGATTGTGCTTGACCAACGAACCCTTCCCGAATCCGAAAAATACCTTCGAATAAAATCGGTCGACGAAACCGCCGAGGCTATCGGCAACCTGACAGTCCGGGGCGCGCCGTTGATCGGAATTATCGCGGCATACGGTCTTTGCCTTGTATCGGATCCTTTTGATGATCAGGAATTCGAAAACGCCTGTGAAAAACTGCTATTGTCACGCCCTACAGCCGTGAACCTCTCCTGGGCGGTTCGACGGATGATATCGGTTCGAGATAAAAATAGAGATATCGATGATCTGAGGGCCATTTTGCTTACCGAAGCCGAAACGATCCATCGTGAGGACGCCTTTATGTGCGAAAAGATCGGGGAATTCGGCAATGATATCATCCCCCAATCCTGCCGTATCCTTACCCATTGCAACGCGGGTGTGCTTGCGACAGGGGGGATCG
>JAZGHS010000048.1:0-22401 GCA_036481315.1 Candidatus Zixiibacteriota bacterium | reverse complement strand
ATAGGGTTTGTCTGGTATTTTTTCTCCCCGGAATTCACCGACGTTGGGTACAAGCCGGATCAACCCGTGGAATACAGCCATAAGCTTCACGCCGGGGACCTTGGCCTCGATTGCCGCTATTGTCATGTTGGCGTCGAACGTTCGGCGGTCGCCGGCGTGCCACCTACTCAAACCTGCATGAATTGCCACAAAATAATAAAGGCCGATAGCGAAAAACTCCTGACAGTACGTCAGAGCTGGGATACGGGGATTCCGATTGAGTGGATTCGTGTACACAAGGTACCCGATTACGCTTACTTCAATCACTCGGCCCATCTGCGGGCGGATATCGGTTGCGCCAGTTGCCATGGCAACGTGGCCGAGATGGACGTGGTACGCCAGGTGGAGCCGTTGAGCATGTCATGGTGTCTCGATTGCCACAGAAATCCGGATATGCATATCAGGACCGAGGGTGACGTTACCAGTATGAAATGGACGCCATCGGAAAATCAACTTGCGATAGTCGCGAATATAAAAGAAGAAAAGAAGATCGATCCTCCGACGGATTGTTCGGGATGCCATAGATGAACAAAGAAAATTTACAGGGTAAAGAATACTGGCGCAGTCTGGATCAATTAGCCGATACGCCCGAATTCAGGAAATATCTCGAAAACGAGTTTCCCGAAGGTATAGGGGAGGATAATTCTCTTTCGAGACGAAATTTCATCGCCCTGATGGGCGCGTCGATGGCCTTAGGCGGTTTGCTCGGGGGATGTCGTCGCCCGGTAGAGAAGATTATCCCATATGTCACCCCGCCGGAGGAAATCATTCCCGGCGTGGCCAATCGTTACGCCACCACTATGCCGTTCGGCAACAGCGCTTATGGGCTGATCGTGGAATCCCATGAGGGTCGTCCGACTAAGATCGAGGGGAACCCTGATCACCCGTCAACTATGGGCATGTCCAACGTTTTCCTGCAAGCGTCGATACTGGGCCTTTACGATCCGGACCGCTCCAAGGCTGTTCTCCATGACGGCCAGGAAGCCGAATGGTCTGAATTCGTGGAATTCTGGAACGGGCAATACGAAAAATTATCCAAAAACAAAGGCGATGGGCTGGCCATTTTATCGGAGTCGTTCTCGTCGCCGACACTTGCCCGACTGGCCGGTCAGTTCAAACGTAAGTTCCCGAAAGCCAAGTGGGTAGCGTACGAGCCTGTTGGCGATGAGAATATATTTGAAGGGGTGAGGATTGCGTCGGGGCAGGCTCTACGCCCGGTCTATCACTATAATAAAGCAAAAGTGGTCTTATCTTTGGATTCCGATTTCCTTTACGATGAAAGCGAAAATATCACTAGCGCCAAAGGGTACGCCGATGGCCGTCGATTAAAGTCCGAAAAGGACGATATGAACCGTCTTTATATGGTGGAAAGCGGATTTTCGGTCACCGGCGGAATGGCTGACCATCGGATACGATTGAGGAGTCGTCTTATCGGTTCGCTCACGGCCGCGCTGATCAGGGAGCTTGATTCGTCGGGGTTGAACGCGGGCGGGATATTACCGGATATAAATTTCATAGCCGCCCCGGAACTCGATAGAAAGTGGATAAAAGTTGTCGCAAGGGATCTGATTAATAATAAGCGTAGATGTCTTGTCGTCGCCGGACATGATCAACCGGCAGGCGTGCACGCAATGGTATACGCTATCAATCACGCTTTGGGGAATATCGGTAATACAGTTGAATATTACTCTATGAACGACTCGCTGACATCGAATCGAGCAGAGTTTGCCTCGCTTACTAATGATATGAATGAGGGGCATGTCGATACCCTAGTCGTGCTCGGCGGGAATCCTGTTTATAACGCTTACTCTGATCTGGGATTCAATTCGGCTATGAAAAAGGTCGAGAATACGATTCATCTCAGTTCGCACGTCGATGAGACATCAAAAGAGGCCAACTGGCATATACCGCAGGCGCATTATCTCGAAAGCTGGGGCGACGTTGTTTCGGTGCATGGAATTAAAAGCGTGGTCCAACCGATGATCGCGCCATTATACGATGGCCATAGCGCGTATGAACTGGCTAATCTGATCGCGACAGGCGAGGAAAAAGGAGGCTACGAAATAGTCGTGGAAACCTGGGGGGGTATCATCAATGGCGATTTCGAGAGGAGTTGGAACCGAGTTTTACATGATGGCTTATTTATTGATAAGAAATCGTCGGCCAAAAAAACAGGTTTGAATTCCGGATCGGTCAAGAATCATCTTAAGAAAAACATATCGTCTTATCACGCCGTATTAGGTGAAGATATCGAGATTTCGTTCGCGGTATCGCCGGCGGTTTACGACGGGCGTTTCGCCAATAACGGCTGGTTGCAGGAACTGCCCGATCCCATCACCAAACTCGCCTGGGATAACGCGGCGCAGATAAGTCATAATACCGCTAATAAGCTGGATGTTAATAACGAGGATCTGATCGAGATCGAATATAGGGGTAAGAAGATCGAGGCGCCGGTTTGGGTCGTGCCGGGCCATGCCGATAATGCAATCACCCTTACTCTGGGTTACGGAAGAAATTCATGTGGCCGCATAGGGGACGGTGTCGGGTATAACGCTTATCTATTAAGAAACTCCGATGCCCCTGCGTTCGATACCGGGGTAGCGATTAATAAGACAGGTCGAATATACAAACTGGCCTCCTCCCAGGACCATTCCAGTATGGAGGGACGTCCCATAGTCCGGGAAGCCACTTTAGAGGAATATAGGGATCATCCCGAATTCGCCCCCGGCATGGTGGAACATCCGCCGTTGAAGAACCTTTGGGATGATCATAGTTACGAAGAGGGGTACCAATGGGGGATGACAATAGATTTGAATTCCTGTATCGGTTGTAACGCCTGTACTATCGCCTGCCAGAGCGAGAATAATATCCCCATTGTGGGTAAAAATGAGTTTTCCAAAGGCAGGGAAATGCACTGGATCAGGCTCGACCGTTATTTCACAGGCGATGTTGAAAATCCCGAGATGGTTCATCAGCCAATCGCCTGCCAGCATTGCGAGAACGCCCCTTGTGAGCAGGTTTGCCCGGTGGCCGCCACGGTTCACGATAAAGAAGGCCTTAATACCATGGTTTACAATCGGTGCGTCGGCACACGGTATTGTTCGAATAACTGTCCTTATAAGGTGCGACGATTCAATTATCTCAATTTCACCAAAGATACTCCCGAATCGATGAAGATGGCGCAAAACCCGGACGTTACCGTAAGGTCGCGGGGTGTCATGGAAAAATGCACCTACTGCGTTCAACGTATCAGCGAGGCTAAGATAAAATCAAAAGCCGACGGTAGAGATATCGTCGATGGCGAGATTGTTACCGCCTGCCAGCAGAGTTGCCTGACCAACGCCATCGTATTCGGAAATATCAACGATCCCGAAAGCGAGGTTTCAAAAATAAAATCTCGGAATAGAAATTACGAATTGCTTAAAGAACTGAATGTTCGCCCGAGAACTTCCTTTTTAGCCAGGGTTCGTAACCTAAACCCGGAACTTGATGATAGCAAGAAGGAGACGAGCAATTGAGCGCGTCGATTGAGAAGAAGACCGCTGAATTCGAACAGCCTTTGATCGCGGGTAATCCGAGTTTCGATTCGGTAACAAACTCGATCTGTAATATAATCGAGAATAAGCCGCCTAGACTTTGGTATATCGCTATCAGTGTAGCTGGTTCATTCGCCCTGATGTTTTTTGGCCTTATCGCTTATCTTATATGGGAAGGTACCGGGATTTGGGGATTGCAGGTGCCCGTAGCATGGGGTTGGGCGATCGTCAATTTCGTATTCTGGGTCGGTATCGGCCATGCCGGGACCTTGATTTCAGCTATTTTATTTTTACTTCGGCAACGCTGGCGTACGTCGATTAACAGGTTCGCCGAGGCGATGACCATCATGGCGGTTATCGTGGCCGGAATATTTCCCGCTATCCACGTGGGACGCGTCTGGGCTTTGCACTGGGTATTTCCGCTTCCCAATCAGATGGGTTTATGGCCGAATTTCAGAAGTCCCCTTCTCTGGGATTTCTTCGCTGTGGGGACCTATTTCAGTTGCTCGTTTATGTTCTGGTATGTGGGATTGATTCCAGATCTGGCGACTTTAAGAGATCGGGCTAAGTCTAAAATAAAGAAAATTATCTTCGGGATTTTCGCGGTCGGTTGGCGCGGCGGGAATCGTCAATGGAGACATTACGAAGTCGCTTACCTGCTTTTGGCGGGGATCTCGACACCGTTGGTTCTCTCAGTACATAGCGTAGTCAGCACCGATTTCGCGGTTAGTATCGTACCGGGATGGCATACGACTATCTTCCCCCCTTATTTTGTGGCGGGAGCAATTTTCTCCGGTTTCGCCATGGTTTTGACCCTGGCTATTATCGCGCGAAAAATCTATGGGCTGGAGAATTTCATCACGGTAAATCATCTCGAGAAGATGAACAAGATCATGTTGGTCACCAGCATGATTGTCGGCTACGCATACTCCTGCGAGTTTTTTATAGCGTGGTACGGCGGGAACGAATACGAAGGGTTCGCCTTTCTAAATCGCGCTTTCGGTCCTTACGCCTGGGCGTACTGGATAATGATAACCTGCAATGTGGTTGTACCACAACTGTTCTGGTTTAAGAAGCTCCGAAGAAGCATCCCGGTGATGTTTATCGCCTCGATATTTATCAATATCGGTATGTGGTTCGAGCGGTTCGTGATCGTGGTATCGTCGCTGGCCGCGGATTTTCTGCCGTCGAGCTGGGATTATTTCAGCCCGACCATTTTCGATATCGGCTTTCTTTTAGGATCGTTCGGTCTGTTTTTCACGTTGTTCTTGCTGTTCCTTCGTTTTCTGCCGATGATTGCCATGTCGGAGGTCAAAGGTGTACTGCCCCAGGCCGATCCGCATCATCACGATAAAACAGAGCATAATTAGAGGAGATCGATGACAAAGGGTAAAATCGTAATAGCGGAGTTCGACGGCGCGGCCGGGCTTTTCAAGGCGGCCGAGAAGTTGAGAGATTCCGGATATAAAAAATTCGATTGCCATTCACCGTTTCCCATTCACGGCATGGACGATGCTATGGGTATCAAACGATCGAAACTCGGTTTTATCGCCGGGGCTTTTGCAGTTATCGGATTTGTCGGGGCGGTGTTGCTTCAATGGTGGGCAAGTTCGGTCGAATATCCGCTGGTGATTTCGGGCAAACCGTTTTTCAGCTACCAGGCGTATTTACCGGTTACTTTCGCTGTGGCGGTGCTTCTGGCCGCGTTGGCGGCGGTTGTCGGTATGTTAGCCATGAATAAACTCCCCAGGTGGAATCATCCTCTTTTCAAATCGGAGCTTTTCGAGAAGTTTGGCGATAACGGTTTCTTCGTGACCATAGAATCGACCGATCCTAAATTCGATGATCAACAAACGTCGGATTTCCTAAAATCGATCGGGGCCGGAGCGATAGATTCGGTTGATGGTGTGAGCTAATTGATGAATAGGATTTTTAAAATATCGTTTTTGATGATAATATCGATGGTTTTGATATCAGGATGTTATCGGGGGAAATCGTCGAAAAACGAGCCGATCCATCTAAATCCCAATATGGATAGTCAGGCTAAATACAAAGCCCAATCGAAAGGCGAGTTCTTTGCCGATGGCTCGGCTATGCGACAGCCGGTTGAAGGTACGGTCGCCCGCGGTGGATTACGTGAGGACGACGCCTACTTTAAAGGAACAGATAGGAAAGGAAATTTCATTAAGAACAACCCGATTGGACTGACTGAAGATGGATTGAATCGCGGCAGAGAACGATTTGGAATCTATTGCGCTGTTTGCCACGGCGCGGTTGGTGACGCCAACAGCATAATGGTTGAGAAAAAATATCTGCCCCCTCCGACATTCCATCAGGATCGGTTGCGGGATATGCCCGAGGGTGAGATATTCAATATAATTTCCAACGGTATCCGTAATATGCCGTCATATAAAAATCAGATCTCGGTCGAAGACCGCTGGCTGATCATACAGTATTTGAGAGCGCTGCAAAAAAGCCAGAACGCGAGGATCGACGATATCCCCGAGAGCATGAGAGAGGATTTTAAATAGATAATGAGCGAAAGTAACGAACAGTTTTATCTTAATCAGAATAATCCCACCAAGAGCCGATTCGAGAAGATCGCGTTGATAGCCGGGGTCGTCGGTTTAATCGCCACAGCCGTCGGTTATTTTGTCGATTCGCCTCAATTCTTTTTCTCATATCTGACTGCTTTCGCGTTCTGGGTTACTATCGCTTTGGGTGGCCTGTTCTTTGTCATGCTTCATCATCTTACCGGAGCCACCTGGAGCGTCGTCGTGCGCCGTCAGGCCGAGACTTTAATGTCGATACTGCCGATACTGGCGGTATTCTTTATCCCTGTCCTGTTTGGTATGCACGATCTCTATCATTGGACCCACGCCGACGTTGTCGCGGGGGATAACCTGCTCGAGCATAAATCGCCCTACCTGAACGTGCCGTTTTTCATAATACGATCGATTGGTTATTTCGCCGTCTGGATTATATTATCGTTATTATTATACAGAACATCATTGAAGCAGGATTCGGCTCACACCCCCTCTCTTGGTGCTAAGATGAAAAAGATCAGCGCGCCGGGGATGCTATTATTCGCTCTTTCGGTCACATATTCCGCGTTCGATTGGTTTATGTCGCAGGATCCGCACTGGTATTCGACCATGTTTGGAGTTTATATATTCGCGGGTGGATTGGTATCGGCGCTGGCGTTTCTGGCTTATATCTCGATATCATTGCGAAAACAAAAAATTCTCTCGGAAGTCATCACCGAGGAGCATTATCACGATCTTGGCAAACTGACATTCGCTTTTATGGTTTTCTGGGCCTATATCGCTTTTTCGCAGTATTTCCTTATCTGGTACGCCAATATCCCTGAAGAAACAATATGGTTCGATAACCGTTACCAGGGCGGCTGGAAATATGTCACTCTGCTTATCGTTTTCGGGTATTTCGTCATTCCGTTCCTACTGTTAATGGCCAGGGGCGCTAAACGGAAACTCGGATTTTTAAAGGGGATGGTCGGTTGGCTTTTATTCATGCACTGGATCGATCTTTACTGGATAATAATGCCGGTTCTACATAAAGAAAACGCAATGATTGGCTGGATAGATGTTTCCGCAATGCTCGGTATCGGCGGAGCGTTCATGTGGTTTTTCTGGCGACGGTTCTTCTCGAACGCTATGATTCCGGTCAACGATCCTCGCCTGGAATCGTCGATGAAATTTATTAACTATTAGGAAGTTTGATGAGCGGCAATTCTCACAATCCAAATCCCGGCTACGAGACGCGCGATGTCAACGCTTTCAAAGTTTCGATATTCGTAATTCTGGGGATAATCGTGTTGGTGTCAATCCTTTTGGCGCTTGATGTCTATTTCACCTATTCCGCCGAGCAAGAGATCTATAAAATGGTATTAAAGCCGGAGTCGAAGGCTCTGCTCGACATTCAAAAGCGCGATAAGGAAACATTAAGCTCATACGGCATAGTTAATAGTGATTCGGGCATTTATCAAATCCCCATAGATAGCGCCATGCAGGCGATACTTGTGGAAAAAGGTTTATCGAGGGGAGAAAAATAATGGACAAAACGGGAACTTTTTAGGGCGTTTTTTATTTTTACCCTGTAATGGAGTTGTTGGATCCAGATTTCTCGCCCTTATTTGGGACAGGGTTGAATTGTAAATGAAACTAAGAATTAAAAATACGGCGTTTTTTCCGGCCATCTTGGCCATAGTCATATTATTTACCGCGGTAACGTCGTCGGCCCAGATCGCCGATTATAATCCGGCGGAATTGCAGGAGATCGACGTTATAGAACATCCGGGCGAGACGATTCCTCTGGATTTGGTATTCACCAACGAATATGGCGATACCGTTAGATTAAGTGAATATTTCAATCGGGGCAAACCGGTTATCCTCACCTTAGCCTATTACGAGTGCCCGATGCTTTGTACCTTAGTGCTGAACGGCATGACCGACGGGGTCCGGGATTTAGGCTGGTTTCCCGGGGATAAATTCCAGATGATTACGGTTAGTATCGACCCGAAAGAATCATCGGAACTGGCCGCCGGTAAAAAGAAGACATATCTCGATAACCTCTCGATGCCTATCAACGAAGACGGTTGGGCTTTTCTGGTGGGAGAGGAGAGCCAATCGAAGATGTTGGCTGACGCTATAGGATTCGAATATTATTACGACGAGAAAAACAAGCAGTACGCTCATCCTGCCGCTGCTTTCGTAATCACCGAGGACGGTAGAATCTCTCGTTATCTGTATGGTATAGAATTCAAATCCCGCGATCTGAAACTGGCGTTAATGGAAGCGTCGCGTGGGAAAATAGGCAGTACGATAGATAGGATAATCCTCTATTGTTTTCATTACGATCCCAAGGCAGGCGGTTATGTTATTTTCGCCGCAAATGTCATGAAACTCGGCGGCGGGTTTACCCTGCTTTCCCTTGTCATTTTCCTCAGCGCATTGTGGGTGATGGAACGGCGAAAAAAATCGGTCGCCACTCTAGCGGAACAAAAGGAAACGGTTAAGATCTGATGGACAGTACCGGTACATTGTTTTTACCTCCCGGAAGTTCGACAATAGCCGGAGATGTCGACGCCGTATTCAATCTCATTCTGTATGTGGGGATATTCTTTTTTGTTCTGGTAGTGGGGCTTGCGGCCTTTTTTGTGTTTCGATACAGACGCACAGAAACCCCGGGGTTGACATCGGGCAAGGATCATAATCTAAAGTTAGAGATTCTCTGGACGGTTATCCCGTCGATAATAGTAGTGATATTTTTCGTTGTCGGTTTCAGGACATTTCTTAAGATGAATATTATCCCCAAAGACGCCATGGAGATCAAAGTTACGGCTCAGAGGTGGATGTGGGCATTCGATTACCCGGAAGGGGCGAATAGTATTAACGAGCTGGTAGTGCCGGTGAATAAGCCGATCAAAGCGTTGCTGTCTTCCACCGACGTTATCCACAGTTTTTTTGTTCCCGAATTCAGGATTAAGATGGACGTTTTGCCGAATCGTTATACCATGACCTGGTTCGAGGCTACTAGAGTAGGGGAATACGATCTTCTATGCGCCGAATACTGCGGTAAGGGCCATTCGGAGATGGTTGCAAAGGTGAAGGTTGTAGATCGGGGCGAATACGAGGCCTGGCTGGAAAAGGCCACCGCATTCGACGAGTCCATACCGCTGAAAGAGCATGGCGAGAAGTTCTTCAAGACGAAGGCCTGTAACACCTGTCATACAAATGACGGTGCCGGAAGCGTGGGGCCGACATTTAAAGGACTGTTTGGTCATGAGGTGATCTTTTCCGACGGCAGTAAGTTGAAAGTTAACGAAAATTATATACGGGAATCAATTTTAGACCCCCGTGCCAAAGTGGTAATGGGATATCAACCCGTAATGCCGACCTACCAGGGACGGATCAAAGACAGGGAGATCGACGCGTTAGTCGCTTATATCAAATCCTTAAGCGAGTGAGATACTTATGACTTCATCAAATAGCTTTTTACAAGAGCCAAAAGGATTGAAATCCTGGCTTGTTACCCTCGATCACAAACGGATCGGGATATTATATTTAATTGGTATCTCAGTCGCGTTCGCGTTGGGAGGGGCGTTTGCCCTTATGCTCAGGCTGGAACTGCTGAGCCCTGCTAAGGATTTTGTGGGTCCCGATGCTTACAACCGGCTTTTCACCCTTCATGGCGCGGTAATGATTTTCTTATTTATCATACCCGGTATTCCGGCGGCGCTGGGGAATTTTGTTTTACCGCTCATGCTCGGTGCCAAGGATGTCGCGTTTCCGAGGTTAAATCTCACGAGTTGGTATATCTATATTGTCGGAATGATTATGGCTCTCGTGGCTATATTTACCGGCTCTGTCGATACCGGTTGGACTTTTTATACGCCGTACAGCACGCAAACGTCGGGCGCAGTGGTCATGATGACTATGGCCGCGTTCGTGCTCGGGTTCTCGTCGATATTTACAGGCTTGAATTTCCTGGTGACCATCCATAAACTTCGCGCGCCGGGAATGACCTGGTTCAAGCTACCGCTTTTCATCTGGGCGATCTATGCTACAGCGATAATACAGATTCTGGCCACCCCGGTTTTGGGGATTACCCTGTTGTTGTTGGTTCTCGAGCGGGTACTCGCGATTGGGATATTCGATCCGGCCATGGGCGGCGACCCGGTACTGTTCCAGCATTTCTTCTGGTTCTATTCGCATCCGGCAGTTTATATCATGATCCTTCCCGCCATGGGCGTTATAAGCGAGCTTATCTCGACCTTTTCTCGCAAAAAGATTTTCGGCTACAAAGCGATCGCATTCTCTAGTTTCGGTATCGCTTTTATAAGCTTCCTGGTCTGGGGACATCATATGTTCACCAGCGGACAATCGGAGCTGGCCTCGATGATATTCTCGTTTCTGACATTCCTGGTGGCGATACCATCGGGAATAAAAGTTTTCAACTGGCTGGCGACCATGTATAAAGGATCCATCAGCCTCGAAACTCCCATGCTCTGGGCCCTGGGATTTTTATTCCTGTTTTCAATAGGCGGTTTGACCGGGATGTTCTTAGGTACGCTTGCCACCGATATTCATCTTCACGATACCTATTTCGTAGTGGCGCATTTTCATTACGTCATGTTTGGCGGGACTGTCATGGCCTTCTTCGGCGGGCTTCATTACTGGTGGCCGAAAATCTGGGGCAGGATGTATAACGAGTTCTGGGCGAAAATCTCTGTATTGCTGGTTTTCGTCGGTTTCAACGTGACATTCTTCACCCAGTTTATCATGGGGGCTAAAGGTATGCCGCGTCGCTACTGGACATATCTCGATCAATACACCAGGCTTCACGGTTTCTCATCTGTCGGTTCTCTGATTATGGCGGTCGGGTTTGCGATTATAGCAGTCTACCTGTTGCATTCGATCTTCAAAGGACGGAAGGTCGGGGCGAATCCCTGGGGCTCGCTGACTATGGAATGGGAGACATCGTCGCCGCCGCCTGTGCATAATTTTGAAAAAGATATGGTACTCACTCACGGTCCTTACGATTACGATAAGGTCATTCCCAGGGATAACTGATCGGAGTTTTTAGATAATGGACCATTCACAAAATCGGCCCGCTTACCTGCAGCATCATTTCAGCGACGTTACTCAGCAGGCCGAATCGGCAAAATTGGGGATGTGGGTATTTCTCTTAACGGAGATCCTCCTATTCGGGGGGCTGTTTGTAGCGTATTCTATATTCCGCTCATGGAATCCGGAGATGTTCTACAACGCCCATAAATATCTCGATGTTACTCTGGGTTCTATTAATACGGTCGTCCTGATAACAAGCTCTGTAACCATGGCCCTGGCCATACGGAGCATGCAGTTGGGGCAAAAACAAAAGACCCTGGCTTTGCTCTGGAGCACATTGATTCTGGCATCTGTTTTTCTGGTGATAAAATATTTCGAATACAGTCATAAATTTCATCTGGGTCAGCTTCCCGGCAAGTATTACACTTTCACCGGCGTGGAAGGGAATAATCCGCATATTTTCTTTTCCATCTATTTTGTCATGACCGGTCTTCATGGTATCCATGTGCTTGTCGGTATGGCCGTGATTACATGGATGATTATCAAAACGAGCAGGAATAAATTCTCGTCGGAATATTATACGCCGCTGGAGCTGACCGGGCTGTACTGGCACCTGGTCGATTTAATCTGGATTTACCTTTTTCCGTTACTTTATCTTATAGGTTAGGATTATGAGCACAGACACGCACGATAAAAGCGGCCATCACATCACTCCGCTGAATATTTACCTCGGGATCGGCCTGACCCTTCTGGTATTGACCGCTGTAACCATCACTGTTTCCTTCGTAGATCTCGGCGGATGGAACGTTGTGGTTGCTTTAATCATAGCCTCGATAAAAGGCTCGCTGGTGGCTTTGTTTTTCATGCATCTGCTTTATGATAAAAAGATATACTCGATTGTTTTTTCGATGGGACTTTTGTTTCTCTCGATATTCATCGCCCTAACCATGTTCGACACCCTGCGTCGCGGCGATATAGATATAATAAAATCGGAACCTATCAATAAAGAAGCCTCGATTTACGAGAATATGCCCGTTCCGGATACAACCGCCGAGCATAACACCGACGGGCATTGAGGGGAATGTAGCAAAAACGAATGACTGTCATTGCGAGTCCGCCTAAGGCGGACGAAGCAATCTAACTCTTACAATACCGACTAAGTTAGAGATTGCTTTGTCGTTCGCCGCGGCGAACTCATCGCAATGACACGGGCAATAAGCCCCGATGGGAGGTTCGCATGGGTAATTTTCGCAGGTTCGCGTTTTTAACCACTATAGCTACATATCTTTTGATTTTCATCGGCGGCCTGGTGCGGGTATCGGGCGCCGGTTTGGGATGTCCCGACTGGCCGAAATGTTTTGGACGATGGATACCGCCTATGAATTTATATCAGCTTCCCGCCAATATCGATCCGTCGGCCTTTAATTTTACGTTAGCATGGATCGAATATTTCAATCGCCTGGTCGGCATGACAATCGGTATCCTGATTCTGATCACCGCCATTCTGGCTATCAAATATTACCGTCACATAAAATCGATCGTTTACCCGTCGATCGCGGCGGCGTTGTTGGTGGCCTATCAGGGCTGGCAGGGCTCGCAAATAGTATTGTCGAAACTGGAACCCCTTATCGTCTCGGTTCACCTGGTTCTGGCGCTGATTATAGTCAGCCTGCTGATCTACGTTACACAGAAAGCGTATTATATCGAGCAGGGGAACAACTCGGTCAACGGCTTATTTCCCCGCAAGATCGGTATAGAGGTGGCGATTCTCTGGGGCGCGACTATCCTGCAAATAGTATTCGGTACGCAGGTGAGATCGGCGGTGGAGAATCTGCAAAAAAGCCATCCGTTATCGCCAGATTCGACAATTTTAGGGATGATCGGCGCGGTCAATTATATCCATATGATTTTGGGGGTACTCGTAATCGGATTTACCTTTCACATCGCCCATATTATTTTGAAGAAATCCGACGAGATTCCTATTCTGGTCAAGCAATCTGTTTACGGGATGGTTATATTGATGATCGCACAGCTTGTAATCGGATTCCTGTTGATTGCCGTAGGCATGCCCGCGTTGACACAGGTGTTCCATCTCTGGATGGCGTCTTTATTCGTGGGATTGAACCTGGTGTTGTATACGGCGGTAAGAAGAACAGGGGATTAATATGCAAAAAGGAAATATACAATTACCGATAATAATAGGCTTGATCCTGGCCTCTTTCATGGCTATCGGTGGGGCGTTGGTGATCTATCAGGCCAATCAGTCGCGATCGGCGATACCGGAGCTGTGGGAAGTACCTGATTTCGAGTTTACCGAACGAAACGGCCAACTGTTCGGGTCGTCGGATATGATAGGCAAGATAAACATTGTCGATTTTATTTTCACCAACTGCCCGGATATCTGCCCGGTAATGAGCGCCCGGATGTCCGAATTGTATCAGCTATACGCCGAATACGATTTCGTGCGGTTTGTCTCCATCTCGGTCGATCCGGCCCGGGATACGCTGGAGACGCTACAAGCTTACGCCGATTCGTGGGGGGTGGATGATAACCGATGGGTATTTTTACGGGCTCCGCTGGATGATGTGGTCAGTTTATCCGAAGACGGTTTCAAGCTTCCCGCGCAGGATTTGCCCATGGGTCATTCCAATCGGTTTGTTCTGGTCGATCAGAATGGTGTCATACGAAGCTACCACGACAGTTTCGACGATGCCGAGTTAGACGCTTTAAAAAGTAATATCAGGGAACTGGCAAAGGAGCTATAATGGATTTCAGCAATTTGCCTACAGTCAACGCCCTCCTTAACGCTATCACCGCGGCGTTTCTGATCGCCGGACGGGTGATGATCAAACGGGGACGGCAGGATCTGCATAAGCGGTTCATGATTACCGCGTTGACCACCGCGACGATGTTTATCATATTCTATCTTATCTATCATTACCAGGTCGGTTCGGTGAAATATTCCCATCACGATTGGACCAGGCCGCTTTATTTCGCTATCCTGATAACCCACACGATCCTGGCGACTGTGATGGTGCCGTTTATAGTGACTGCGGTTGTTTTCGCCTTTAAAGGTAAATTCGATAAACATAAAAGAATAGTGCGCTGGGTCTGGCCGGTTTGGATTTATGTCTCGGTGACGGGGATAGTTATTTATTTGATGCTGTATGTGATGTGAATGATCCCGAGATTAACGAGGCTATTTTAATAGGGTCGTTTTTTCTAAAATTATAGTTTTATCATTTCCAACTTTTATTAAATATACGCCTGATGCTACCGGAATACCGTCTGCGTTATTTCCATCCCACACAATTTCGTTATTTATGGGCCAACTACGCACTTTTCTTCCCGTTATATCATAAATAGAAATATCCTCTATACGACTTAAATTGCCTTGTACATGGATAACCGTCCGGGAGTTGAAGGGATTAGGATATACCGAGATTGAAAACGATTCCGGCGCTATTAACTCTCCATCCTCTACGGCTGTTTCGAGATACGAAACCGCGATCCTGAAATTCGGTTCACACCAGGGTTGAGGGAATTCGAAATGGGAAAAGTACATTTTCGTGCCATCCATCGAAAACGAGGGGGCACAACTGAAATCGGGCATAAATTCGCAACCTCCACCGAAATTTATATTTGAATTAAGGGGCAATGGCTCTCCCCAGGATTCTCCTGAACGCCTGCTTACCATCAATAAAACCGGTACACGGGGGTCGAAGTCTCCCCTTGTGAAATACAATCTTTCACCGTCCCCGGATATTCGCGGGTCGTATTCGTCTAGTTGACTATTAATCCACTCAGGTAATACCTGAGGTTCTGAAAACTCGCCGTCAATTATATCAGAAAATACAATTTGCCCGCCGGTCACAAAAAATAACCGGTTCCCATCGTCGGTTATCGATGGTGAATGTTCATATCCTTCAGAATTGATTACAGATCCGAGATTCCACGGCGTTGACCAGATCCCATTTTCAAGCCGTGTCGCCCAGATATCGGTTTGACCGTACCCTTCATCGTAATTCGAGGATGAAAAATAGAGAACCGAATCGTTATGATCTGTGAAAAACGGCGAACTCGGCAGCAGAGCTTGAATTTCGGCTGATAGCAGAGTAAAATCGGCCCAATCACCGTCTTCATAACGCATAAAGCCTATACCCGATGTATCGAAGCACCAGAATTCCATAAAAAGAAGAGAATCGTTCGATGATATAGACGGTAGGAGAAAACCGTAGCCCTGTTCCCCACCGCAACCGGAATCCCACCAATTTTCCGAATCGATATATTCCGCCGGCCCCCAGTTCTCCTGGGCGATAATGGGAAGAGTCGATAATATCATTATAAAAATAACTAACCGCTTCATTTATAGCTCCCTTCCAGAAAGCCATATCCTTAATCTCAATATAATAGAAGCATCATTTATGTCAATCCAAAACCAGCCTATTCAATGTTTATTACCCCCCCCCAAAACCATTTGACTTTCCCATTCGAATCCATAAATTGTTTAGTCTGTTTTGAAAATAACGTGTCTTGTTGAAGAGGTCTGGCGATGAAAGGTTTAAATCCTGACGAAATAAAAGTAATTCTGGCAACCGATTGCGGTTCAACCACTACCAAAGCGATCCTGATAGAGTTTCACGACGGTGAATACCGGCTCATGGTCCGTGGCGAGTCTCCGACAACCGTGGAGGCGCCGTTCGAGGATGTTACCATGGGTGTGCTTAACGCCATCGCCGAGGTGGAGGAGCTTTCGGGTCGCAAAATACTCGATGAAAACGATAAAATCATAAATCCCCGCAAGGACGAAAACGGCAATAAGGTCGGAACCGATATCTACGTTTCCACGTCGTCGGCGGGCGGCGGCCTGCAGATGATGGTCGCGGGCGTTGTCCGTAAGATGACCGCAGAATCGGCCGAGAGGGCGGCGCTGGGCGCGGGGGCTATCGTCATGGACGTTATCTCGTCCAACGATAAACGCCTTCCCCACGAGCAGATCGAGCGGATCAGGCATCTTCGCCCCGATATGATCCTGCTTTCAGGCGGTATCGACGGCGGCACGACTACCCATGTAGCGGAGTTGGCCGAGCTTATCTCGGCGGCAGATCCGAAACCGCGTCTTGGCTCTGGCTATAACCTGCCTGTAATTTTCGCCGGCAACAAAGAAGCCAGGGAACATGTCAAAGATACCCTTAACGATAAAACAGCTCTTGATATAGTCGATAACCTTCGTCCTGTATTGGAGCGAGAGAACTTGCATCCGGCCAGGGAGAAGATACACGATCTGTTCATGGAGCACGTCATGGCCCAGGCTCCCGGCTACAAACGGCTGATGGAGTGGACCGACGCTCCGATCATGCCGACACCCGGCGCGGTCGGCGCTATTATCAAGCGTGTTGCCGACGAGATGAATATAGAGGCGGTCGGTGTCGATATCGGCGGGGCTACCACCGACGTTTTCTCAGTATTCAGGCCCGAGGGAAAACCCGGCGGCGTTTTCAACCGTACCGTATCGGCAAACCTGGGGATGAGCTACTCTGTATCCAACGTTTTCGCCGAGGCGACCATGCCCAAAGTCATGCGCTGGGTACCGTTCGATATGGACGAACGCGATTTGCGCAACAGGGTTAAGAACAAGATGATCCGTCCGACCACCATCCCGCAATCGATGGGTGAGCTTATTTTCGAACAGGCCATAGCCAAGGAAGCGTTAAGATTAGCCTTTATTCAGCATAAGAGTTTCGCCACCGAGTTGAAGGGTGTCCAGCAACAGCGTACTATCGCCGACGCTTTCGATCAGACGTCAGCCGGAGCGACTATTGTCAATATGATGACGCTCGATATCCTGATCGGTTCGGGCGGTGTGCTCTCGCATGCCCCGCGCCGTCAGCAAGCGGCGCTCATGATGCTCGACGCGTTTCAGCCTGAGGGGATCACCAAGCTGGCGGTCGATTCTATTTTCATGATGCCGCAGTTGGGTGTGCTTTCCGAGGTCCATTCCAAGGCGGCTACCGAGGTATTCGATAAAGACTGTCTGATTCATCTCGGTTCATGTGTCGCCCCCGCGGGCGTGGGCGTAAAGGAAGGCAAAGAAGTTCTAGAGTACAAGATCGAGCTTCCCGACGGCAAGGTGGAGCAGGGATCGTTGATTCTCGGACAGATGAAACTTATCAAGCTGGGGTTGGGCGACGACAGTCTGTCGTTGAAAGCCAAAGCGCAGCTAAACCCGGCTCGCAATCTGGATATCGGTAAGGGTAAGGGGAATTCCATCACCACCGATCTGACCGGCGGTGTGGTCGGCATTATCTTAGACGGCAGAGGCCGTCCGTTCGACCTGCCCACCGACGCCAAAACCCGCGTGGCCAAGCTCAAGGAGTGGATGCTCGAATTGGATATTTATCCACGTGAGCGATTGGAGCAGTTGTAGGAATTAGATTTTGACGTGTCGTCAGGTCGCCCGGCCTGACGACATTTTTTTTAACATCATCTAAGAGGGAGAGACATCAAATGGAAACGCAATCATTCGTAAAATCGGTTTTCGATTCTGTTGACGCTAAGGACGCCAATAAATTCATATCATTTTTAACCGATGACGCGACTTTCAAATTCGCGAATATGGAAGCGGTTGTGGGAAAAGATAACGTGAAACAGGCTGTGGCCGGATTCTTCGGCTCGATAAACGGTATGAGCCATAAGATACACGAATCGTTTGATCATAACGGCACGATCGTCAACCGCGGCGAGGTTACCTATACAAGGCTGGATAAAAGCGAGCTTACCGTACCGTTCGCCAATTTCTTTAAGATGAACGGGGAAAAGATAAAGGAATACCTCATCTACGTAGACGCATCAGAGCTTTACGCGTAGAGCGCGATAGACCTTTGTGCCGTCAGGTCGCCCGATCTGACGGTTTTTAATTATCTACAAAAATATTCTGGAATTATTCCGGTTTTAGATTGTAGATATATTCAGCAGTGGTTGGCTGTCGGAAGGATAATCATATGGGCTGGCGAATAATCGTCGTAATTCTATTGTTCGCGCTTACTCCGATCTCCCAGGCAGGAAGTTTATACGGCGGTTTCGGTCTCTATGCCGGTAAAAGCTATTTCAATCTTGATAATCTGAATAACTCGCTTACGAGAAATGGATATCCGAAGGCCCGGGAAGACCTAACGACCCTCGGTTTTGACGCATACCTTATATTGAGGAACAGAGTAGTTCTCGGGATCGAATACGGTCATTATGGCTCGTCGGCCATAGGGGTGGGGGGCAGCCACAGTGTTAGCGGGATGAAGCTTATGGTTTATATCGGTTATTCATTGATCGAAAAAGAGAAGTGGAGATTGCGGCCGGAGATAGGAATCGGGGGTACAGATTTAAATTTTACATTTACGACGGCTGAAAATGGTATCGATTTCGATGATGTTATCTCCTTTCCGTTCAGGTCTGTAAGAATAGGGATCGGGCCAAGGAATATATTAATTGGCCTTGCCTATGATAGATATCTATTTCAATACAAGCCGGGGCAATTTGTAAATGTGGGAATTAAAGTTAACTATTCGTTTGGAGAAGATAGCGAAATTTGGGACGGTGATTTTGTCTCAATAGAAAATGGGCCTAAAATCCATATCGAGGGATTGAGTATAAGCGTCGTTGTTGGTATATCAGGGCGATTGGAATAGGTTGAAATAGGTGGAACAGGGAATGAAGAATAGGCTATTGATATTTCTATTTATCGTCACTTCTTGCGCGAGCGTTCAGGCGAAGAAAGAATTTTCATTTACTCTTTATACAGCGCGAGAATATCATGATTTTGAGGGGCTAAATTCACTGTTTAGTAGCCGAGGCTACAATAACATAGACAAACCGATATATCCGGTGGGAATAAACGTAACCTGGAAATATAATGATTTTGTATCGATCGATTTGAGAACCGACTTCCTCAGAGAACGAGTATTCAGGGAACAAATAGGCGGGTCAATTGATGAAATAGAGGCATTCGGCGGAACGACTTTATTAGGCATTACATACCTCAATAAACGATTTCTAAGAGGAATTATAGATCCGGGCATAGGTATAGGATTTGGATCGTTGCAATTGCAGACTCCGGCTCCGGCGTTTCATGGGGAGCCGCGAATTTATTTCATTAGGGTACCACTTATAGATTCGATATTGCAGTCTCCGAATTTGGAGTCTAAACTATCCAAACGATTTGGCCTGATTGATTTGAATTTGAGTATCGACGTTTTGAATTTACCGGTTAATCTTAAAGGTTCATATTGGTCATATATAGTGTTAAAATTAAAATTAGGGTATACTTTCACATTTACCTCGTCGGATTGGCGGCTCGGACCGTTGAAAGTTAAAAATGGTCCGAATGTTAATATGAACTATTATTATATCAGGTTCTGTTTCGGTTATGGTGGACGGTGGTAGATAGTGTGAACTTCACTCCAAGGTCTTTACAACACTCTGGCTCCTGACCTACGTCGAGGATAATTTCCCTTTGCAATAGCGATCCTCTACCCCATAATTTCCCCATAACGATTGGAGGCCGATGTTTGAAACACGATGATCTTGTAGCCATTTCTCACGATCTCCAGAAAGCGTTCGATTCCAAGGATATCGAAAAGGTGATGGAATACTATCACCCGGAAATCGTCCTGATAAGCCCGTCATACCCCAAACCGATAATCGGTATCGATTCTCTCAAAGAGGCTATATCGACTCAGTTCAAATCCCCTCGACGGACATCGGTAACCTTAAAAGAGATAAAAGCGTATCCCATCACCGACGAAGTCCATTCGGTAATCTGCGAGGTTTCGGGGCACCAATCAATTTATTATTCCGATTATCAATTTAAAGGACTGATTTCGCGGATCTTCATCTCTGCCGGTAACGGACCTAAAATCATAGCTGAACATTTTTCGCTGTTTAAAGAATAGCCAGCAAAATCACAAGCTAGAACAAACAAGCAGACCCGCAATTGGCTCATTTGTAACTTATATAATATCAACAAGTTAAAAATTCCAAGGGCGATTTGAATATGCCCGAAAATCGGCGTTCGGGGAACCTGATGTTGTTAAATAAGTTTACTTTAGATGACTATCGGCCTATATTAGCGGGCGATAGAATTTAAAATTAATTTTAAGGAGGCTTTAATTTGTTTGAAAACGTCCTGCTAATGGGGGCGGCCCCTCAAGGCGGCGGCGCCGGTGGCGGCGGAATGTCGTTGTTTTTGATGTTCGGGCTTATAATCGCGGTAATGTATTTTTTCATGATAAGACCCCAACAGAAAAAAGAAAAACAACGTCAGAAAATGATCTCCGAGTTGAAAAAAGGGGATAGGGTCCTGACCAGCTCCGGGATATTCGGGACGATCTGGGGCATCAAAGATAATATTATCGTCTTGAAAGTAGATGATGATGTAAAGATGGAGTTTTTGAAGACAGCGATTTCGACAAGGGTCGAAGGTTAACAAGCGGGAAATTAGAGTTTGTCCGAACTGCCGATAAAAATTTACGGCGAAGATATCTTAAGAGAGCAATCGAGTTCTATCGAGAATATCGACGGCGAGCTTGCGGAGTTTCTCGAATCGATGAATCGCGCCATGCTTGCGGCCAAAGGGCTCGGCCTCGCCGCAAATCAGGTGGGACGGGCCATCAGAGCGTTTTCAATCAATATGACTCATTTTGATGTCCTCCAGGAGCCGCAAATCATCATCAACCCCGAGATTGTCGATCTCAACGGTCAGATTGTCACCGGCGAGGAGGGATGTCTTTCCTTCCCCGGCTTGTTCCAGATGATCGAAAGGCACGAAAAGGTCACAATCAAGAGCCTCGATTTCGACGGCAAGGAATATTTTTTTGAGGCGGGAGGGATGGTGTCCCGGGTGATTCAGCACGAGATAGATCATTTAGACGGCATTTTATTTATCGACAAACTCAGCCCCGCGCAGAGAAAGTTAATAAAAGGAAAACTTAACAAAATCAAAGCCGGCGAAGAGGTTGGATGAGACTGATTTTTTTCGGGACTCCCGATTTTGCCTTGAGATGTCTCCGGAAAATCCTGTCATCGAAACACGAAGTAGCCGCGGTTGTCACCGCCCCCGATCGTCCGCGGGGACGGGGCAGGAAACTGGCACAACCGGACGTTAAAAAGCTTGCCCTTGAGCACGGACTCGAGGTACTACAGCCTGACAGGCTCAAAGATCCCGCGTTTCTTGAAAGGCTGGACTCTCTAAACGCCAGTTTCTATTGCGTGGTAGCGTTCAGGATTCTTCCGGAAGAGGTATTCTCGAGGCCGCCCGACGGATGTGTGAATCTGCACGCGTCGTTGCTGCCTCAATACCGGGGAGCGGCGCCTATAAACTGGGCGTTGATCAACGGTGAAAGCGAGACAGGGCTTACGACCTTTTTTATCGGGAAGAAAGTCGATACCGGGGATGTTTTATTGCAGGGGAAAATCGCTATCGGGCCGGATGAAATATACGGCGATTTATACGGTAGAATGGCCGAGGCCGGAGGGGATCTACTTATAAAAACAATGGATTTGATCGAATCAAATAATTATTCGGTCGTCGGACAGGATCACACAAAAGCGTCTCCCGCACCCAAGATCCACCCGGAATTGGGCCTGATCGATTGGGATAAATCGGCGTCGGAAATACACAATCTTGCTCGAGGACTCTCCCCGAAACCGGGGGCGTTCTCGTTTCTAAACGGTAAGAGGGTTACATTGATCAGGACGTCCCGTACCGAAACCCCGGCGAATGAGCCGGGTATGGTAACCAGGGCCGATCCGAAAACGGGTATTACCGTATCCTGTCGCGAAGGAGAAATCGAAATTTTAGAGATAAAACCGGAATCGGGAAAAGCTCTATCGGGCGCCGATTTCGTAAAAGGGTATCGTTTGAAACTCGGCGACAGATTCGAAAACAGGGCCGATCTCACGAACACGGAGGAAATTTGAGTCCGAAAACAGGTTCGGAAATATATGTAAACGTTACAGACTACGAAACCAGGATCGCGGTCATAGAGGACGGCAAGCTGGTGGAGTTGATCACCGAGCGACCCGAAAACGAGAGGATTGTCGGCGATATCTACAAAGGTAAAGTCACCGCTGTCCTTCCCGGAATCCAAGCCGCCTTTGTAGATATAGGGTTGGAAAAAGCGGGATTTCTGCATTTCTCCGATACCACGGCATTCCGGGGATCGAAAAATCTACTATTCGATCTC